>NZ_JBSFHW010000023.1:0-152681 GCF_053597275.1 Streptomyces sp. NPDC001492 | reverse complement strand
TTGCAGGACCTGCTGCGGTGCTGGACCGGCACCTGCACCACCTGCGGCCGCCCCCTCACCGCAAGCAGAACCAGAACCTAACGAAGCACTACTAGGCCCTGTCGTCTGGATCAGCTCGGCGTCGCGGGCCCTGGCACGCCCTCCCCCACTGCCTTAAGGGCGTGGGGGACCCCCAGCGGCGTTGTCGTCACTCTCCCCCACTCTCGAATTCGCTCGAGCGGGAGGGGCTCCCATCGCTCCGCGTCGCCCGCCGCGGCAGCGGCCGATGTCACGGCCTCCTCCGCCTTGCAGCTGCACGCTCCCCCACTCTCGGCTTCGCTCGAGCGGGGGGACCCCCATGACCCCGCTCGGGGCGGCTGCAAGGCGCAGTTCCCTACGGCCGACCTGATCCAAACGACAGGGCCCAGACCCCGCGGGCAAGGTGCGGATCAGGACGGGGCGAGGGCCTCGTTCCACTCCTGGATGCGCCAGGACTTCACCACTCCGTGCAGCACGAACGGGTCGCCGGCGACAAAGTCCTCGGCCGCCGCGCGGGTGGTGAAGACGGCCATCGAACCCTCTTCCTGGGGGTTCGCGAACGGGCCGATCATCAGCAGCTCGCCGCGCTCGACGTACTCCTGGTAGCGGGCGGCGTGCGCGGCGAAGTGGGCGGGCGCCTTCGCGGCCAGGTCGTCGGCCGACTCGTAGAACACGACGTATTTCATCGGGCCTCCCCGTGCGCTGGGCCCAGCCGATGCGTCCAGGCTACCCACCGTCGAGATCAGGGCGCACCCGGTCAGTTCGCCCGGTACACGTCCAACCGCCCGCACATCCCGAACTTCCCCTGTGCCGAAGGCAGTTCGGCCCTGACGACAGCCTCCGCGAGATGGCCGACATCGCCCTTCTCCAAGCGGTCGAGCTGCTCCCCCGTGGCTGCGGCGGCCGCCTCCGCGCCCCGGCGCCAGCGCTCGCGCCACTCGGCGAGCCGGGGGCGTACCAGTGCCGCGGCGGCTCGGTGGAAGGCGGCCAGCGTCTCGGGGCCGTCCGCGTCACGAAGGGCCTGGTACCCCTCCAGGGCGAGGTCCCGGCGGGTGCGGGCGAACCGCTCCTGCTCCTCCTCCGGCACATCCGTCGGAATCCTGGTGGCGGCGGCGTACGTCTCCGCGTCGGTGAGGTACCGCGGCGGCAGTGTCAGGACCGCGTCGCCCGCCTCCGGCAGGCCGCTGTTCTGCATCAGCACCGTGATGCGCAGGTCGTCCTCGTTGACCAAGCGGTGGATGGTGCCCGGCGTGAACCAGGCGACCGTGCCGGGTACGAGGGGCGTGACCTCGTACCCGGACGTCGTGAGGGTCTGCACCGCACCCCGGCCGCCGGTGACGACATACGCCTCCGAACAGGTCAGGTGCATATGGGGAGTTCCCCCGCAGACACCGTCGACGGCCGGCCAGTCGTAGACGGACAGGTGCGAGACCGCGACGGAGCCCGGCAGTCCCGTGAACTCCCCTGTGCTCACCACGGATGCGCCTCCAGGTACTTGGTGATCTCCTCCCGCTCCCACGGTCCGTCGGCCACCACGATCCGGTAGCGGCGGGTGAGGGTGTCGCCGGGGGCGAGTTCCAGCTCGTCGTAGAACGCCCAGGACGGGGCGACCGCGGCGAACGGCTCGTTGCGTACGAACCAGTGCGCGGGGTGCGTGCCGCGCTCGCCCAGGTGGTCGTTCTCGGGGGCGTGCGCGAAGACGAGGGTCGCGTGGCCGTCGCTGCCGTCGTGTGCGCCCGAGAAGGCGAGCCACGGCGCCTGCTCGCCCATCAGGCCGGGGCCCTCGGCGTCGGGGCCGATGATCCGGCCGTCGCGGAAGGCGCGCGGGCCGCGCCAGAACAGGCCGGTGTAGCCGGCCATCTCACGCCCCGCGGTGGTCGGGCTGCCGAAGCGCAGCGGCTCCTCGCGGCGGTTGGTGACGGCGCTGGCCCAGGTCAGCGCCCAGGAGCCGGACTCCGTGTCGACGTCGTGGATCTCGATACGGCGCTCCTCGTCGGCCCACAGCTCGCCGCTGTACGGGTGCCAGGTCAGCCGTTCGGCGATGACCGCGCGGTCGTCGTGAACCGCCACCTCGTCGAAGGCGGCGTGCGCCATCGAGCCGACGCGCTCGGGCAGTTCGAGGTAGCCCTCGCCGTGGACGTAGGAGTTGCCGCCCCACAGGTTGGCGCCGGACAGGTGGGAGGCCGTCAGCTGCAGGCCCTTGTGCCAGCGGTGGTCGTTGGGGCGGTAGTCGGTGACGACGTCGCCCGCCAGGGTGCGCAGCGGGTGGATGTACGGCTTCGGGGACTCCCAGGCCGCCTCGGGGGCGTAGACGTAGCTCAACAGCTCGACGCCGCCGGCCCGTTCGGTGATCGTGATGCGGTCGCCGAGGGCGTGCACGACACGCAGGCCGGTCATGCGGGCACCTCCTGGGCCGCCACGGGATCGACGGGTGCCCAGCCGGGCGCTCCGCCGTGCATCGCCGTGTGGAACGGGTCGCCGGGACCGATCTCGCCGGCCTTGACCGTGGTGTCCGTGAAGGCCGCCTTGTAGATCGCGGCGATCAGCTCCAGGCTGGTGCGCCCGTCGGCCCCGCTGCTGCGCGGACGCTCCCCCGCGCGCATGCTCGCCACCAGCTCCCGCAGCTGCTCCAGGTGCGAGCTGGGCACGTCCGCGCCGAAGTCCTGCCACGCTGCGGCCTCGTCACGGGACACGCCGGGGGCCGGGGTGATGCGCCAGTTCGCGTTGGAGTGGCCGTAGAGGTGGGTGAGCTCGACCGTGGCGCGCTCGCAGTCGATGCGGATGCGGCTGACCTCGTCGGGGCTCAGCACGCTGTTGACGACGGTCGCCATCGCCCCGTTCTCGAAGCGGATCAGGGCGGTGGAGACGTCCTCGGTCTCCACGTCGTGGACCAGGCGCCCGGCCATCGCCCGCACCTCGCGCCACGGGCCGAGCAGGTCCAGCAGGAGGTCCATCTGATGGATGCCGTGGCCCATGGCGGGGCCGCCGCCCTCGGTGGCCCAGCGGCCGCGCCAGGGCACGGCGTAGTAGGCGGTGTCGCGGTACCAGGTGGTCTGGCAGTGCGCGACGAGCGGCCGGCCCATGGCCTGCTCCGCGAGCAGCCGCCGTACGTGCCGCGAGCCGGAGCCGAAGCGGTGCTGGAAGACGATCGACGCGTACGGGCCGCCGTCCTTGCCCTCCTCGGCCTCCACCGCGTCGTAGTCGGCGAGCGTGGGCACCGGCGGCTTCTCGCACCACACCCACGCCCCGGCGCGCAGGGCGGCGATGGTCTGCTCGCGGTGCAGCGTCGGCGGGGTGCAGATGCTCACCAGGTCGGGTCGCTGCTCGCGCAGCATCTGCTCCAGGTCGGTGTAGGCATGCGGGATCCCGGTCGCCCGGCAGAACTCCTCGACCGCGCCGGCATCGATGTCGACGGCGGCGACGACCTCCGTCTCGCCCTCCTCGGCGAGCCTGGCCAGCGCGGGCAGGTGCGAGCCCCGCCCGATGGCGCCGGTGCCGATGACGGCGGCCCGGACGCGCCGGCCGGCGAGCGGGGCGGCGGGGGCCGGGGACGTCCCGGGGTGGGTCTCGGACGTGGACATGGACCTGATCAGCACTCCTCCGGGAACGACGAGCTACGAGGAGGAGCAGCGTCAGCAAGCGCTTTCTCCTCCCAGAAACGTAAGCTCCGCCCCCACACCTGGTCAACCATCCAGAACGCAAGGCCGCCGGGTGCCCCCGAAACCCCTGTGCCAGGCCTGTCGGCGCCGGACGTTAGGCTGCCCTTTCCACACCCGTGATCACGACGCCCGCCGGCGTGACCTTCCGTCGCGCCTGCCACGATCAGCACTTGGACGCCGTACCTCCATGTCTTGGTTTGAATCCCTCGTCCTCGGACTCGTCCAGGGGCTGACCGAGTTCCTCCCCGTCTCCTCCAGCGCGCATCTGCGGCTGACCGCCGCCTTCTCGGGCTGGAAGGACCCCGGCGCGGCCTTCACGGCGATCACGCAGATCGGCACGGAGGCCGCGGTGCTGATCTACTTCCGCAGGGACATCGGACGGATCATCTCGGCCTGGGCGCGCTCGCTGGTGGACAAGGAGATGCGCCGCGACCACGACGCCCAGATGGGCTGGCTGGTGATCGTCGGCTCGATACCGATCGGCGTGCTCGGGCTGCTGTTCAAGGACCAGATCGAAGGTCCTTTCCGCGATCTGCGGATCACCGCGACGATGCTGATCGTCGTCGGTGTGGTCATCGGCATCGCCGACCGGCTGGCGGCGCGCGACGAGACGGGCGGCCGGCACCGGGCGCCCAAGCAGCGCAAGACGCTCGAGAACCTGGGCGTGAAGGACGGCCTCGTCTACGGTCTGTGCCAGTCGGCAGCGCTCATCCCGGGCGTCTCCCGCTCCGGCGCCACCATCAGCGGCGGCCTGTTCATGGGCTACAAGCGGGAGGCCGCGGCCCGCTACTCCTTCCTGCTCGCCATTCCCGCGGTGCTGGCCTCCGGCCTGTTCGAGACCAAGGACGCGCTGGAGAGCGGCCATGTCGCCTGGGGCCCCACGCTGTTCGCGACGGTGATCGCCTTCGCGTCCGGGTACGCCGTCATCGCCTGGTTCATGAAGTTCATCTCGACCAAGAGCTTCATGCCCTTCGTCTGGTACCGCATCGCGCTGGGCATCGTGGTATTTTCGCTGGTCAGCCTAGGTTTTCTCAGTCCCCATGCTGGCGAATCCGTAGGCGGATAGTGAGAGTTGCCGGGAGTTCCTCACTGCCAATTTGAGTGTCGAATCGCGCACTATCTCGCGTTAACGCGTAGTCGGCTGTGGAATTTTGCAGCGGGTTTCTCCCACGCGTCTCCCACTGAACCTCGTATTGAATGAGAGGAGCCACCCTCCGAGCCGCACTTGGGAGGTTGGGCCTCACGGCCCGGAGGGTGGCGCCACAGACCAGCGGCCGACAGGGGTTGGCCGCTGGTCGCTTTAGGGGTGGCGGCGAGCGGGGAGCCCAGGCCGGCTTCGACGGCGGGTGTTGCGCGGGTGTTCCATCGCCTTCTCCCCACTGGTGCCTCGGTGCGTGGCGGCCAGGTTCCTTGTTCCCGCCTTGGCTAACGACCTGCGCTGGCCGCGGGCAGTTCACTCGTTCGTGTGAACATCTGTTCGACTGCGGACACTACCCGGCGCCCTGCGGCATATGCCAGTCCGCAGGGCTGCCAGTGGGGGGTGGCAGTGACGGTGCTGTGCGGGGGGCCGTGTGGGGCTCCCGCATGTTCTACGGCGGCGGAGTCGCGGTCCGTCGCTCGAATTATCAAGATCACAGAAAGCCCGGTTTTCCAGGCTGACCTATGATCAACTTCGGGTCAGCGTTTGTCGAGTGCCAACCCTGCCCGATGACGACGAGTGGCTCCTCAGGGAGCGCCGCGCCCTCGGCGACCGCATCCGCGTCACCCGGTTGCGCCAGAACCGCACCCAGGAGTCCGTATTCCTGGCCGCCCGGGTCTCCCGCTCCGTCTATCAGCAGATCGAGGCCGGCTCCGCGGATGCCCGCATATCGACCCTACGGCGCATCGCCTACGTCCTCGGCGTGCATGTGACAGACCTCCTCCGCGACTGAACGGCTTTGCAGCGGAGTCTGGGCTGCGCTGCACTGTTAGGTCTTGAGTAAATACCTGGCCAACAAAGCCTGAAACCGAGTTCGTGCATTTATCTGCGGAGGACTTGTGGGCTCGCTGTGAACATCTCACCCACCGCCTAACCACTGGCCAGAGCGCGTTCGCGTCCTCGAATCGCACCCCGTGTGAATCAGCCACCACGGAGACCAGCCGTCAGCGGATGCGCCGCAGCTGCTGATAGGCCGCGTCGCAGGCCTGCGTCCACACTCGCCAGAGCCGGTCGCCTTCGGGGCAGCGGTCGCGGTCGACGTCGCTGCAGCGCTGGCAGCGGGTCTTGTGTTCGTCGCCGACGACGTGCCGGTTGTAGTCGAGGTGGGCTTGCTGCGCGGTGGGGAGGTCGCCGGTTGGAGTTATGAGCGGGCCGCTTTCGGGCGGCGGCTGACTGTCTCTACGCTCGTCCATGCTGGCGGCTCCACTCCGTCGGCCACGCCCCCGGCCGGTCGCACGGCGCGGGGGTCTTTGCTGTCTGGTTTGCACGATACCCCTGCGGGATAGGCGGTATAGGTCGTATAGGTCGGCTGATCTCGCGTGTCGGTCTAGGCCCGCCTAGCTTCGGGATCATGAAGTGGGAGCCGGAGATTCCGAGGTGGCGGCAGGTGTACGCAGTCCTGTCTGAGCGGATCCTCGACGGCACCTACGAGCCCGGCGGCAGGCTCCCGTCAGCCATGGCGATCTGCGACGAGTTCGGGATCTCGCAGGTGACCGCGAAGCGCGTGCTGACGGAGCTGCGGGCGGCAGGGCTGGCCTACATGGAGCCGGGCATCGGCACGTTCGTGTCGCCGCTCCCCGAGCCGCCCACCGCATAGCCCGCTGTCAGACCCGCGCCCTAAGATCAGACGTATGCCCCCCATGCCCCCGCCGCAGGATCGCGTGCGCTCTGCCGAGCGTATCGCCGAGCTGAACAAGCAGATCCGGGCGCTGTTCAAGCACCGGGACACGCGGCTCGACGACGCCGCTCGGGCGGAGTATCACCGGCTGTTGGACGAGCTGGACCGGGTCGGGCGCGGGGACGTCACCACGGCGGCGTGACCGGCCAGCGCGACGTGAGCGCGACATTGCCCTGTGATTGTGATGGCATACCCAACGAAGAGGACCAGGTCGGTTATCCCTTTCCGTAACGGCGAGCCTGCATGCGGTCCTTGATCTGCTGCTGGGTGGGCTGTTTCCACGCGTGCCAGCCGACGGGCTCTGCGTACTGGCGGCCGTGGCCGCGTCGTTCGATGCCGCAGAGCCCGCAACCGCCTGGCGCGTTGCGCGGGCTGTCGTTCACGCTGCGTCTCCGAGAAGCCGGTCGATGGGGCCGGTGTAGGCCCGCATGCTGGCAAGGTTCTCGTCGATGATGGCGGTGATGGCGTCGTTGGCGGCACCCTCCCAGTGGTCGAGGACTTCCGCCCGGCGGATGATCTCGCCGAGTTCCTGGAGGCGTTCGGTGTCCTCGCAGATGCCCTCCGCGAGATCCCGGATCACCTTGACGGCGATCTCCCGCGCCGCCTGAGCGGCAGGGCTGAGCGCCTCCACCACGTCCGGGAGCACGACGCCCTGCTCATCGACCAGGACAAGCCCGTGGAAGCCGAAGCGGCCGAGAAGGTAGCGGCTGACCGGGCGCCCGTCGCCGAGGGTGGCCACGGAGTGCACGCCCATGTAGTGGATACGGCGCAGGATGTCGCACTGGTCGCCGTCTGGGCAGTCCGCGGGGTGGGGCCAGCTCGTGGTGCGTCCCTCATTCGTGTCGGTGATGGTCAGGTAGTGCGGTGTGCTCATGCCGTCTCTTTCTGTGTGCCCGGAGGGTCGCGCGCGACCCTCCGGGCAGGTTTCGGTGGGTCAGTGGTTGCAGGTGCCGTTGGTGCAGGCGTCGCCGCAGCGCTCGAAGGTCTGGCCGAACAGCGGGCCGGTGATCTTGTTGGCGGCTCGGACGCCCTTGTCGCCGGCGACCTTCTGGCCCGTGCGGGCTACGGCGGCGGCGGCGGAGTCGGCGGCCTGCGACATCTTGCGCTTGAACATGGTTCCTCCAGCGGTGAGGTGGACAGCTTCCCTGTGCCCTCAAGGTTGGCCTAGCGACTTGGCATTGTCAAGCGGTTCGGCCTAGCGACTTGGCCAATCGGATGGCATGATGACGGCATGAACACCGCCAAACTCGAACTCGCAGCCCAGCGCTACAGGGATGCACACGACGCGCTCGACGCCGCACGCGCAGACCTCCAAGCCGAGGTCATCTCAGTACTGAGCAGCACCGACGAGCGAGGCGCCCAGGCCCAAGCAGCACGCATCACCGGATGGACACGCGAACAGATCCGCCTGCTGATGAAGGCCGCACGTGAGCAGGCTTAAGATCCCCCGGTGCCCGACATAACCTTCCCGCCCGCCCTGCTCGCCGCCGAGACCGCCGCCTGGACCGCCATCCAGGCAGGCACCCTCACTCCCGACCTGGCCGCCGCCGTACAGGCAGGCGTCACCGCACTCGCCGCCGAAACCGGGAGGCCGCGGGTCGACGTCGAGATGGAGCTGAAGCGGGTCGTGCGGCATGCGGAGACGGGCTGACAGCAGCGCACCCCGTCGGGGTTCCACGCTCGACGGGGTGCAGCAAACCCGACTGATCTCGTGCCGGATTGAGTGGGATAAGCGTACCGACCGGCGCCGACAACGCGGGCTACAGCAGCCTGATCCCGCGCGCCCGGCCCGGCTCCCGCACGATCGCGCACTTCGCCTCCAGCTCGGCCAGCTGGTAGACGACACCGCCCGTGCTGCGGCCGATCTCCGCGCCGATCTCCCGCACCGTCGGCGCCTCCCCCGCATCCGCGATACGCCGGCGGATTACGGCGAGGATCTGCTCCTGGGTGTCGGTGAGGTAGTCGACCTTGCTTCTAGCCATGAAGCCAGTAGAGCGCGTGTTCGAATTATGGGGCAAGCGGGAGGCCCGTCGCGACGGGGGATGACACGACGGGCCCGGAAGCAGTGTGGCACGGGATGGCTACACGCCCGGCCGGAACCGATCCGTGATTCCGCTGAACAGCGCTTCGGCTGCGTCGACGTGGGCGGCATTCCGCTGTCCCTTGTTGCGGCGCTTCCAGTAGCCGACGGTGGTGGCGGGGTTGTCGTGGTCGGCGAAGGCTTGGACTTCGGCGAGGTCGACGTGGTCGTCGAGCATGTGCGTGATCCGGGACGCGCGGAGGACGTGCGGGGTGAGTTTGCGGCAGACCTTGCAGCGGGCGAAGGCGTGGCCTGGCTCGTTGACGGTCGAGCAGGTGAGGACGCGCGCCTTGCGTCCGAGGCGGGTGAGCAGGCGCGCGATGTCGTGTCGGTCGAGCCGGCGGCCGTCGGAGTCGAGGAGGAGTGCGTCTTCGGTGCGGCCGGCGGTGTGGGCGTCGAGGAGTTCGGCGACGGTGACGGGGAGCGGGAGGATGCGTTCCTTGCTCTCCTTGCGGGTGACGTCGAGGTAGGAGCGGCGTCCTCGTTCGATCCGGTCGTTGACGTCGGCGGCGCACATCTCGCTGACGCGTCCGGCGAGGGTGTAGAGGAGTAGGACGATGAGTGCATCGAACTCGTTCTCTGCGGCCTTCACGACGGCTTGGACTTCGTCGACTTCGAGGACGGGGGTGCTGCGGGAGGTGTTGCCCTTGTCGACCTTGGGTCGGTCGTCTTGGGTGACGGGGTTCTTGGGGAGGTCGATCTTCTCTGCGGCGTAGGTGTGGAGTGAGGAGAGCGCGTTGAGGTAGCGGCTGATCGTGGTGGGTGGGGCGCCTCGTCCTTCCATGCGGAGTCGCCAGGCGCGGATGTGGTCGGCGGTGAAGCAGCCGAGCGCGAACCGCTCGTGCCCGAGTTCCTGCGCGTAGCCACCCCAGACGCGGCGGATGTCGTCGACGTAGTTGCGCTTCGTCTGGAGGCTGCCGCGTCGAGTGGAGGACAGCCAGTCCATGACCATGACGAACGTGTCGGGGGTGACGGCTTCAGCAAGAAGTTCGGCGCGCGGCCGGTAGACGCGCTCTCGCCCGCGACGGTCGACTTGGACCATGCCGAGGTCGTCGACGAGCTTGCGGCGGACTTCCTCGAACAGGTCCGAGCCGGGCAGAGCGATGCCGCCCGGCTCGGATACGGCGAGATGGCCGTCGTTCACGCGTCCCTCCACCAGCGCAGCCCTTCAGGTTCGCCCGCTTCGAGGTCGGAGTCCTCGGCGTTGAGTGCGGCCGACCAGCGGGCCACAGCGTCGGCTGCGAGTTCACGCTCGGGGGTCGTCATGTTCTTTGTGAGCCACTGCCAGTTGCCGTGCAGCCAGACGCTTCCCCAGGCGGCGTCCCCCGGCCCGGCAGGGCCGTCTGCGTTGGCCTCTTCGATGACCGCTTGGATGTCGGCCCCGACTCCGAGAATGAAGTCCCGCTCGGACGTGCCGGTGTGGGCGTCGACGTACCAGCGGCGCCAGACGTCTTCGAGGTGATGGAGGGCTGCCGTCTTGGTGGCGATGGTGGCGTGCGCTCGGGCGGCGCTCGCTCGCGCCGCTTGTATCTCCGCTCGGGCGCGGAGGAGTTGGGCTTCGAGGTCGGCGCGCTCTGCGTCGGTGGTGTGCGCGTGCCGTCGGGCCAGAGAGAGCTGCCCCCTCAGTCGCTTCTCAAGGGTCTGATCCATCCTCAAATTCTAGCGCATAAGGGAACGTTATGCGCTACCGGATCGCCGAGGCGCTACTGACAGACGCCCCAGTCTTCGGCAGGCTCGCTCCACTGTCAGGCGACGAGAGGGACGACATGACGGAGCGACGGTACGACCAGTTGCAGGCGCGGGCGATCAACAACCTGGACGACAGCCTCGGCGAGGGAGATGGCGCCGAGCGTCAGGCCGCACTGCTCGCGCGAGCACAGGTGCACGCGCTGCTGGCGGTCGGCGCCGCCATCAAGGATCTGGCGCAGGCAATCCGCGAGGGACACTAGAACGCCGAAGCGCCCCGCTCCCCCGCCGCCGGATGGCAGCAGAAGGAGCGGGGCACAGACGTTCACAGCGTGGGCGCCGGGGTGAGCCCGTGTTCGGCAGCGATGGCGAGGCCCTGCCGGGCGAGGGCGACGCAACGCCGCGGGATCGCCGACACGTCCCGGCCGGCGAGGAGGCCGTCGATCGCGGCGTGAGCATCTCCGTGGCACGTTCCGCAGATCGCCACGATCGGTGTGTCGATCGCCTTCCCGGACGCCAGCCACCACGACTTCGGGCAGACATGGTGTCGCTCGATGACCGCCGTCATATGGCGCTTGTAGAGGCTGCACGGTTGCATCAGCATCCGGTTGCCGTCGACGGCGAGTTCTCTCAGGGTGCTCACGCTTCTCCCTCGAAGGGCGGCAGGTCGGGTTCGAGGAACGGATTGATGGACGGTGCCGGAACAGGCTGTTCGTCGATGCGGCCCATGCGTTCGAGACTGGCCGCGTCGGCGGCTGTGGTGTCGCGGCGCGGCTCGCGAGCTGCGGGCGGTTCGGGCATTGCTCACACTCCAGTTCGATGGTCTTTCTTTTGGGCGCGAAGCATCAGCCGGGTGCGCTGCACCACCAGCACTACAACCGCGGCCACGGCGAGAGTGCGGAGGCTGCGCAGGACGATCAGGATGCATGCGTCGCCCTGCCACACCGTGGCCAGCACCGTGTACAAGCAGAGCAGGCCGATTGCGGCCACGAAAGCCATCTGGTTGCGCCCAACCTCTGACCGCCACCAGGTCGCGGTCAGGTGGTAGGTGGCGACGAACACGGCGCAGGCGATGAACCCGAGCGCCGACATGACCGCGTTCATCCAGACGTCGACCCCCATGTTTTTCATCGCGCTGCTCCTCTTCGGGCGCCGAATGCCGCTTCGACCTTCTCCGCCCAGTGGTTCTCGATGCGGGCCTGCCGGATGGGTGCGACGGCAGCCCGTACAGCCGACCAGCGGTCTTCGACTTCCTGCCGGGCCTCGGTTGCCCGCTCCAGGGCGGCCTCCGAGTCGGTGGGCTGGCTGCGTTCACGGCCGTGTACGAGGCGTCGGAGCCATCCGAGCATCGGCTGTCACCTCCCCCTCGTCCGCCTTCCCCGGATGGGGCAGGGCGGTGAGGATGTGTCCGCCGAGCCGCGCCAACTCCAGCAGCTCCTCGGTCTGGTCGTGCTCCTGTTGCCGGGCGGCTTCGGACTGCAGGAACGCTGATCGCCAGTTGTCGCGGTCGGCGATGACGTCCTCGTGGGTGCGTCTGGGGATGAGCCGGCCGGTGAGGATGAGGAGGATGACGAGGGCGAGGAGAGCGGCGGCGCCGCCCTGTACCGGGTCGATGCCGAAGATCTCGCTCACGTTGTCCCCCTACCCTCGACCGGTCTGCCCACTCAGACGCCCCGCGGCTCGGCGCGAGCGGTGACGAGGCTGTCCTGCGCCTTGCCGCTGACCCCGGTCGGCTTCCACAGGCCGAAGTGGGCGAGGACGCTCGTGCCGAACGACACGAGGGCGAGCACGGCGGCCGTGGCCACGCTGTATCCGGACGGGTGCGGGCCAGCGAGTTCGACGAGGAACCCGTTGAGCGTGCTGAGCGCGAGGAGCAGTACCGCCTTCGCGCCGGGCGACGTGACTCTCGTCGTGACCAGCCCGACGAGGACGGGCAGGACGACGGAGACGACGAGGCCGAGCCAATACGCGGCATCAAGGTTGACGGTCATGTGATTCTCGCTTCCTGTTCGGCGAGCCAGCGCCGGACGGTCTGGTTGTGTCTGGCGTCGGCGAGAGCGTTGTGCTCGCCGGATTCTTGCTTGGGCAGGTCGTCCCAGCTCAGGCCGAGCCGGGCGCGTTCCTGCTGGATGTCGTTGGTGTACATGGGCACACCGTCGGGGAGGTCGATCATTCGGCCCCACAGCTGGGCGAGACAGACGTGGTCGTAGGCTCCGTAGTTCGCCCAGAGCTGGACGTCGTCCCCGCTGTCGCGGATGAAGTCGCGGACCTCGCGGGCGATCTGCTCGATGGGCTTTACGGCCGGGTCGAGGTAGTTGAACAGCCACCGCCTCGGCATGTGGAGGTTCCAGTCGCCGTGCGGCTTCGGCAGGTGCGGGACGACGTTCTCCATCAGCCACTTGTGCTTGCGCACCCGCCGCCGGAACCGCCACCCCTTCCATCCGCGCGCGGCGAGGCGAGCGTTGACGGCGTAGTAGGTGCGGCCGTCATCCGACACCATGCCGATGGAGATCGGCTCGATGTGGACGCCGTCCTCCAGGAACTCCCAGTCGTAGAAGACGTCGGTCACTCGGCGAGCCTCTCCGCGAGCTTGACGGCGACCTTCTCCGCGATCTGCTCGGCGAGCGCCGGGTTGGAGGCGACCGCGGAGGCGAGGGTGGCGATGCCGATGTCGGACAGTTCGACCGGCGTCCGTGCCCCGAGTTCCTTCACGCGGGCCAGGGTTTCGCGGATGCCCTCGACCTGGGTGCGCTGCATGTAGCCGCCGGTCCAGGTGTCGTTGTTGACGGTCTTGCCGTCGGCCGCGAAGTAGTCCGTGTTGTTGTACGGCGGCCGTGCCGCGGGAACGGTGTCGCTAGCCCACAGGGCTGCGGGCAGCTGCTTGGTCACCGCAGCGGCGATCTTTGCGATGTCGGCGTCGGTGAGCGCCACGTCGTCCTCCTGGATGGTGCCGTTCTTGGCGGCGGCGAGGATGGCGGCCATCGGGAAAGCGCCCGGGTCGCCGTGATCGTTTTCGGGGACGTGCTGGTGGCCGCAGTGCCCGGTGAAGTTGTTCCACTGACTGCCGCTCATGCGGACGCCGTTGCCGCCGTAGCTCGACGGGTACGCCTTGAACGTCAATCCGGACGACAGCGGTACGCCGTGGCTGGTGTTGGCCCACTTTGCGAAGGCGGCCAGGTCGCGGATCGCCCAGTCCGGGAGCTCCGCCATGTACAGGTGCTGGATCCCGGCCTGCGACCACTTCGTGTGCGTCGTCGGATCGCAGGTGCCGACGATCTCCACCTGGCAGACATTGAGGGTGTTCGTCTCCACGCCGCCCGCCAGGTTGCGCAGGGCGCGGGAGGACACGTCGAAGTCGAAGTGCTGGTACCAGACCAGGCGCTTTGCCGCGAAGTCCGGTTTCGCTGTGAGGTTCGGGGCCATCGAACCGCCGTCATACGACGGCAGGGACGTTCCCTCCGTGGAGTGCCAGCACAGGACGTTGACCTCCATCGGCGAGCCCGGGTACTTCGACCCGTACCAATAGGCGGTTAAGGCGCCGGGATAGCGCTGGGGGCCAGACATGGTCATGGTCTCCGTCCCTTCAGCTCAGGCAGTTGTCGTGCGCCAGCGCCTGCATCAGTCCGTCCAGTTCCTGAGCCAGGGCAGCCGCCCGAGCCAGTCGAGGATCCACCGGAGAAGGCGCTGGCGGCGAAGGAGGGGCCGGAGTCGGCTGGGGCGGCGGGGCCGGGACGGGGTTATGCTCCCCGGTCAGGGCTGCGAAGTCCTGGCCGAGCGCGTAGAGCGATGCAGCGCCCGTGAAGTAGGTGGCAGCCTTCGTCAGGCCGTCCTTGTCGAGGCACACCCAGGCCTCGTCGGCGTACTTCTGGAAGAAGCGCCAGGTCACCTTGGTTTCGGCACCCCAGGTGACGATGCCGACGCCGCTGCTGTCGTAGGCGCCGGCGAGGACGCAGTGGCCGCCTTCGATGTGGGCGCCACGGACGACGTCCCAGACCTGTCCGGTATCGAACTGGTCCATGGCGCTGTCGGGGAAGTTCATGCCGATCGAGATGCTGCCGAACAGGGCGATGGCCTGCCGGATTTCGTCGAGGTTGCCGACGTCGAGCGACGCATAGGCGACGATCTTGTGCCCGGCGATGCCCGTCTTGCGCCAGTACTTCAGCGCGTCCTGGACGTAGGTTCCCCGGTCGGTCGGGTTGCCGCCGGAAGGGCCTGCGCTCGGGTCGAAGCCTGTGACCTTCGAGTAGGCGCCGAGGATGGCGCTCTCGGATGGTTCGATCTCGGTGCCGCTGCCGTAGTAGGTGAGCTGGTTGATGGCGTGGCCGATCTCGGCGAACACGCAGCAGCCCCACAAGTCGTTGGCGTACATGGGCCAGACGATGCGGTCGTCCTGCCAGTCCACTGCCTCCGGCGGGGCTGTGAGGCGGCTGCCCAGGACCGTCGACAGTCTCAGCTGTGGACGGGCGGGCTGGGCGGGGAGCTTCCCGCCGTGGAATCGGGTCAACGAGCCCTCCCGGGCATGAAAAAGGCCCTGCCAGGGGGCGCGGGCGTGGTGATGGCGCAGGTCAGGTGGTCTTCAGGAAGGCGATGTGCAGGCGCAGATTGGTGCCGGATTCGATGGTCCCGTCGGAGGTGCGCAGGGTGCAGATGCCGTCGGTGCCGATGACGAAGCCGCCTCCGGCCACGCCGTTGTCCCAGGCGCCGTTGATCGTGTCGTGGGTGGGCCGCCATCCGGACGGGACGGTGCAACAGACAGTGTCCGGCAGGTTGCCGCTGGCGAGCGCGAGGTTGCCGCCGGACCGCCCGAGGAACATGTCGAGGGTGATGAAGCGCCCCTGCCGGAAGCCGTAGAAGGTGTTGACGGTGAAGCCGCTCGCGGCGGTGAGCCCGCTGGTGGTGCTGGTCAGGGCCGGCTGCGGGGTGACCCAGGCGGCGCCGTCGTACACCTCGAAGCTGTTGGTGTCCTGCAGCCAGGTGGCCATGCCGTCGACGGGCGCTGTCGTCCCGGTGAGGGCGGCGCCCCGCGCGGAGGCAGATGCGAACCGCATGACGCCACGTTGGGCGAGCGTGTTCGCGAGATCCTTCGCCAACTTGGAGGCGTCGGGGGCGTCGGTCAGGGAGGCGATGTTGACGCCCTGCCCGTAGTCGTCCTCAGTGGACATGGCGTCCCTTCTGTCTAGGTGGTGGCGAGGGGCCCGATGGCGATCCAGTTGCCGCTGCTGGACTGGCTGATGACGATGACGTCGCCCACGGCCGGGGTTGTGTAGGACTTGAGGCGGCGGATGGCGGGGATGCCGTCGGCGTCGACGGTTCCGCCGGTGTTGACGGCTGTGACGGTGGCGAGCCGCCAGTCAGCGCCGCGCACGGACGGGGCCTGCTCGCCGGCCCGTTGGGCCTGCTGTTTGAGCGCCCAGGCGAGGTCGCGGTGGACGCTGTGGCTGGACGTCACGCGTCCTCCTTCGCCGAGATGGTGGCGATGGGGAAGTCGCCGCCGGTGTCGAGTGGCACGCTGAAGCTGGCGACTTGGTGGAGTTCCTTGCTGTCGTCGGGGTGGACGACACGCAGGACGTCGCCCGGCTCCAGGGCGGGGTTCGGCAGGGCGGAGAAGTCGCCGCTCGCGTTCGGGGCCTTCATGGCGGCCAGCTTCAGCCGCGCCGCATTCGTGCAGGCGGCGAGCGTGGTGAGTGTGGACGAGCTGTAGAAGGCGGGGCGTCGGCCGTAGGGGCCGCCCCAGTACGTGGGCGAGGTCGTGTCGCTGTCGGTGGCCAGGTAGGAGACGGGGGGAACGTTCGCGCTGGTGTTCTCCCCGCGCGCCAGGACGCCATTGTTGACTTTGTCGCTGGACATGCCGCGGCTGCCGGTGATGTACACGCCACCCTCACGTGCCTCGACCGACCACACGGGGGTTGCCGTGGACAGGTCGGGCAGCGTGGCAAGCACAAACGTGCCATCAGCATCGGCATACAGTTCGGCTCCGGCGGCGGCGGCAACCTCCTGTGCCGCTGCCAGCGGTTCGCCCTCGATGTCCCAGGTGCGGGAGCCGATCGTGACATCGGCGACTGTGCTGATCACGGTGGCGGTGGGCAGGCTCCGCTGCACCAGCGCGGTCACCGCGGAGATGACGGTGCCGGTGGCCGTGTAGGGGGCGGTGAACTTGTCGTCCTGCAGGACGACCTCGAGGCCTTTCCCTTGCAGAGTCACCGGGCCTTCGCTGACGTCGCCGTCGGCGCTGTCGAGGCGGAACACGCCGAGCGGCACGAGTTCGGGCTGGCTGCCGTCGCCGTAGTCGACGCCGCGGCTGATGCGCAGCCGGGCCCCGTAGGTGGCGAGCTGGTCGGTGGGTGTGCGCGGGATGAGGGACGGGTCGGGGCAGGTGACGGTGCAGGTTCGGCGGATTGCCTGCGACCGGTCCACCGTCACGCTGCCGCCGGTGTGCGGCAGGTCGATGACCTGCCCGGTCGTCAGGAACAGTTGCACGCGGGTGGCCACGGTGTGGGATTCGGCGAGACGGGTGAGGAACCGGTCGGAGACGGGATACACGCTCACCCCTTCCGGCGGTCCAGGAGGACGTCTTCCCATGTGGCGTAGGCGTTCAGGACGTCCTGCCAGGTGTCGAACTCGGTGAGAATGTCCTGCCATGTGCGGCCCGCGGCTCCGTTGACCCCGACTGTGACCGGCATGTCCGCTTCGACGAGCGGCAGCGTCCACGCCCGCCATGACTCTTGGGCGAGCGGGCTGGTGCGGGCTTCGGTGATTTGAGCGACGGTGACGTACATGTCGGAGACGCCCATGCCGGGAACGGCCTGCCACAGCAGGGTGTTTCCGGAGTCGAGGAGCAGGTGGAGGGCTTTACGTTCGGCGTCGGAGCGGGTCATGACAGCGAGGTCGCCCTCGAGGCCTTGCCGCACGCCGGAGAGGACGACCTTGTTGCGTCGGCCGCGGACCACGTAGGAGGCCTGGTCGATGGGCCGCTGCCAGTCAGGGGCTTTGGCGACCATCACTTGCAGGTTGCGTTGCGGGTTCGCCGGGTCTTTCAGCCAGGCCAGGTTGATGTCGGCGAGGGTGAGGGTGACGGTGCCGCTGGAGCGGGTGGCCGCAGCCAGTGAGCCCGGCGGGTAGATCTCGATGTGGTAGTAGACCGGCGTGTTGAGGGGCGCCTCATGATCCTCGATGATCATGAGGTCTGAGGTGATGGTCTGCCGGTCGATGAGGCCCTCGGTGCTGCGGACCAGGGCGCGGGAGCCGTCCTGCTGTACCCGGTACACCGAGATTTCGTAGTCGAGTGTCAGCTCCCGCAGCGTCAGCTGGATGTAGCCTCCGTCGTCGACGGCCTCCACGGCGGTCTGTGGCAGCACCTGCCACAGCACGACCTGGTCGACGTGCAGCACCGAGCTTGTCGCCGCAGCGGTTGCCACGAGCTCGATTGCGGCCTGCGTCGCATTCGCCGGTGCAGTCGCATCCGAGGGCAGGGCATACCAGGACGATCCTGGGATCGTGTAGAGGGTGCCGGCGGAAGCCCCGAGATCCGCGTTGGTGGCGTCGTACCAGCGCACTCGCACGGTGACGTTCGCCCAGGATCCGGCCGCCCGATGCACCACCGGCTGCGCCCGCCAGTTCGCACCGCCCGTCACCGGCACTTTCACGGATCGCACGGTCGATGCGGTGGCGGTTGCCGAGGTGACGGCTAGGGCGTAGGAGCCCTCGAAGAACGCGTTGCCCCACGGGGTGGTGCGGGCCAGGGTCGCCACTCCGGCAGGGACCGTCCACCCGGCGATGCCCTGCTCGAATGAGGCGTCTGCATACGGCAGTACCGTGCCTGCCTGCAGTTGCGGCGCCACCATGACGACCACGGTCTCCAGGCGCAGCACCTGCCCGGCCGACGCCGCATCCAGGCCGGCCGCCACGCTGCACGTGGCCGCGTTCGCCGGCGCCACCATGGATGCCCGCTGCCGGTACATGCCCGTCGTCGCCGGCGGCGCCAGCGTGGAACGCTGGGCGCCGATCTGATTGCCGTTGACGTCGAAGAAACGGAGTTCGATCCACGCCTGCGACGTCAGCACCGGGGGCTGCAGGTAGGCGTAGGCCAGATATTCGGTGCCCGGCGTCACCGCCGGCCGGTCCACCGCCAGCACGGAGGCGTTGCCCGCGGCGACCGCGGTCATCGCCAGCGTGTGGCCGCCGGCAAGGTAGTTGTCGACAGCCCACTGCATCACCGGCACCTGCCGGGTGACGGTCGCATTCACGACCGCCGCCCAGCCGGTGGCATCGACCTCAGTGGACTCCGTGTTGAACGGCAGCAGGTTGCCGGTCGTCCGCAGCGGCAGGCCCAGGTAGACGTTTTCCCAGTAGTGGGAGACGACCGCCCCGGTCTCCGTCGAGCCGAGCAGCACCTGCGCCTGCGTCGTCCCCGCCGGCGCCACACCCGCGGTGCTGACCCGGTGCCACGCCGACGAGGCCGCCATGGTCGTAGCAGACCAGGCAACCCCGACTTCGCCGCCTGAGGAGTTGAGCCAGCGGATGCCGATCCGCTCCCCCACTACTCCGGCCGTGTCCGCGAAGGCGTAGTACACGGTGCCTGCGGTGACCGGGTAGGAGGAGACGGTGCGGGCCTGCATCTCGCCCGCGGCCACGGACTTGACGGCAAGGCAGCCGTTTCCGTTCCGGCCGCCGGTTCCTTGCGCGATGGTGCAGTTGAGCTTGGGTGTCCATCCGCTGGTGTTCGGGTCGATGGACTCTGTGGTCTGGCTGAGGAGGTTCCCGGGAATCGGCAAGGGAGTCCCCTCTCAGGTCGCGTTGAGAACCTGCACCAGCTGCTGCTGGCTGTCCTGGATGCGCACGTCGATGAAGTCGCCGATCGCGCCTTCCTTCGGGTGGAGCTCGACGATGACCGGGGCCTGTGCCCCGTCGCCGCCCCGCGCCATCGAGAACAGCGCACTGGCCTGCGCCGACGTAAACACGGGCTCCGGTCTGCCCGTGCCGTTGTAGGCCAGGTTGAGGCCGGGCTGCAGGAAGCCGCCGGAGTCGTAGGACCCAGGCTTGAACCCGTACCAGGAGCCGAACAGCTTGTCGTTGTAGCCGCGGGCGCCAGCGCCGACGATGACGCCTGCGCCGCCCCTCGATTCGACGTTGGTCTTGCCGAGGGTGCCGGCCGTGTGGCCCACGCCGGCGTTCGTGATGCCGACCCTGAAGGGGCTGTTGCCGTGGTACACCCAGCCGGGCGGGGCCGTCCGGCCGTGGAAGGCGCCCGTCGCCCACCTGCGGTGAGGCCTCTGGCCGCGGATGACGGACTCGATGGCGCTCATGAAGCCCGAGCAGTCCCACGAGGGGTTGCCGTTACCCGCCCACTGGTAGGGCAGACCAGCCTGCGTCTTAGCCCACTTCAGGGCTGCCTGGATGCGGGGGCCGCCGATCCCCCCGGCGCCCTTCTTGTCGGAGTCTTTGGAGTAGCCGAACAACGCATCGATGATCTTGTCGGGGATGTGGCGGATCAGCTTTCCGAAGCCGGTGTCCATGCCCGGGAACTTCGCGAGCAGCGGATTTACGACATGCTTCACGCCTGCCCGGGCCGACGCCTCCAGGGTGTCTCCGAGCCAGCTCGCGCCCTTCTTGATGGCGTTCCACACGTCCGATCCGGCGCCTGCGACCTTGTTGAGGCCCTTGCCGATCCAGCCGAAGATGCCGCCGTCCGCAAACGACTGCACCACGCCGCCACCCGCGTACTGGAGGGAGGTGTCGGTGTGGGTGCGCGGGTTGCCGCCGAACACCGGCGCCAGGGCGGCCTTCACCGCCTGGGAGCCGCCGGATGCGGCGAGCTTGTTCATGGTGCCCACGAACCCGGAGCCGACCGCGCGGGTGAACTCCGGCCGCATGATGGCCTCGCCGCCGGACAGTTCGAGCGCGCCGCCGGTCGGCGACACGAACCGGTGCACGTCACGGCCGGGCGTGTAGCCGGGCATGACGCCGCCAGCCGCGAACTTGAATGCCTTCAGCTTCGGAGCTCCGAAGGCGTCGGCGACCTTGTTCCAGACGCCGACGATGCCCCTGTTGTAGACGGTGTCGACGACGAACTGGACGGGTTTGCGCGATACGTCCTTGATCTTGTCCCAGGCGGTCTTGATGCCTCGGACGGCAACGTCGAAAGCGCTGTGCAGGTCGTGGACGACACCCTTGAACTTGTCGAAGATGGGCTTGATCCCTACCTGGTAGGCGATCTTTATCGCCGAGACGATGCCGCCCCAGGCAGGCTTGATGGCGTTCCTGTACAGCCACATGGCCAGGTCGCCGATCGCATGGAAGGAAGGCGCGAGGGCGCTCCTCCACAGCCACATGGCGACCCTCGCCACAGCCCTGAAGATGGCCATCACGGCATCGAACTGCGGCTTGAACACGTTGCGGTACAGCCACACGGCGAGCGCGGCGATCCCGTCGAATGCAGGCTTGATCGCGTTCCGCCACAGCCACATGCCGATCGCGCCCAGGATCTTGAACACGGCGATGATCGGCAGGATCGCCAGGACAACGATCGTCGTCAGCAGGATTCGCGCGGCGAGGCTGATCGCATCCCACGCAGGCTTGATCGCATTCGTCCACAGCCACATCGCCCACCGGCCCAGCGTTTGCACCGCGAGCACGATGAACCCGAATACGGGCTTGAGGACGTTGTTCCACAAGAACAGGGCTCCTGTCTGGATGCCCGACCAGACGGCCTGCACCAGCGTCCTGAACCAGCCGAAGCGGTTGTAGGCGTAGATGACCAGCCCGACCAGGGACAGGATCGCCAGGCCGATCAGCACCAACGGGTTGGCCGACATGACGAAGTTGAACGCCACTTGCGCGAGCGTCCACAACTTCGTCGCCAGAATGATCCCGTAGATCAACTGGATGAACCAGGGCGCCTTGTCGGCGATGATGCCGATCGCCTGCGCCAGCCCGCCCAGCAGCGGCAGCAGGATGTCAGCGATCGGCGACATCGCCTTGCTGATGTTCAAGAACGCGGTGAAGATCTGCCCCAGCACACGGGCCAGGATCGGCCCGTGCTCGGAGGCGTAGGCCAGGAACCGCTCGAACTCGGGTGAGCCCTTCAGGCTGGCACCCCAGTTCGCGAACCGGCCCGTGATCCGCTGCATCGTCGACGAGATGCCGTCCATGTGCGGCAAGAATCCGTCGACGACTCCCGCCATCCCCTTGATCACGTTGCCGAATGCGACACCCAGACCGATGATCGCCGGGCGGACGTTTGTCTGCAGATCCTTCTTGAAGTCCTGCCAGAACGGCTTCTTCACCGCCGCCGACGCCCGGTCCTGCAGCGTCTTGATCGCACCCGCGGCACCGATCACGAACGGCGTCAGCGTCGGCAGCGTGTTCCGCAGGCTCACGAGCGCCCGCGTGAAGATGGGCATCACCGCTGGCTGCAAACTCTTCGACCACGCCCCGAACGCCGTCCGCAAGCCGACGAACGCATTCAGGGTGTCCCTGGCGCTCGGCGTGAGTTTCGCCAAAGCCTGCTGGTACTTGGACTGCGCGATGGCAGCCTGATCCACGCCCCCGGCCGCCGAAAGCGACGCGGAGGCAATCTGGCGCTGAGCCGAAGCGATCGAATCGGCCCCCGACTGCTGGGCCTGCACGACACGCTCCTGCGCGCGGGCAATGTTCTCGGCGCCGGCCCGCTGCGTCTCGGCGACGTTCTTCTGCGCCTCGGACAGCTTCTGCTGTGCGTCGGCGATCGCCCGAGTGTTCTCGATCTGCGTCTTCGCGACGCTGTCCTGCGCCTTCTTCAACGCAGTCGTCTTGTCGACAACCTCTTGCTGGGATGCGGCAAGCCGCTCCTGCGCACTCTTGACGGTGTTGCTGCCCTCGACGCCAGCCTTGTTCGCCGCCGCCGTATCCGACTTGAGGCGCTGGGCCTCAAGCTGCTGCTCCTTCAGATGCTGCATCGCCTCGTCGAACTGCAGCTGGGCCTGCTGCCGCTGCAACGCGGTTGCCTTCGACCCGGCAGCGTTGACCGCGTTCAGGTTCTGCCGCGCCTCAGCTACCCGCAGCTCCGCGTCCCGCACGCCGAGCTGCGAGTCGACCAGCTGGTTGTTCATGTCCTGCAGCTGGCGAGAGGCCTCCTTGCGGGCCGCTGTCAGATCCAACTGGGCTTGGCGCGCCGACTTCTGTGCTGCTGCGAGATCGCGCTCTGCCTGGACGACCTGCTCGTTGGCCTGGTCCATGCGGTCCGCGGCCTGCGTGTAGGCGTCCGACAGCGACTGCCGGGCCTGCTTGACCTGCGTGGCGGCCTGCGCGTTCGCCTGCGCCGCCTGCCGCACAGCGTCGCCCACGCCTCGCTCGGCATCCGCGATCTGCCGGGCGGCGTTACGGCGGGCCGTCGCCAAAGCCTGCTGTGCGCCCGCCATTTGAATGGCCTTCGAAGCACCCTGAGAGTTCGCCTGGGCGCCCTTGTAGGTGGCGTTCGTCGCCGCATCCTGGGCGGCCTTCTGGGCTTGGAGGACGGTGCCGATCTGCTTGAACGCGGGGATTGCCACCAGCGCGATCGAGCCGATACCTGCTGCAGCCGCGGTACCCGCGGCGGCGACCGCACCGAGCCCGGCCGCGATGACCGGCAACACCGGCAGGATCGCCGGGCCGAGCGCGATCGCCGCGAACACCAGCCCGTTGATGCTGGCCGTTGCCGCGCTCGCGTCGATGTCGACGTTCTTGCCGTCCACCGCGTCAACCTCGGCGCGCAGCGCGGCAAGCTCCGCCAAGGCGCGCGCCGTGTCGGCGCGGACCTGCACGTTGGGGTGCTGGGCGCCGAGCCGCTTCAGCCGCTCCTCGATGTCCGTGATTTCCGCCAGGGCGGCGCCGGCGTCGACGTCGATACCGATGCGCTTTCCCGACAAGGTCTCCAGGCGGGCCCGCAGACGGGCCATGTCCGCGTCGAAACCGGTGTCGGACAGGCGCACGTCGGCCTTCGGCAGCGACCGGAACGCCGCCTCCAAACGCGCCTTCAACGATCGGGAGAACGCGCCCGCCGTCTCGTCGCCCTGCCGGGCCGCGGCCGGGCGGGCCGCCCTGGCGCCATTGTTGATGCCATCCCGGATCGCTGGCGCCATCTGAGCGGCGATCTGCCGGCCGATGATCCGGCCGACCTCGTCGCCGATCTGCGACGCTGGGGGGACCAGCGCCGCGCGGAGCCGGGCGTCGATTCCGCGGGCGTTGGGGACGACATCGACTTCGACACTGCCGACAGAGATAGGCACCGGGAGCCTCCTCCCAGCGCCCTATGCGGCGCCCCCGTTCAGCATCGACCACAGGTGATTGGCCTGGGCGTCGGACATTTGCTGCTTCGGCCGGATCGACTTCGCGCCCGGCCTGCGTGTCGGGTCTGGAGGCTTCGGGCGCTTGGACTTTGAGTCGGTGTTCGCGCAAATCAGCACGTACTCGACGCGGCGAATCGCATCCAGCGCTGCGGCAAGCAACAGTTCCTGCTGCGACCAGCGCCCCTGCTCCGGCTCGCCCTTGTCCGCCTGCTCCGCCAGCTCCTCATCCGACATTGCGTTGCGCAGGGCCGTCCATGTCGCCGACTCCGGCGGCAGGTGCTGGATCAGGACCCGCAGTCTCCGCCACGACATGACACCCCGGTGCACGTCCAGCAGATCCACGCCCTGGTAGTAGCGCAGCAGGTCGGCCTCTACCGCCTCCGCGTGCGCCTCGACGACGGAGCGGGTCCACGCGAGTTTCCCAGGCTCTCACCCGCCCGCTCGGCCGCATCACCGACGAACTCCCCCCACTCCTCGTTCGTGGGGTCGATGTCGACGTAGAGCTCGTAGTCATCCGGGTGAAGGATGATCTGCGCGAAAGCATCGATCTGGCCCTGCGCGGCCAGTCGCTGCCACGACTGCCGCCACGCGCCCGGCGGAATGACGCGGACTTCCTCGTCGCACAGCAGGGCCGTCACGTACTTGTTGACGGCCTCGATTTCCTGCGCCTCGGCGGCGGAAGTCTGGTCGTCGACGTCCGGCTCGGCTGGGCGACGGGATGTCGCGGCACGGGCCGCCGTGCGCGGCTTTCCGCTGGTGCTGCTGGCGGCGTTGCGTGATGTGGCCACGGCGCGGGCCCCTTTCGATCAGACGGCGCGGGCAGAGGAAGGCAGAGGTGGGCGGGCCGGGCCCGCGCCGACGAGCGGCCCACCCACCAGCTCATGAGCCCGTGTAGGCGGGCGTCACGGGGATCTTGTCGACGTGGTAGACCGTGTTCCCGGAGTCGTCCGGGTAGGTGGTGATCGTCCATTCGTAGCCGGACATCTCGTCCTGCTTGAACGTGACGTCACTGCGGTCGTTGATCTCGCCCTGCGGGACGTAGAAGCCCTTGTAGGCGTCTCCGTCGATGACCAGGAACCAGAACGCGCGACGGTCCGGTACCGGGCTTGCGGTCTCCGCGTACTTCGTCAGACCGTCCCCGTCGGGGGCGAGATCCGCCGTCGACAGCCGGTACTGCAGGGACTGCACCGCGACACGGGACGTCTCCCACACCGTCAGCCCGAACGTCCGCACCGACTTGGTGATCTGCGTCCTGAACGGGCTGGTCAGACCCCACGGGGTGAACTCCTGGGAGTCCTCGTCGAAGCCGTACTTGAGGCCGTCGTCCGAGATCGCGCCCAGCGGCTCCCACGGTGACACGGGCTGGTTGCGGGGGTCCGCCGGCGCGGTAGAGCCGACCGGAGCGACCCATCCGCCGCCGTTCGCACCCACCAGGGCGAGGTCCGCGGCGCGGGTGATGTTGACCATGATGTCTCCAGACATGCGAAAGCCCGCGCACGGGCGGGAACTTGAAGGGTCCGGCGCGGGCCCGACGGCCGGTCAGGAGACCGGGTGGCAGAAGATTTCGTAGGTGCCGCCGACGCGGCGCAGGGCCGTGTTCTCGTAGTCCCGTGGCCCCGGGAGGGTCAGTGCTCTGATCTGCCCGAAGGTGACGGACGCACCCGCGGTGCCCGGCAGTTCGCCCGTCAGCCAGGCGTGCACGGTTCGGCCCAGGGTGATGGCGTCAGCCCGGGTTGCCCCGAAGACGTCCATATCGACGATGACGCGGGCGAGTCGGAATCCGTCATCGTCACCGGCGGGAACCTGCTGGAATCGGATCGTCGGCAGTTCGTTCAGCAGGTTGTTGTCGAGCTCGTCCCTCACCACCGCCTCAGGAAAGCGGTCTGTCGCGCGGCTGATGAGCTCCAGCTCAATGTCGACAATGTCTGTCACTGATTCCGGCCACCCATCTGGGCCGCCCGCAGCAGGACGTGGTGGGCGGGCACCCGCTCGGTGCCGTATTCCACCCAGCGCGCGTAGTAGGCGGTGTTGCGGACGTAGCCGACGGCACGGTCACGGCGTCGCCCGCCGCGGGCCGTGCTGTCCGTCTCCCATGACGACTTGTAGTGCCCCGGATGGGGGCCGCCCTCGCCGACCGGTGACAGCGCCACGGCTACGCCCTTGATCACCTCGGCGCGACGCAGCATCTCCGCCTGCATCCCCGGCATGCGCAGCATCTCGCCGACACCTTTGCGGTTCATCTTGAACCGTGCTGCCATAGCCCCTCCAACAACTCGCACAACAGGGGGCGGACATGGACGTGAAAGGCGTGCTCGGCACCATCAGCTTCGACGGAGAATGGATCACCATCACGAAGACGCCCATCGGGGCCAGGCCCGCACCAGTACGACTGCGGGCAGCCGACATCACCGGCACCCGCTTCAAGAAGGCGACCAGGCTCTTCCACGGCTACGTGCAGTTCCAACTGCCCGGGACCCTCGCTGCGGGAGAGAAGAGCGGCCTCATGGCGGGCGGCAGGCCGCCCTACGAAGACCCCAACAGCCTGTCCATCCCCCGCAAGAGCAACGACGCCGCCGAGAAGCTCGTCGCCGCCGTCGAACAGGGCCGCCGCTAGCCGGTGACCCGGTCCGCAGCGAACTGGATCACTCCGCGGGTCCCGGTGAACGGGGAACGCCCCCAGTCGCCGGGCTCCCCCGTAATGTCGCACCTCACGCCGCGCACCATGGCCTGGTCCGTAGTGCGCAGCGGCGCCTTAGCCGTCGGCACGACCGGCGCGTAGACGGTCCATCCGACAATGACGGTGTCCCGGCCCTGCTGCTCCGACCCGCCGACCTGGGGTGTCTCCGCACGCGGTGTGACCACGCAGCCGGTCAAGTCGAAGGACTCATCCGGACCCGGAAGGGGATGCCCGCGAGGATCACGCCCCGGCGATGCTCCGGTACGCAGAATGCGCACCGTCTCCCCGAACGGGTAGGGCCCCGGCATCAGGGATACCCCCAGCCTGCTTCGAAGTCCTCTTCCCAGACCAGCACTGCCTCGACCGGCCACGTCGGCGACGGATCAGCCGTTGCCGGTGTCGGATCGACCGTGAAGGCCCCACCCCGCCCGGCAGCCGATTTCAACGCCGACTTGTCAGCCTTGGTGAGGTAGATGCCCCCCGAGCCGGTCGGCCGCTGCACCGACATCGGACCGATCGTCTCGTAGGTGACCTGGCCCGGGTTCAGATAGGCCCGGCCCGCAACGGACAGGACGACCGAGTCGGCGCCCTCCGGGAGCGGCTTGACGACGGTCTGACACAGCGAGATCGCCTTGCTGATGAGGAAATCGCCGCGGTCTCCGTCGATCTCGTCGAGGTTCAGGAACAGCCCGAGTTCCTCAACTGTGGGTGGAGTGAACGGCATCGTGCACCTCCTAGGCGATGAGTCCCTCCACGGCCGCACACCACGCCGCCAGATCGGCTGCCGGGTTCAACTCGGTGCTGCGTTGCCTGGCCCGCTTGCTGGCCAGCCGGTACTCGGAAGCCGTCAGCAGCTTGCGCAGCACAGCCTCGTAGCCGGCGATGTCGTTGCGGTCGACGAAGATGCCCGCCTCGCCGAGGGATTCACACAGGCCGGGTGTGGGGTGGGCGACCACCGGAATGCCGCTCGCCAATGCTTCGCACCCGGCCCGCCCCCACGACTCGTAGGAGGAGGGCATCAGCAGCACCCGGGTCCGGGCGTACACCGTGGCTCGCATGTCCTCGCCGCGCACATGCTCGACGATCTCCACGTTCGGCAGGTCGGGGAGGATCTGCTCTCCGTAGGCGCCCTTCACGGCGAGGAACTGCTGGTCCGGCATGCGTTCGGCGAGGGCCTTGAAAACCTTGCCGCCCTTCTCCGGATTGCAGTTGACCAGCGTGATCGCCTTGCCGGGTTTCGTCGCGTACTCGTCGGCGAACACCGGCGGGCGCACGATCAGGCTCGCCTCAGGGCGTACCGACTTCGGATACTCGGCGAAGAAGAGTTCCGCCTCCCGCTGCATCCACTGGGAGTTGTAGACCGCGAGAGCAGTCCCCCCGGCGGCCATGTCACGGAACGTCGGCAGATGCGTGTTGTGACAGACCACGGCCAGCTTCTTGCCGTAGCCGCGGGCCAGCGACGCCGCCGGCGGCACCGTCTCCAGGTGCGCCAACAGCACATCGGCCCGCCGAACAGCCGTCGGGAAGTCGAGGCGGGACTCCAGCGGCACCACCCGGATGCCACGGTAGTCGTACTCCTTGCTGGCCTTCCCGTAGCGAGACAGCCACACCGACACGTCGTGGCCGCGTTCCACCAGGGGCCGCAGCATCGACACCAGCATGTGCTCCGCCCCGGCATTGTGCTCCGGCGGCATCGCATGAACACGGGCCACGATCTTCAGGGGCTTGGCTGCCCCGCCCGGCGCGGAAGCCGGGACAGCCCTCCCCATCAGGAACCGCTCGGGGTGCCGGTGAACTTCACGAACGCGTCCACGTCGCCCATGACGAAGCCGTAGTAGGCCTCAGCGAGGATGAGAACGAGGTTCTCCTGGAACGCGGAGTGAACGCCGCCCTCCTCGTCGACGTAGGTCGCCTGGTCGGAGATACGGACCGTAATGTCCATTCCGACGCCGTAGGCAGCCTGCGACCAGTCGCCGCCGATCGCGCGCAGACCCGTGTCCGTCGACGCGGACTGCCGGCGCTGCTTGCCCGACACCGACCGGGAGTAGGCCAGCGGCTCGCCGATCAGCGTGCCGGCCGCCGCCATGTTCGTGCCCGGCGTCTGGGTGTCGACCAGGATCGGGCGGCCGGTCGTGTCCGTGGCGAGCAGCAGCTTCGGCTTCAGCCGGTGGTCGGCGACGGTGCCGGTGTAGTCCCAGTCGCCGTCGATGACCTCTTCCATGCCGGTCACCAGGTCGGCCCAGATGCCGCCCTGGGCCTGCGACTTCGTCCCCAGGGCCACCGAGTTGGAGGTGGCCGCCAGGTACTCGCTGAAGGGGCCGGTGGCGCCCTTCATCGTCTTGCCGTGGATCGCGGCGTGGTCGAAAGCCCGCGCGAACGCGGTCGGCAGGTCCTTCTGCAGCTGGTCGTACAGGCCGCCGGCGTTGGTCTTCGCGACCTCCATGGCGACCGGGATGAGAACGGCCAGCTTCTTAGCCTGCATCTGCTTCACGTCGACGCCGCCGGTCGACAGCGGCTTCTTCGCCGCCTGGCCCACCCAGTCTGCGGTGGGCACGTCCATCGGGATCGGCACGCTCGTGGTGGCGTCCAGCGCCAGCGGCGCGGGACGGGCCAGGGCCATGACCGCGGACTGTTCGACGGACTTATCGAAGATGGGTGCCGTGATCGTGCGCGGCAGAAGCGACGCATCGACGTTGGACAGAGTGAGAGGGGCGGTGACCGCCATCGAATCCTACTTTCAGCGGCCGGGAAGCCGCGAACTCAGCCACCCGGAGAACTCGTCTCGCGGGCTGGGGGCCTGCTTCTTGTTGGCGCCGGACGCCTGAGTGCGATCCGGTGCGGGACGCCGCGGGCCCTCCTGGGGCTGGGGCTTCGCCCAGTGCGGCTTGCGCTCCAAGAGCGCTTCGAGGTCCGCCTTGATGGCCGCCTCGTCGATGTCGCCGTCAGAGCTGATGTACGAGTCGAGATCCAGTGCGCCGACCGCGTCCTCCGGGTCCGCGAACGAACCCATCGCGAACGCCTGCACCTGCGTCTTCACGAGCCGATGGCGGGTCGCAGCGATCTGCTCGGTGGCCCGCGCCAGTTGGTCGTTCAGCCGCTCGGACTCCGTCTTCTCGGAGTCCTTGATGCGCTGCAGCTCCGCCAGGAGCGGCTCCGCCTTCTTCAGGCGCTCCCGCAAGTTCTTGGCTTCGCTGTTCTTCTTGCGCAGCTCTGCCTCGAACTTGGCCTTGTCGAACGGCTCCTCCTGCTTGCCGTCGGCCGCCTCCTGGGCGTCCTCGGCTGCACCGGTGCCGTTCTCCTCGGATGCCGCGGCCGTCTCCTCGACGGCCTGCTCGCCTTCCGTGCCGGCCTGCTGATCGGTGTTGGTCTCGTTCTCTTCGGGCATGACGAAACGGCCCTCCAGGGGCTCGAAAACTGGAATCGGCCGCCACCAGGGCGACCGGTCGGGAAAGGTCAGTGGGCAGCCGGGAGGTGCCCGTGGTCGGCGAGCGCCCGCCGGAACAGGCGGAGCTGGTCGCCCGAGTGGCCTGCGGCGTACTCGCGGTACAGCCGGTCCCACTCGCGTGCGTGTGAGGACAGTTCGAACCGCTGCCCTTTGAACACGGGGATGGCCATGCAGTGACAGCCGTCGTGGGCACGGAATGAGACCGTGTCCTGCTCGTATACCGCCCCGCGAGCTGCCAGGAGCTTGCAGAAGGCGCAGGCTCCCAGAGCGGCCGACCGCGCCCAGGCGACGGCCTGACGGTCAGCCCGCACGGCGCCTTGCACGGTTCCTCGGCCGGTGTCCGTCACCAGCTTCTGGGCGACCGCCTCGGCCTTCTTCTCGGCCTGATCGAGCCGGGTGTCGAAGGGCTCCCGCTGGGCGTCTGTCGTCTTCGGATCTTCAGGGTCGCGTGGCCACAGATCCTTCGTCGCCCAGCGCAACGACGCCTCGGTCTGATCTGGTGAAGGCGGCTCTGCGGTCGCCGCGGCGAACACCCCCGTAGCGCCGGCCGTATCCCGCTGTGTGTCGTAGAACTCCGCGGCAAGGGAGGACGACACCTGCGCGTACTGGGCAATCACCGCGTTCATCGCGGTGAGCCAGTCAGGCACGGACGACTGCAGACGCGACGGGATGATCAGGCGGCGAAGTCCGCGCACATCCCGCACCAGCAGCCGAGTCAGGCCCAATTGAGCGGCCCGGTACCGATTGGCGGCCTCGCCGCCGTCAGAGACCGTTGCCGCCACCGGACACCTCTGCGGCTGTCGGCAGTTGCGATGGATGCTGGTCGTTGAGGGCGGCGAGGCGCTCCATCAAGCCGCCACCTGCTGCTGCAGCGCTCGAGCGGCGCCGGTCCGCGGCAACCCGCTGACGCTGGCCCTCCGTCAGGCCGGCCATCTCCAGCGTCACATCCGAGTCAGCGGGCAGTACCCCGGCCTGCACCAGCTTCACCGTGGCGTCCACCTGGGCCGCCACTGTCGGGGTTGCCGGGTTACGCCACACCGTCTCGATGCGCTTCGCCTTGTCCGGCGCTTCACCGTCCCGCACCCACAGCGCGAGCCGCATCGCCTGCTGCCAGGCCGCGCCGAAGCGGCGGATCCGCCGCTCGCTGCGCTTGACCAGCTTCGCCTCGGTGGACCGGATGGCGTCCGCACTGGCGGGGTTGTCAGTGGTGTAGCCGAGCATGTGCGGCGGCAGGCCGAACTGGCTCGACATGATCCGCGCATACAGGTCGATGATCTTCGTCATGCCGGTCGGGTCGTGCGCCGCGAACTGGCCGACAGCCGGGACGTTGCCGTCTTCGTCCCGCTCCAGAGCGAGCACCCGGCCGATGTACGTCTCCCAGGCACTCTTCGCATTGCCCTCAGCGTCCTGGAACGCCGACTCTGACGCTCCGAGGATGTAGCGCTGCGGGGCCCCGAAGAACTCGGACGCCACCTCCATGCCCATTAGGCGCCGGCATGCCGCATCCGTGATCGACATAACCTCTGGGGTGATCTCCGAGCGGCCGATCCGGTCCGCGGTGCGCTGCCGGTTCGCCATCCGCACCACCGGAACCACGCCCAGGTTGTGGATGTCCCGGTCGACGATCTCCCATCCGCCCGCCTGGGCTGGGATCGCGGTGATCGTCTGGTCCGGCAGGTACAGCACCAGCATCCGCTCTTCTGGCCCCACCTCAGCGAAGCCGTCCGCCATGCACTCCCGCAGCGCAGCGGTGCCCATGCGTAGCCGGGCATCCCACATCAGCGTCATGTCCAGCGGCGACTCGATCGAGATCAGCGGCGGCATGCCGTCGCTGTCCGGAGAGCCGACAGCCAAGTACTCGCGGCCGTACACCAGGGCGTCCAGGTGCGCCAGCGACGACTCGTCGAACAGATCGTTGGCCTCAGCGATCTCATCCAGGTCACTGGAATCGGAGCCGTCCTTCCAGCGGAACGCCTCCAAGTCCAGGCGCTCCTCCAGGGACTCGACACCCACCCGCGGCCAGCCGATGACCGTGTGAAGGCCCTTCAACTGCGGCGGAATACTGATGCCGAGATCCCGCACCATCTGCTCGCCGTTGAAGTAGGCATCCCTCAACTGAAGCGCCCACCGGTCCCGCAGCATGTCCGCACGCAGAATGCTGATCAGTGCGAGCTCGTCGTCCGACAGCGTCAGAAGCGGCAGCTCGGGAATCGAGACGGTCACCGCAGCACCACCACCCGTCCCTTGCCTGGCGTGCGCTTCTTCGCCCGCTTCGAAGAGTTGAGGATCATGCGGCGCAGCATTCGTGCGCCGACCATGCAGACCGCGAGGTCGATCTTTCGGGCAGATTCACGGTGTTCCTTGCCGATCGTCACGCCCCACCGGTTAGTTCGCCGACGGGCGTTGATCACATGGGTGCGTAGCACCTTGTGCCCGTCGTGCAGGAGTGTCCGCTCCAACACGTCTGCGTGGGTGCGCTTCACGGCCTCCGTGAACGTCTCCTGATTACGCGAGTCGCGCATGTCCCACCGCACCGCGTGCGCCTTCGGGCCCGAAAGCACCGACCGCAGGGCCAACCTCGGCCCCCACGTCTGACCCCACGTGTCGATGTACGTGTCCCAGTACATCTCCCCGTCGTCGTCATCCTGGCCGGAGCCCGGGTCGGCGAAAAAGGCCAGCACCTTGAAGCGCGCGAACGCGTTCTCCACCACACCGTGCACCTCGTCTCGCGGCACCCGGTACGGCACGAAGCCCGGCGTGTTCGGCGCCGGCCAATTCGCCGGCTTCTGCCACACACCCAGTGCGGTCACGAGACCGTCCGACATCCGGCAGGCGCACAACCCGGTGGCATCGTCCGACTTGGAGCCGTCAAAGAACAAGACGATCTCGTCGCCGTCGGCCAGGCTCAGCCCGTCACGCTTGCAGGCGTCCCACTCGAAGCGGGCCAACCACGCGTCCTCGGCCGCGGCGATCTGGTTGAACCAGAAGCGGCGCGACCGGGACGGCGGGTTACGGACGTCGAGAATCGACGCCTTCAGCCGGCCGATGTCCAGCCACGTCGAATCCCCACGGACTGCACGCAGCGTCGGTTCGATCCACGCCTCCGTCAGCTTCGCCTCCGGCGGAGCCTCCAGCGAGTCGTAGAACAGGCCTGTGTCCGCAGCCCGACCAGCCTCCGCAGCTTCGTAGGCGTCGCGGGTGCGCTCGGCCACCGAATCCTCACCAGGCTCGAACGCGTTCGTGATCGCCAACGTGCGCGACTGGCCATCGGCGGACTTCGTGGCGTTGCGCTCGATTACCGCAGCCATCTCATGGCCCTGGTTCGACTCAAGCCAGTGGTGCGTCTCATTCGGGTACGTGGCCGTCGGCCGGCCACCTTCCAGGGCTCGCGGTGACGAAGTGACCGCCTCAATACGCGCCCGCCCCTTGTCGGCGTAAATGATCTCTTTGCCGAGGTCGATGCGGTACTCCTCGATCGCCCGCTTGCTCAGCAGACTCGGGAAGATCGTCATCGTGTTGCGGGTCTGATCCTGCGACACCGCCGCCATCTGTACCCACGCCGCAGGATGCTGCTGCCCCAACGGCTGACCCGGCGGAACACCCCACTCGTTGTCCTCGTCCGCGATCTCTCGGAACCGGCACGGGCCAACGAACTCGAAAGCGCCCCACGATGCCACGACGGGGTCCTTGCCCCAGCCCTTCAGCCTCTGGATGACGCCGTCCCGCCACAGGAACCGGTTCGTCTCCGGGTCCATCGCGTACCACCACAGCGTCAGCCGGGCCTGCTCGGGCGTGTACTGCCACGCCTTCCCGACGTAGTGCTGCAGATAGATGCGCGTCCAGGCCAGACAATGCCAGCCGAGCGTGTACTCGGGCAGGATGAACTTGCCGTCCGGGCCGCGCTTCCAGGTGGGGCCGAGCGTGAACGGTTCGACAACGTCGGGGACCTGCTCTTCAGCCTCCGGCGATGTCACGGTAGGAATCCAGCGGACTCACCGACGCCAGCTTCGGGCCAGCAGGCTTCTTCCGCTCCAGCTCCATGCGGGCCCGTCGGCGGTCCCCCTCGGTCGTCAGCAACGACGACATCGCCGAGTTGAGCGCGGCAACGTACTGGCCATTCGGCGCCCGGTCCGACGACAGCCCGCGGGACATCAGCTCAGCCACGTACCGGGCCACCGCCCAGTCCGACGGTTCGTAGAACGCGGCCTGCCCCGACTCGCGCAGCGACAGATACCAGTCCGTCGCGATCTGATGCCACAGCGGGTCCGCGTCCGGCAGGTCTGGCAGCTCGTTGGGGGCGCCAGCCGGCGCCTGGATCAGCTCTGGGCCGTCGTCCTTGTTGCGGCGACGACGTTCTTCGGATCGCTTCGGAATGGGTCCATGCGTGCCCACGAAGACCTCCAGGGTCAAAGCGCACCACCAGGGGGCGCAACGGGCGGAGCGAACAAGGCCGCCCACCAACCAGCCGACGCCTCCAGGGCGCCAGCCAGACGTGCGCGAGACGGCCATCTGAGCGCGGGGCCGCAGGCCAGGAGGGCCTAGGGAACCCGTACAGACAGTTAGGTGCTATACGGCCCCGATCCGGGAAGATCGCGGGGAGGGGGTATCCCCCCGGGTGGATCATGGTGGGGCCGGCCGGTCGAGACCCTGGATTGGATCTTGAGATTTCGGGGCTTGCTGATCTTGGATCACCTTGGTCGAATGAGTTTTCGATCTCCTCAATTCGATCTTCAACTGAAGATCAAACGATCAATGATCGACTCAACGTGCTGAGACACGATGACCATGACCGCATCGCCCTGCCTCACCCTGCCCTGCCAGGCCGGCACACCCTGTGGGTGGAGGGCGGCCGGCGTCCAGGGCCTACCCCTCGGCCCGCTCCCGGCCGTCGAGGGAGTGGTGCACCAGCAGCCAGGCGACCGACCCGTCCTCCTCGGTGGCCGGCCTGACCTCCGGCCCGCATACGCAGTCCGGATCGGCGGTACCGGTGTCGTGGTCGATCAAGTCGGCCATCGGCGTGACGTGAAGCGTGCTGGTCACCGCTTGCGTCCGGTCGCGCCGCGGACGAGCTTGGCGTGCGCGCTGGTGGTCATGCCGGTTGCGGCCATGTGCCTGAGCTGGCAGTAGCCCTTGGCTCGTGGGCCCATGAACTTGCTGACCTGGCGCACGCAGCGGGACCAGTCGCCGGGTGTCCCCCACCTGATCTTGGCTGCGCCGGCTCCGTGGGTCCAGTAGTCGCGCAGGGTCTGGGCGTTGCCGCCGCCTTTGCGGCCGCCCTTGCCTTGGCGTCCTCGTGCCATCACTTGCCGCCCTTCGACTTGCCGATGCTGGGGTAGCGCTGCTTGACCTTGGCGCGGACGGCTTTCTTCTCGGCTGGGGTTCCGTTCTGCGCCACTCGCGCGAGGGCGTTGCGGGCTCGGGCCTTGGTGTCGACGGGGTACTTGCGTTTGCCGGGTAGGGCGAAGGAGGTCTTGGGGAGGCTCTTGCGCTTCTTCGCGGTCATCTTGGCCACGGCGGATCACTCCTGTGGCGGCGCGGGCTCCTGGCTTGTGGGGTCCTGGTCTTCGTCTACCCGCATGACGCAGGCGACTTGCTCGCGGGGTACTGCGTAGCAGGGGCCGTCTTGGTCGTGGAATGTGACCCAGTGGGGCGTGAAGTCGACGGTGAGGTGGTCGTCTTCCAGGCGGACGTCTTCGCCGCGGCGTTCGGCATGGACGATCACATAGGTCGGCATCTGCTCACCTCAACCCAGGGTGCGGCTCTTCCGGCCGGCGCCGTCCAGGCCGCGGGTTGGCGCGTTGGGCGTCGTTGCCTTCGCGGCTGGACTTGAGTCCGTGGCAGGTGGCGCACACGCCTTGCAGTTGATCCTCGGCGTGGGCGTCCGTCTTCGCCTCAACGTGATCGCAGTGGCTGCTCGGCCGAACGCCGCAGATCTTGCAGATTGGGTCGCGGGCGAGGACTCGTGCGCGTATGCGTTCCCAACCGGACGGGAGCCGGCTCTTGCGGTCGGAGCTTGTCCATCCGCCGGGCATCAGCCCATGCCGCCGCAGTTGCAGCCATCGGGACCGTCGCCCATGCCGTCCATCCCGCTGACGTCCGTGGTGTCGCCACTGTCGGCCTGGTCGTCTTCGGCGGGGAGTTCGACGCCGGCTTGCTGGAGCCAGCTGCGCATGTCGGTGGCAGCTTGGCCTTGCGCCTGGACGACGTTGCGGGCGAGGTCGGCAATGCGGCTCTGCCTCTGCGCGGGGCTGCTGTTGTCGAGGTAGCCCTGGGCGATGGCGACGCCAGCTTCGCTGTGTTGGATCATCAGGTCGAGGAACTGGATGTCGTCCAGGCTGATCGCCACGGCGCCTCCTTCAGTGGAGCGCCCGCCGCACGCCTTCTTCCAGCGTCACGGTGGGTACGTAGTGGTCGAGCATGCGGCTGGGGTCGCAGACGCGGTGATGAACGCCCTGGGGGGCGTCTTGCCGGTGCTTGAACTCGGGCCGGTAGCCAGCCGCTGCGGTGACGATCGACGCGAGTTCGTCGAAGCTCGTCGCCCGTCCCCAGCCGAGGTTCACGGGCCCCGTGACGTCCGCATCGAGCAGCGCGAGGGTGGCGCCGATGAGGTCGTCGATGTGGATCCAGTCGCGTGTGCTGCTTCCGGATCCCCAGATCTCGAAGGGGTCGTCGCGGCGTCGAGCTCGGGCGATGAACGCGGGGAACGGGTATGCCTCGTCCTGGTCTTCGCCGTAGCCGCTGAATGGCCGCGGGATGAGGATGCGGCAGCCTTCGGCTTCAGCGTAGGTGGCGAGCTTCTCCCCAGTCAGTTTGGCCCAGCCATACGTCGCGTCGGGCTCCTCGGGATAGTCGAGGCTGATGTCTTCCTCGTACAGCTTCCGCACGTCGCCGGCACCTTGGAGGCCGATCGGATAGGCGGCACTGCTGCTGAAGTACACGGCTCGCGGGGTCTTGGTGCGGATGAGCCATCGCATGTACCAGGCGTCGAGCGCGAGGTTCGTGGCGATGCCGAGTGGTGAGCCGTCGATGCTGGCGCGCCCGCCGACGACGGCCGCGCAGTGGAAGGCTGCGTCGTAGCGAGTGTCGTCGCTGCGGAAGAAGTCGAGTGCGTCGTCGCCGTCCTTGAGTTCGACGCACGTGATCTCGTAGCCGCGGTCGCCGAGAGCCCGGTGGAGGTGACGGCCGACGAAGCCGCCCGAGCCAGTGAGGAGGACCCGCATCAGCTGCCCGCCTTCACAGCCCGGTACACGCTCCACGGCAGTTCGCTGTCGACGGGTTCTAGGCCGATCCGCTCGCATGCTTCGGCCTGCTGTTCGGGCGACCAGGTGGTGACGCCGATCCAGCTGTCGGCCTCACTCGGCTGGTCGGAGATGGGCCAGTCGAGGACGAGGGTTCCGCCGAGCTTGGTCGCGGCCCGTAGCCGTTCGATGATGTGCAGGCAGTCGGCGTAGCTGTGGTGGATGAGGACGGCCAGGCAGTACACGGCGTCCATGCGGCGGCGACCGAGGTGCCCGGCGATTCCGTCGGCGTCGGCCTGAACAGTGGCGAGCCCGGAGGCACGTTCGGTGAGCCGGTTGAGCATGCGCTGCGAGGAGTCGACGGCGGTGACTTCGTAGCCGCGAGCGGCCATGGGGATGGCGACGCGACCGTCACCGCAGCCGAAGTCCATCACCTTCACCCCGTCGGGGATGGCGGTGGCAAGCATGGCGGCCTGCGCCTCACCGGATTCCCAGTACGCCTCCTCGGAGACGCGGCGCAGCGGGTGGATCGCGGCGGGATCGGCCTGGTCCCAGGCGGTGATCACATCGGCGGCGGTCACACTGCCTCCTCGACGAGCTTGCGGAGCTTAGCGAGGTCGGCTTCCAGGCCGTCGCCGTCCCGGTACTCGTAGTAGGCGGCGGCGTCGCTGCTGACCTGTTCGGGGCTGTTGCACTCCTCGTACACCGCATCCATCTGCGCCTTCGCCGCTGCGGGGTGCAGGTGCTCGATGACCATGTCGTCGAGGTAGGTGATTCGCCCCATCCCGCGGCCCCATTCGACCCAGACGAGGTCGACGCAGAGGTGCACCATGGCTGGGGGCGCCATGTAGCCGAGCGTGGCGACGACGTCGGAGGTCATCGCGACGGCGGTCGCCATCTTCTCGCCCTGCAAGAGGTCGTTGCCGTAGACGATGCCGGGCCCGGCGGACAGGCAGATCCGGATGCGTTCGTCCCACGGCATCGCAGCAGGCCGCGGCCGGTGGTCGTCGCCCATGAACGCCAGGAACCGGTACGACGGCGCATTCTTCACCGCGGCCTGGTTGAGGGTGCCGACGAGCCGCTTGCGCGCCCAGAACACGAACCGCACCCGGCCATCGTCGGCAAGCGCCTTCGCCTGAGCCTTGTAGCCAGCCAACTCGGGGTCGTCCTTGTCGACGCAGAACAGCACGTCGGCGGTGGCCCCGGTGTCGTCCCACGCCTGCATGATCTCGGGGACGGCGTGTGGCCGTCCGCGGGTGGGGATGATGACGAGGAGGTCATCGGCCATGGCGCGGGCCTCCTAGGCGTTCGCAATGGTGGTCACTGTGCCTGAGCTGCCGCGCCATTTCAGGGCCCCCGCTTGGGCGTACAGCACGCCGCCGCCGGCCGGGTTGGTGGTGGGGACGACGGCGGCGTTGGTGATGCCGAGGATGGCGCCGGTGCCGCCTCCGAGGTCGGCGCCGCCGAGGTTGTTCGTGTAGACGGTTCCGGGCGCGGCGAGTTCCACCAGGGCCGTGCCGAGGGTGCCCTTCACTCTGAGCATGTTTCCGGTGATCTGGTTGTTGCCGGCCGGTCCCATGGCTTCCTCACGGATGAGGGAGCGGGTGCGGCCGTTGGTGGACGAGGAGACGATCGCGTTGCCTTGGATGAGGTTGCGGGCAGCGGCGTACTCAAGGTGGATGCCGGAGGCGGCCCCGGCGGTGCCGACCTCTCCCGGAGAGAAGATCGTGCAGCCGACGATGCTGTTCTGCTCGCCCGCGATGAAGATCGAGTCTCCGGCGGTGCCGTCGAAGTTGCAGCCGGTGATCTTCGTGGAGGCGGCGTCCTGGATACGGACGCCCTTGGTGTTGTTGGTGGCTCCGCCGACGAAGTTGCAGGCGGTGATGAACTGTGTGCCTGCGCGGTCGAGGATGGCGACGGCCGTCGAGTAGCCGGTGCCACCCGAGCCGCCGAGGAACTCGAAGTCGCACCCCAGGATCTGATTCTCGTCATTGCTGAGCATCTGGATGCCGCGACCGGGCCCGGACGAGGTCATCGACTGATCGAACAGGCAGCCGATCACCCTGTTGTTGTGGCCGAACGCGCCGCCGGTCATGCCGCCGAGGTAGAGGGCGTCGTCGCGGCAGGCGATGAAATGCACGTTGTCGATGCGGCAGGCCACGGCACCGGCGCCGTAGATGCCACCGGAGGTGCCGGTCGTGCCCTGCTCCAGGCAGTTGCCGTCGATGGTCAGGTCGCGGATGGTGACCCTGGTGTCGGCGCCGGTCATCTGGAGGATGTAGGAGTTGGAGGCTGCTTTCAGTTTGACGGAGGTGCCCCAGCCGGAGCCGACGATGGAATATCCCTCGCCGGCCGGGAGGGTGACGGGGGCGGAAACTATGTAGGTGCCCGGCGGCAGGTAGGCGGTCGTCTTGGCGGCGGCTGCAGCGGTCACCAGGGCCTGCAGGGCGGCGGTATCGTCGGTGGTTCCGTTGCCCTTGGCGCCGTAGGTCTTGGCGTTGAGCCAGTCGACCGGCCATGACTTTACTGTGCGGGCTGGTGCGGTGGTCGGGCCGCTGGCCAGGGTGCTTCCGGGGCTGAGGAAGAAGCTCGCGCTGCTGCCGTCGTCGTTGAGGCCGCCGAGGTAGCCGTGCAGGTAGGCGCCGTGAATCTGCAGGGATGTGGCGCCGGTGACTCTGGCGCCGTAGTCGGGGGACGGCGAGCCGCCGGCGCCGTCGTCGACGCCGGGGTAGCAGGTGATGCCGCCGATGGTGACGGGCACGGTGGCGCCGATGACGGCGAGGCCGGCGAAGTTCCCGCCGCCGGTGCCGCCGTTGCGGCCGTCGCGGCGCAGCATGAGCCCGGACAGAACGATCGGCGTGTTGCCGGTGGCGTCCACCAAAACGCCGTGCTGCCCGTTGCGGTCCGTGCTGCAGCCGGTCATCTGCATGCCGCCGGAGCCGGCCCAGTCTCCCCAGGCGCCGGTGATGTGGTAGCCGTGCGAGCCGTTCCATTCGGCGCGGCATCCGGTGAGCTGCCCGTTGGTGCAGTTGGTGAGGACGAAGCCTTGCGCCCAGCAGCCGATGACCTGGACGTCGTCGAGGGTGATGTCGGTGTTGCCGGTGAACAGCAGTCCGTTGGCGTGGCACTGGTCGATCATCAGGTGCCTGAGCCGCCACGAGAACGGGAAGGTGCCGTCCGACCTCGACGCTGTGACGATGCCGTTGTTGGTCATCTGCCGGATCGTCACGTTCTCCAGGACGACGTTCTGGACGTTGCCGCGCGCATAGAGGCCATCGACGGAGCCGGTCAGCTTGGAGCCGTCGATCATCAGGTCGGTGATGCGCTGTTCGCCGGAGATGTTCGGGTGGGTGCCGTCGGCGTCGCCGATGATCTGAATGACCGAGCTGCCGGTGAAGCCTGCGGCGGGCTGGATGTAGCAGGGGTATTCGGACCCCGTCATGCCGGGGCCGACCATCATGCTGGCGTGGTCGCCGAGGAGACTGACCCCGTTCTTCAGGTCGAGGGTCGCCGTGGTCTTGTAGATGCCGCGGGGCAGGTAGACGACGCCGCCAGGCTGGCAGGCGTTGATCGCGGTCTGGATGGCCGCAGTCGCATCAGCCACGCCCGTGTTGTCGGCGCTGTAGGGGGCGACGGTGGCGTTGAGGTGGCCGGTGACGCCGGTCAGGTTTACGGCGCCGGACTGGCCGTTGACCGTGAATACGGCACCGGCGTTGACCTCGATGACTGCGGACTGCTGGCCGCCGGTCACGTTGATGTTGTCCGCTGGCTGTTCGCCGGTCACCAGGAGCTTCACCGTGTCACCTCCAGAGAGACGACGGCACGCCCGTTCAGGAGCCGGACGACGATGGAGCCCTGATACACCTCCAGGTCCCACACGCCGTTTCGGGTGAGGGCCTGGGTCTGTGTGGCGGGGATGGCCAGTCGGATCGCAGCCCCAGAGATCGTCAGGTAGGGGGTGAGGTCGAGAAGGAGGTCACCGCTGTCTGCGGGTGCGGACCGGATCTGGGCACGCGCCCCCCAGCCTGCCCACGTGAAGCCGGGCTGGTCGGTGACCGTGTAGGTCTGGACGAACGTGGAGCCTTGCTCGATCTTGAGGTCCCAGTCTCCGGCAGCCAACTCAGCCACCTCCGGGATGCCCTGGCTGGACGCGTCGGCGGCGAGGGTGGCTTCACCGGTCAGGAGCACGGTGGGCTGCGCCGACAGGAGCAGGCTGGCGGTGAGGCTGCTGTCGGCGGCGGGCGCTGCTGCCGCATGCGCGGACAGGAGTGCGGTGGCGGCCAGGGCACCGTCGCCGGTGAGGGTGGCGTCGGCGGTCCACACGGCACCGTCGGACAGCGTATTGAACAGGTCGTATTGCGCTTCGTCGCTGGCGCCTGCGTCACGATGTGCGGACAGGTCAAGCGCGCACGCGTCTACCGACGAGGTGACCCAGGCGGGGGTGGTGAGCGTGCGACGGTTGGTCCACGTCGTTCCGTCGGGCGAGGTGTCCCAGTAGACGTTGGTGCCGTCCTCGCGCAGCCTGAGGAACTTGTGGGTGGTCGCGCTGTAGGTGAGGTCGACGCTGGCTGGGTCGTAGTAGCCGTCGTCGTTCTTGCACCGCAGCTGCCCGGTGACGGTGTTGATGACGAACCCGACGCGTTTCCCTGAGGTGGCAATGTCGGGGGCGTTGACGAACACGGACGCGTAGGCCTCGGTGGCGGTCGAGGCGGCTGGCACGGTGGTGATGGCGACGAAGAACGAGGCGCCGGCCATGGTCCAGCTGTAGGCGGTCTGGTAGCCGGCGTATCCGGTGGTGCAGGGGACGTGGGCTTTGCCGCCGGATTCGGTGACGCCGCCGTAGGCGTTGCCCCAGTTCGCCCCGATCAACCCGTCGTTGAAATTGTCGATCAATGTGGAGAGGCTCGGCATGCGGGCCTCCGATCACGAGAGGGACAGCGCCAGAGATCCGGCGACGAGGCGGACCTCATCGCCCGCAGCGACGGTGCGGGACGCGGACAGCGCCCCGTGCCAGAGGCGGACGGGCGTGCCGGCGTTGTCCCAGATCTCGACGCCGACCACGGTGCAGGCGGGCATCCCGGAGAAGACGAGGTCCGCGCTGTTACTGGTAGCGCCTGCGGAGGCCGCGCCGACGGTGAGGGACTGCCGCGCATATGAGCCGCCAGTGACCTCGGTGCCTGCCGTCGTGTCGTCGCCGTTCGCGGTCACCAGGGCCACTTTCAGCGGGGTGGTGGGGGCGGTCGCCGTTAGTCCGTTGATGAAGTCCAGGCACCGGTTTTCTGCAGTATTCGTCAACGCGTCGGCCACGCGGCCTCCTTCGGTGGGTGCGCCGCGTGGCGCGTCAGGTGATGGTGAGGATTCCGGCTTTGCGGACGATGTCCTCGCTGCCGGGCGGGTCGAGGTTGATCCACACCCGGTAGTCGCCTGCCGCCAGGACGATGCCGCTGCCGGGGCCGATGAGGAGGCGGGCGTCGTTGCCCGACCAGTCGGCGTCGTGCCATTCGGCGTCGGCTGGGTCGGCGCGGTGGGCAACGACGGCGATGCGGACGGGCGTGCTGCCGGTGTCGACGCCTGCCGGGAGGGTGACGGGCACGTGCAGGTACTCGGTCGATGAGGCGGGGATCACCACGGGGCGCCCACCTCCCAGCCGGTTTGCTGCGGCGCGCTGGCCGCCCACGGTTCGGCTTGTGGTGCTCCTGCCGCCCACGGGCTGTACGGCGCGCCGACGGCGATGTCGACGTCGTCATGGGCGGAGCGCGTCGCCCCGCTGGCCGTGAGGATCGCCGTGATGGCGGCGTCCGCAGTGCCGACGCTTTCTGTGGCACCTGCAGCCGCAACGTCGGCAATGACGCTGAGGTCAGCGCCTGCGGACGCGGCGCGGGCGCCTGCTGCTGCGAGCTCTGCGGCAACGTTGATGCCGGCCCCGGTAAAGGCCGAGCGGATGCCTGCCGCCGTGATCGTGCCCGTAGCGTTGAGGGCGGCGTCACCGAGCACGGGCGGCGCACCGATGACTCCGTCCGCCGCAAGGAGGGCAGTCGTTGCCAGAGCGGCCGTGGCGTCGTGGGCAATCTGTCCTTGCGCTGCCAAGTCGGCGGTGACGGCCAGGTTCGTGTCGGCTTGAGCGCTGCGTAGTCCGCTGGCATCGAATGCGGCGGAGGCGGCGACGCCTGCATCGGCGGCGGTTGCACGTTGCCCATCCGCTGCGAGTGCGGCGCTGCCCGCAAGTGCGGTGTCGCCAGCGGCCGTTCTCTGCCCGGATGCGGTCAGGGCTGCATCCGCAGCGAGTGCCGCGTCGCCGGCGGTTGTCGTAGCTCCGCTCGCGGAGAGGGTCGCCGTTGCGACGAGACTCGCCGTGCTGATTGCGGTTCGGGTGCCGTCAGCGGCCATGCCCGCGATGGCCGCCAGACCGGTGTCGCCACTCGTGGAACGCACTCCGGCAGCGGCGAGGTTGGCTGTTGCTGCGAGGGTCGCGTCGCCTGCTGCGGCGCGAAGGCCGGATGCTGTCAGCGTGGCGGTCGCGATGCGGGCCGCGTCTCCGTTGGTGGACCGTGAGCCTGTCGCGGTGAGCGTTGCCGTGGCGGCCAGGGCCGCGTCACCGCTGGTGGACCGGGCGCCGGTGACGGAGAGCGTGGCGGTGGCGGCCACTGCTGCGTCACCTGAGACTCCGGAGGTGACATCGGACGCGCTGAAGTCGTCGAAGCGGAGGACGTTCGACGATTCGGCGCGGAGGCCGACGCTGGTGCCGCTGGTGACGGCGCTGTTGGTGACGGTGACGCGGGCGACGCCGTTGACGTAGCCCTTGATCGTCGAACCCACAGCCGCGATCTTCGCGACGTCGCCTGCGACGGCCGCCCCAGAGAACGAGCCCAGGGAGGTGAAGCTGCCACCGACGTTCGAGAAGAGCACCCACGAAGTGCCGTCATTACGCCACAAATAGCCGCTGGTGAACGAGGTGTTGCCGCGGCACCAGACGCCGTGCGAGACCGCACCCGTTGCGGCGATCGTCACCTGCGCGGAGTTGTCGCTCGTACTCATTGCGGTGGCGGCACGGATGACGATGGTGCCGCCCGCGGTGCCTGACGAGAGCTGGTTGGAGACGATCGTCCAGAGGCCGGTCCCATCGACCCAGTTGGCCCCCGGGGCGCCGTTCGAGCGGTTGAAGTCGTCGGTGAAGGTGGTCATGACGACCTCCCCGTCAGCGCGTCGCGCCGCCTACTGGCTACGCGATCATGCGGCTTGAGGGGTCAGGCTTGCGGTCAAAGTCGCGAGCGAGAAGGAGTCCCCCGACGCCCACGCCTTACTTGCCGTGAGCGCTACTGTGAACAGCAGCGTTCCGGCGGATGAGGCGGTCCACACGGAGATGTGAGTGAGGGTTTCGCTGGTGCCGCCGTTAGTCCACGCCGTCGGCGCTGTGCTGAGCGACAGCGACGAGCCGGACGATGAGCTGGAGAAGACGAACGAGTTGCGAGTGGTCGAGCCGGCGCTGATGTTGGAGGTGCCGGAGGCGCCGGGGTCCCCGGTGTGCAGTTGGACGTAGGTGCCGGCCACAGCCGAATATGCGGCGCCGCCGTTGCCTGTTGTGCGGAGGGTGTTGAGCCAGCCGGAGACGAGGCTGGGGGCGAGTCCTGCGGTCACTGCTCAGCCTCCTCGGGCTCCTCGGTCTGCGGTTCGGCGTTGTCGGGGTGGGCGGGGGTGACCTCGCCGGAGGCCTCGATCGTCAGGGCGAACGTGTGCTCGTCGGCCACGGCGGTGCTCCTTACGGGTGGGCGCCGCGTGGCGCATAGATGGTTGGCGGCGCCGCTGATTCGTCGGCGACGCGAATGACGGGGCCAATGGACCAGGCGAGTACGAGCAGGCCGACGATGAAGGCTCGCCGCATGGCGACCTCCACGGCCTAGGCAGGCTCGTAGGTTGCGGCGAAGATGGCGGGCTTGACCGGGTAGAACTCGCCCTGCACGCCCCGGACGATCCAGTCGCCCGGACCAAAGGCCATCTCGCCTTCGAGTGTGAGGATCGCGCCACCGGTGTTGGTGGTGCTGTTCCAGCGCTGGTTACCGGAGTGGGAGCCGCCGAGAAATTCGGTGATCTCCGTACAGCTCTCGCCAGTACCCGTGAACTGCACGGCTTCGATCTCGACGGGCTTCTTGCGGTAGCGGGCCATGGCGCCCTTCTTCGTGGTCGTTGGGGTCCCGCCGCCCGACGGCGTAGGTGGATCGGGCGGCGGGACGTTCGGGGCTCGGAGTGAGCGGCCAGCCCCGGCTGTGGTTGCCCGCCCGATCCTGGGGGGACCGGGCGGGCAGTTGGCCCGAGCGCGGGGCGCTACGAGGGCCGGGCCTGCCCCACCGCGGGCAGGAGTCAGGCGGCGAGTGCGGAGTCTGCGCCGAGGATGGGGGGCGTGGTGCCCGGCTCGATCAACGCCAAGGTGTCCTTGTCGCGAACCGCTTCGGGGATCTCGTCCATATCGAAGAGGACCCCGTTCTTGCGGCGTCCTCTGTCTGGGTACCGAGTAAGGCGTCCTTCCGCTGCCCACCGTCGGATGGTCGCTTCGGGGCGTCCGGCGACGTGCGCTGCCAAGTCCAGAGGGATGAGCAGTCCGGGCATGCCGTCACCCCCGGGCCATGCAATAGGGGCCACCTTTGCGGCGGCCCCGGGAGACAGAAAGATCCAGACTGGGGTCAGAATATGCTCGCCCAGCTCAGAGGGCAAGCAGTTCTGCCACTGTCGCCTCGGCTGTCTCTCGTGAAACGAGGGAGGCGTGCGGGATGTGCGGCACTCCCTGTTGTTCGCGCAGTTGGCGAATCAGGTCGAGCAGGGCTGGCCCCGGGATGAAGTACTCGCGGCCGACATCATGGTTACGGAGGGGCCCGAACTGGGTGTGCCGAAGCCGTTCAAGTTCCTTGTTGCCAGGTTCGATGGCGAGGACCGCGTCTGGCATGAGGGCATCGAAGCGCTGTCTCGGCCGAGTGGTCGTGCCGATCTTTATGAGCGTGCCGCGCAGGACGTAGTAGACGATGCCTGGGGATTCCTTCCAGCGCCTGGCGGCTTCCCTGCGCGCTTTCCAGGCTTCGATCTCCTGCGCCGCCTCTTGGGCTTGCGCTTCCTCGAATGCCCTGCGCTTCGCCTCGCTGTCCTTGACTTGCTCGTTCTTCCAGTGGATGAACTTGACCGCATTGTCGGCGACAGTCTGGTCGATCTCGACTCCCGCACGGCGCTGCATCTCCAGGTGAAGGGAGATGTCGTAGTAGTACGGGTCTTGCGGATCTACCAGGTGTCGGAACGGGAGGCGGATGCGGTCTTTCTCGTTCTTCTGATGTTCGTGTGCGGGTATGAACGGTCTACCGTTACCCATGTCGGCTCGCTCTCGTGTAGCGGTTGGCCACGCCCCGGGAGGTCTAGCCACCTCGCCGGGGTCTCAACTGTCCCAATTCTACCGACCTTTAGATCTATTCGCGGCGATTCGCGCAGGTCAACGCCGCAATGCATCGACGACACCCAAGCCGACGTAGCCGATCAGCGCAGCAACCACCAGCGGCCACATGAGGGCGAAGGCCGCGACGAGCACGGCGTGCGAGAGGCCATGGCCGTCGGCCGGGCGACCGCCCGTGAGAACCATGTCGACGACCCAGAGAACTGCGCCAATACCGAGGTAGATCGCGATTCCGAGGTGGGGAACGTCCGAGATCGTGAAGGCGATCACGATGACAAAGGCAGCCGCGATGAGGCACTCGAAGGCGTAGAGCCTGAACAGGCCCTGGTTCGGGCTCGTCTCGCTCACTGCTTCACCTCTGGGTCGATGAGGTCGGCAGCGGCGTCAAGGCCTCGATAGAAGTCGTCGTCCCAGGCTTCGGGCGCTTCCGGCGCGTTGCGGATGGTCTCCGCCAGTTCGTGCGCGTACCCGTCCATCAGTGCGGCCGCTTCGTCAACGGAGACCCCGAGGGCGAGGAGCTTGTTGTACAGCTTCCAAGAGGGCCGCGACTGGTCGAGCGGATCGTCGAGGTTCATGCCGCGACTCCTGCCGCTTCGGCGAGTACCCGCTCTTGTGCGGTCCGCAGGTCTCGCCATTCCCCGATCGTCTCCCACCTGCTGCCGCAACTGCCGCAGTGGACTCGGTGGCTGGCGGCGGATGCGGTGAGCGGCGCCCAGCACAGGCTGTCGCCGACACGGACGGGGCAGTTGCCGATCTGCACCCGGCCCGGCCGTCGTTCGTCGTTGACGATCGCCGTGCATTCGCCGTGGAGGCGGCGGATTTCCTCGATGTCGTCCGCCACCGACTCGTAGCTGGAGCAGGCCCACAGGAGGTTGTCGGTGAGGAACTTCCCCAGCTGCGGCACCGCTTGGGCTGGGCTGCCGCGCCACGGGGCGACGGTCCAGCCGAGCGCCTGCCGCCACGCGTCCTCGATCGCCGACAGGCGGGCCGCGACACCGCCCGGGCCGACGAGGGCGAGGACTTCGAGGCGGGGCGGGATCGGCGGCGTCTTGCTGCCGGAGCTGCCCGCGCCCGGGCGGCGGGCGCCACGCATCAGAGAAGCCGTCGTGTCCAGCTGCCGGAACAGGGAGGGAAGTTCGGCTATGCGGGCCTGGGTGCGTTCTCCACACGGCCGGCAGGCAAGGCGATCGCGCTCGATGGTCCACAGGTCGCGTCCGCAGGCGACGCAGGTCGGCCAAAAGTATTCGGCGTCGAGGGCAGGGTTGTCGTTCACGGCGGCTCCTCGGGCGGTGGTACGGGGAAGCGGGTGACCTTTGAGCCGATTGTTGCACTGCGGGTTGACAATCCGGGCCAGTGGTCCACTGGCGGCGCTCGCTGCGGCTTCCGCGGTTCACCCACCACTCCCCCACCCGGCCCGGCACACTGCCGGTATGGCGATCCGGGTGGGTGTGCAGGCGGACACGGAAGAGGAGTGCGCCGAGGGCTTGGCGCTCCTCGTCGACGCCGGGTTCATGCCAGTGATGATGCCGAAGCTGCTGAGCGACAACCGCTGGATGGCCCGCGCCGTACCCACGCCAAGGCCCCCGGTCCGTGAGGACCGGGGGCCTGCACTGTCGGGCTAGTTCAAGCAGCGGCCTGCTCCGTGCCGGCGTCGGCTTCGTCGACGAGCCACTGCCCGTACTCGCGGTCGGCGGCGGCGTGGATCTCGCTGCGGTCCCAGCCGGCCTTGGCGGCGTGGTCGAGGGCGGGCAGGACGTGGAGCAGGAAGTGCATGCGGTGGCTGGCGCCGGCCTGCTGGAGTTTCTGGTTGTCGACGAGCAGGTGGATGGCGAGTTCGCGGAGTTCGCGCCGGTCGTCTTCGGTGTAGGCGGTGGGTGATCCGGGGGTGACGATGCCGTCGAGGAAGTCGGGGACGTCGAGGGTCTGGTTCATGGGTTCAACCTCGTTTCGGGTAGGTGTGGCCGGTGGGCGGGCTGGCGCGCTCTCAACCCTGGGGGGTGTGGTCGACGGACGCGGCGAGGATGGCCATGGCGAGACGCTGACTGTCGTCTCCAGCGCGTTCGCAGAGCTGGTCGGCGAGGCGACTGTCGCCTTGCGCCAGCGCCTTCCCTGCGGCGTCGATCTCGGCGCCGGTGGCAATGACGCTGGCGTTGGTCTTGCGGTTGAACAGGCCCATGCCGGGGTCCTTTCGTGGCGGGTTAGATGCCGCGGTCGGCGGCGAGTTGGGCGGCGCGGTCGAGGTAGAGCAGGACGGGTGCGGGGCTGGTCTGCTGGTCGTTCCAGGACGGCAGGGTTTCGGCGTCGGGGAAGTCGCGCTGGATCGCTTCCAGCAGCAGCACGCAGGCGTCGTCGGCCTGACGCCGGTTGCTGATGCCTTCGATGCGGATGGCGCCGAGGGGGCAGCGCCTCATGCCGACGTCTTCACGGAGGCCGCCTTGGAGCCAGCCGTGGGTTTCGATGTAGATGCGGGCCCGGTGCAGGAGTGCGGCGAGCGGGGTGTCGTAGGGGCTGGTCGGGGTCAGGGTGGGGGCGAGCGGGATGATCTCGGTGGCGTCGAGGATGGGATCGGCGCCTGCGAGGTGGGCGGTGTTGACCTCGAAGGCGACTGCGGCCTCATTGAGGCGGGCGTCCATGTCGACCAGGCGGAGGGCGAGCCGGGCGTCGATGTCGAGGGCGGGGGGCGGGCTTGCTGCGGCCAGGGTGGTCGTGGTCATGTGGGCGTTGCCTTCTGCGCCTTGGCGCGTGGTGGGTGGATGGGGCGCCCCTGATTGCTGGCAGGCGGGAAGGGGCGCCCCGGCTTGGCTAGCCGCGCTGGCGGCGCATCTCGGCCTTGATGTCCTCGTTGGTTGCTCCCATATCGAGGGCTCGGCCGACCGCGCGCATGACCTGCCGCGGATCGGTGAGGCATTCCGGTCCCCCGTGTGCGATCACCTCGCGGGCGGCTTCCTGAACGGCTTGCTGTCGGTCCATGGCGTTCTCCTGTCGGGTTGAGTTGTGATCGGTTATCGGCGTCGGCCGCGTTCGCCTCGGCTCGGGCGGGTGGCGGGGTCGCTGCCGTTCTGGACCCTCTTGCCGAGGCTGCGGATCTCCGCCTCGTCGAGGTAGGCGCTGTAGTCGCCGTGACCCATCGGTCCGGCAACCTGCCGTCCGGGGCTGCCGAGTTCACGCATGCCGCGCAGGGGCTCCGCGTAGACGGTGCCCTCCTGGGCGAGGAGCCCGGAGATGGACAGGTGGCCGGTCATCCACTCGCCGCTAACCAGGGAGCGGCCGTCGACGGTGCGGGAGTTGAACATCTTGGCGTCCTCCCACGGCGCGGCGTTGAGGGCCTGCTTGGAGATGGTGTAGACGGTGACGCCCTTGCCGCCGTTCTGTGTGATCCAGCGGTTGAGGTCGCGGGCGCCGCTCCTGCCGGGCTGCCAGGTCTGAGGCATGAGGTGATCTCCAATTCTGGTTTGTTGTGGCTTGTAAGGGTGGACATGGGATGGTTTGCCCCGGACTGCGCCCCTGGACAGGCTGGACGGGGGTTGGACATCGTCCGGACGGTGTCCGGGTGCCGTCCAGGCTGTCCGCCCGGACAGTCCGGGGCATTTCCGGCACTGTCCGGGCGACAGTCCTGGGCAAAGCTCACATTTCAGTTGCCTTGCAGGAGCTTCAGCGCGTCAGCGATGTCGGCTCGCTCGTAGCCGTTGACGCGCCCTCGGCCCTCGATGACGACCTTGACCACGCCACCCGCGCCGGCTGCACGCAGGAGCTCACCGAGGCGCATCGAAGTCATGCCGCCGCCGATGAACTCGGCCATCTCCTCCAGCTGGGCGACGTCGCGGTCGAAGTCGTCCATGGCCTTCAGGCAGCCGTGCAGCGCCTCCATCTGCATGCGCTGCTCGGGCGTGTGGTTGATGACGTTCCGGCCCGGGACGCCGTCACGCTTCGGCCCGCCGGCCGCCGACGACAGGCCGGTGGCGTTGAGGAGGTGCTTCTCGATCGGGTCCTCCCACTGCCCGGCCAGCCGGCCCGCCTTCTCGCGGAGGGCGGCGGCCTTGCCCAGCAGCATGGTGATCTCGTCCCGCTCGTCCTCGTCGAGGTCGAAGCTGCGGGCGAGGTCGGTGACCCCGGCGAACGGGTTGACGAGCCAGCCGAAGCCCGGCCGCGGCGGGTCGAACTTGGACGCGTCACGGCCGGCACCGGCCTGTCCGGCGCCGAGGATCGCGTTGGACTGCGTGGCGTTCTCGACCCGCATCGCCCACCGGGCGCCGCAGTTCATGGCCAGGGCCTGCGGGATGACGTCGACCTCCGGGTACTGGGTGATCAGCACCATGAGGATTCCGGCGCCCGCGGCTACGGCGGACAGCTCGATCAGGGCTTCGAGGATCTCGTCGCGCAGCGGTTTCCCGGGTCGGGTGTAGGTGGCGAGCTCATCGATGACCAGCAGCTCGATGCCGCCGACTTTCTCAATGACGGGCGCGACCATCTTGGACTTGCCGAGCGCGCCCAGGTCCCGCTCGCGGCGGTCCTTGTCTGCCAGGAGCGCCTGCAGCAGCGCCAGCAGCCGGTCCGGGCTGGGCTTGAAGTACGTGCTGGCGGCCCCGGTCTTGGCATAGGGGTCCCACTCGCCGTTGTTCTTTCCGGCGACGATCCGCAGGTTGATCCGCGGATCGAAGGACGCGCCGACGATCAGGTTGGAGGCGCCAACCCCCTTGCCGGAGCGGGTCATGCCGGCAATGACATACGACGCGTTGTTGATCGGCAGGTAGATCGCGGCGCCGCGTTTGTTCCACCCGACAGGTACGCCGTCCTTCCACGCGTCGAGCTGGCTGGGCTTCTTCAGCAGCGGGGAAGGCCGGGTGCCCTCGAACGGGTCCTGATCGGTGAGCCACAGGGAGGTGCGCACCTCGGTACCGGCCTTGTCGATGTCGACCATGGAGGCGTCGCGGCCGAGGGCGCCGGCCAGCTTGGGCAGATCCTTCTTCAGCTCGGCGACGGTGACGCGAGGGGGCAGGTCGAACACGACGGTGGTGTTGCCGTCTGCGCCGCGCTGAGGCACAGCGAGGATCTTGATTTCTTCGTCCGGCTTGATCTTGCGGATGTTGCGGAGCGCCTCCTCCAGCTCCTTAACCGTGAGCGCGGGCGGCGGCGGGGCGTTGAAGTCCCTCACCCCAGGCTGTTCCACCTTCACCATGTCGACGGGGGCGGCCAGCTGCTCCGGAATCGGGGCAGGTGCAGGCTGGCCGTCGACGAAAGGGCGCGATACGAGGTACCAGCCGTATCCGGCCGCGGTGCCGAGCACGGCGAGGATCATCGGCTGGCCGTTGAGGGTCTGCTCGATGGCTGCGCCGGTGAGCGGCAACGCGGCGAGACCACCGCCGGCGAGGGTCAGCGCACGGGCGGCCCGCTTGCCGTGCCGGGTGTTGTCGATCTCACGGTCGGTGGGCGGGAGTACGGGCTGCGCCTGCATCGACGCCAGCTTCGATTCGGCCTGGGCCACCTGCCCGGCGAGCGCCGACAGCAGACTGGTGTTGCCGTCCCGCTCACCCAGTTCGACCCGCGACTTGGCGACGTGGAGGCGAGCGTGGAGCCGGGCAACGTGCGCCTCCTGGAGAGCGAGCTGGTCGGCCCGCTTGCGCTCCTTGCGCTCGGTGGCGATCTGGATGACGTCGACGTGGTCGAGGTCGCCGCCGGCCAACCAGTCCTTGACGCGGGCGCCGGCGTGCCCAGACTGCGTCTTGAATGCGGCCTTCACGCGGTCGCCGCGGGTGGGCTCGTCTGCCGGCTGCTCGATCTCGATGACGTCAGGCTCGATCTCGGTGGCCACTGGCCTTGTCCTTTCGGTTCGGGGGGGGCCGGGATGGGCCCCGCTGCAGGGCTAGAGGCTGCCGAAGACTCCGCCGAGGGAGCCGATGAGCGAGTTGGTGATCTGGTGGCCCATCGTTCCGACGACGGTTCCGGCGAGAGAGATACCGAGGAGACCGACGAGGACGGCGTCGAGCGCCTTGATGTGGCCGTGCTTGACCTTGAAGAACACGATGATGCCGAGGACGAGGATCGCCACCACGCCAGCTGCGATGTAGCCGCCGGACGACTGGGTGGTGATCTGCTGGTTGTAGCCGGTCTGGGTGCCGTTGACGGGGCTGGTGATGGCGGCTCCGGCGCCGCCGTCGGGGGTGAGGCCGGTGCCGACGCCGCCGCCCGCGCCGGGCGGGGTGGTCGCCGTGTCGGCCCTGAAACTGGCGACGGTGGCGACGTGGTCGCGGGTGGCCCGGTGGCCGTAGCCGCTCATGCCGGTGATCCGGATGGTGCGACCGTCGGGCAGGGTGACCGGCGCGGTGACGGCGCGGTGCGCAACAGTCTGCATCTCGACGGCGGAGGCGGTCGGCGCGGACGCGACTCCGATCGCTGCGGCGCCGCCGAGGAGGGCTACGGCCGCGCTGCCCGAGACGGCAATCTGACGGAAGGTGACGCTCATGACTGATCTCTCCTGTGAGTGGGTTAGTTGTCGTTCGGGCGGTCGTTCCTGGCGGCAGCCTTGGCCGCAAGGGAGGCCTGCCGGCGGGCTGCCGCGACGTACTGCTGGGTGTCGCCTGGCTGCCTTGCCGGGGGCTTGCGCGCGGGGCCCCGCTGGGTGCGGGGCATTTGGTTTGCACGCTGCGCGTTTGTGGTCTCGCTGACGGTGTTCACGGGGGTGCCGGTGAGGGCTGATTCGGCGCGCTTCTCGGCGGTGCGGCGGGAACTGATGGACTCGATGGACTCGCCCGGATCGCAGCCCTTGATGTTGCGGTAGGCGCGCGGCCACACGGCCGGGTCTTCGGGGTCCTTCCCGAGCGCCGCACCGATCTTCACGGCCTCATCCCACACGTCCTTGAAGACGGTCTGCCGGATCCCGCGCAGCTCCAGCCGGGCGGCTTCGGCGGCCTGGTCCGCGGCCTCCTTCTCGGCGCGCTTCCGCGCCTCCTCCGCCGCCTTCACCGCAGCCGCCTTGCGTGCCTCCTTCGCTTCCGCGCGGCGCTGCCGCCACGACGTCTTGCCGTCCCGCTTGCGGATGCGGCCGTGCTCGTGGAGGTCCCACATGCCGGGGCCAGCGATCGAGGCGAGCGCGGTCCCGAACGCGGTGGCAGCGTCGTACTCGGCGAGCCCGTGCACGATGTTGATCGAGGCCGCGGTGAGCGCGCCCGCCCAGGCCACGATCCGGTAGTGCCAGTGCGGCCGACCCGCCGTCACCGCCGCGGCGGCGCCGACGAGCGCCACGAGGGCGATCACCTCGATGAACACGGGCGCGATGAGCAGGTACTTGGCGTCCGGGTTGTAGAAGGCGGCCATCTGAACCGGGAGAGCAACGGCGGCGCATAGGACGTAGAAGCTCATGGCGACGCGCCGCCACCGCTTGCTGGCCTTCTCTACGGACACGGCCTGCCGGGTCTCGGCCTGCTGCTGCTGCTCGTCATCGCGGCGGGCGCTCTTGCGGGCGCGCTCGATGTCTTCGCGCTTCTTCTCCGCTTCGGCGATCTTCGTGTTCTGTTCCGCCTGCTCGCGCTTGAAGCGCAGTGCGGCCCGTTCGTTGGCGAGGGCCTGCTTCTCGTTCTCCAGCTCAAGCGCCTTCGCCTGCTCGGCGGCCAGGATTTTCTCGGCCTCGGCCTTCGCCTGGGCTTCGATGCGCTTGGCTTCGGCGTCGGCGGCGGCGCGGGTCCGGACGGCCTCCGCTTCGGCCAGGGCGACCGGGTCGAACCGGGGCTCGGGCGAGGCCACGGAGGTGCCGTTGACCTTCTTCTCGACGGAGGTGGTCACGGTGATCGGTGTCCTTCCTGGACTAGGTGGGGGTACGGGGTGGCTTGCCGTGGGGGCTAGTCGATGGGGTCGACGGTGACGATCAGGTCGCGCGGGTCGTTCTTCGCGGCGGCGATCCGCCGGTCGAGGTCGGCTCGGTCGTAGACGGTGATCGAGTCGGACGGGGCGCCGGTGATCTCGTTGACGGGCTGCCCGGTCCGCGACGTCGCGGTGAAGATCCACGTCACGGCGGTCACCTCGTGTCGGCGCGGAAGCCGCCGCCCGCGCCACGAATCGTGAAGCCGAGCCCGGACACCTGCGCCGAAACAGCGCCCGGTGCGATCCGGGCGGCCTCGTTCAGCAAGTCGGCGATCTGGCGGCCGATCTCCTGGCTACGGCGCTCCTTCTCCCGGAGCTCGTCGGCGGAACCTGTGTGCATCACCGGCCGCCCTCCAACTCGGCGGTCAGCTGGGCCTCAGCACCCTTCAGCTCTGCGGTGCTGTACTGGCTGGCCATGCGGCGGGCGACCTCGCGCACCTCCGACTCCGGCTTACCGTTCGCACGGGCCAAGCGGATGGCGAGAACGATCTCGTCAGCGGCGCTCATGGATGGTCTCCTTTCTCGGGTGCGGTCTAGCCGTCACCACCAGTTGGCGTTCTTCTTCGGGTTGGACACCGGAACCCCACTGGGTCCCATCACGGTCGGGCAGCCGTTGATCCGGTGGTCGTCGCACCCGGGGCAGTCGGCTTCCTTGGCCAGGCCGAGCAGGTTCTTGTGGATCTCGGCGTGCTGCCAGCACTGCCGGCAATCGCCCCTCCTGGGGCCGCGGGCCATCAGTCCTCGAACTGGATGTTGGTGGCGTCCGTCTGCCACTCGTCGTAGAAGCGCTTGACGCTCTCCTCGGCCCGGGCCTTGTTCCACGTGCCCTCCTGCGTGACGTCCCCGGAAAGCCTCTGGACCTTGCCGGATTCGCGGTCGACGCCGTCGGTCGTGAACTTCTTCCTGATGGCCATGTCTGGTCCTCTCGGTTCGGGTTTCGGGTTGGTGTGCTGGTCGTGCAGGGGGCCGCACCGGTGATGCGGCCTCCAGCCAGACCGGCCGGGGTGCCGCCTCCCCGCAGGGGAGTCGAGGAGGCGGCCGACAGGGGGTCAGGCGGCGGCCGGGTAGTCGAAGCCCTCGAGCTCGGCCAGCAGCTGAGGGTCGGCGGCGAGGCGGATCTCCGCACGCCGGGCCCGGCTGGCTGCCGCGTACTCGGCGAACAGGTCGGAGATCGACAGCGGCGGCTGGACCATGGCGGCGGCGCGGGCCTTGCGGCCCAACTCGGTGGCGCCCAGGTCGGCGTCGAACAGGAACGGAGACATGACGGATCCAATCGGGATCAAGAAAGAGGGATGGGGTGGGGTGGGGATTGGATGCCGCGGGCGCGAGACGGGGGGATTGTCGGATCGCGCCCGCGGCGGCTTGTGGGGCTACTTCGGCCGGGTCTCGGAGCGCCGGTTCGCGTCAGCGACCTTGCGGCTGAGCTCGGCGCGCTGGGCGTCAGTCACGGCGCTCACCGCCCGGCACGACCACGAGGTACGCGTCGTTGGCCAGGTCCATGACCACGTCCGCGGGGATGCCCTCGCGGCGACGCTGATGCGCGAACTCCTCGGCCGGCCACGAGCCGCGCGGGCCGCCAGCCTGGAACTTCGCCAGCACGCGGCGCTGCGGCTTCGGGGCGGGAGTGGAGCGGACCGGGCCCTGCGCGGCCAGATGCGCGGCGGCATCCAAGGCTTCGATCGTCGTCGTCATGACGCCACCTCGATCAGGTCGAGGCGGCCGGCGGCCTCCAGGATCGCCAGCGACTCCAGCACGGTGTCCTGTGCGAACTCCAGCTCGTCGAACTCGGCGACCGTCAGACTGCGATAGTCCGTGATCGCGCAGAGCTCCGCCGTGGTGGCCGACGCATTCTGGTAGCGGACGACCGCCTTGCGGATCTCCAGCGGCAGGGACGCCAGGGCCTCGACGGCCGGAGCGGGAAGCGGGGCGGTGGGGGTGTGATCGACACGCTCACGCATGCCGCTAAGCTGCTGGGTAGCCACAGGGTCTCCTTGTCAGAACCTGGTGGTCAGGGCCGGCCCGCGGTGTAGGAGTCGCGGTGTCCGGCCCGTCTTCATTTGTGGGGTGCCGCCCTCGGACTGGGTCCGGTAGGAGTGGGCAGCGCTGCCGCTCTCAAGCCGGGGCTTGAGGTGGCGACTGATACGACCGTAGAGGGCCCGCTGCGGCGAGTCAAGCACCCAACTGAACTTCTCCAGCTGAGTCTTGAGCGACCGTCGGATCGCCCGTACTCTCACGTCATGGCCGACTCCCCTGACGCTCCATTCGCCCCCTACGACGAGCAGCTGCGCGCGATCCCAGACCTCCATGAGCGCTGGACCGCATTCGTCGAGCTCGCCAAGCACCTGGAGCGCGAGCTGGAGTTGTTCCGGCGCCGACACCGCCAGGAGATCGCCGTCGGATTCAAGGCGCAGGAGAAGACCTGGAAGGAGGTCGGAGAACTCATGGGCGGCGTCACGTACCAGCGAGCCCACCAATTCAGCAGGGGCGAGTGACCGGAATGTCATGGGGTCGAGTCAACGCGTGCGCGCGCACTCAGGCCATGAAGACCCCATGCAGCAACATGCAGTGATCATGCAGCGGACATGCAGGCACCATGCAGACCCGCCGCGAGAAGGCCCACGACAGCGGCGCAGGAGCCGATAGTGGCACTCGTACACCAGTGGACCGGGCAGAAAGCGGCCTGGCTCCAAGAAGCATTCGACATGACCCAAGAGGAGTTCGCGGGACGCCTCGGAGTTTCAGTGCGCAGCGTCGCCTCATGGCACGCCACACCGAACATGATTCCGCAGCGCGAAACACAACGAATCCTGGACACGGCATACGAACAGGCGGGTGAGGCGGTGCATCGACGGTTCGCGCTTCTGCTGCGCCCCGCCGAGCCGCGCATGGAAGCGCAGGCCCTGCGGGTAGCGATAGCCGTCGTGCTGCGAGGAGACGATGTGCTGTTGGTATGTCGACGCGGAGATGACGGCATCCGGTGGGGCTTCCCGGCCGGCGTGGTCAAGCCGGGCGTCACCGCTGACACCGTCGCCGTGCAGGAGACCCATGGAGAGACGGGCGTTCACTGCACGGTCCGCCAGCATCTCGGTGAGCGCATCCACCCGGTAACCGGGGTGATCGCCGAATATCACCTCTGCGATTTCCTCGCCGGTGACGCAACGAATCGCGATCCGCTGGAGAACGTAGACGTGACGTGGGTTCCCCGCGCCGCGGTCACACGCTTCATTCCGCATGACCAGATCTACCCGCCAATTCTGAGCGCCTTGGAGGCAGCAGCATGACCGAGACGACGACTGAGAAGCCGGGCATTTCCGCCGCCATCATCGTGCAGGAGCAGCGCGTTCTCATGGTCAGGCGCCGCGTCTCCGAAGGCGAATTGATGTGGCAGTTCCCGGCTGGCGCGATCGAGCCGGGCGAGGCCGCGGTGGACGCGGCGGTTCGCGAGACCGACGAGGAGACCGGCCTGACCGTGAAGGCGCTGCGCCTTCTGGGCGAGCGCGTGCACCCGAAGACGGGCCGGCTGATGTCGTACACCGCCTGCGAGGTCGTGTCCGGGGAGGCGCGGGTCGCCGACGACGAGGAGCTCGACGCGATCGCCTGGGTCGCCCTCGACGAGATCCCGAAGTACGTCCCCTACGGCCTGTACGAGCCGGTGCAGGTCTACCTGGACGAGGCGCTGACGCAGTGATTCTCGGCCAGCCCTGCGGCCGTGGCGGTTTGTCCGCGCTGAGGGGAGGGAGGCGCGACGAATCCTATCCGAACCGTCAAACCGTTCATTGCCGCAGATCAGAGAGCTTCTGGAGCATCGTCCTGATCTCTCTGCGGGCACAGCGGCTGCGACTGATTCTGGCCTAGCGTGTGCCCCACAAAGCGAACGGCCGAGGTGCGCTAACACCCCGGCCGATTCGACCAGCGAGCGCGAACTCGCTGATCAACAACCCACTCCCCGCAAAGAGAGAGGTCTCATGACCACCTTAGCGCTTGACGCCGCGATGACGCCTGCGGCTTCCGTCACGCCCGAGCTCGTCCTGGACGCGCCGCTCGACGTCCTGCTCGCCGAGACGGGCGTCGAGATCGTCGACAGCTCGATCACTGACCGCGAGTTCTTCGGCGCCGTCGTGCAGCGCAAGAGCGGCGAAACGTACCTGGCGATGCCCATCGGTCGCAGCGAACGGGAGCACGACACGATCGCCCGCTACCTGATCGCGCAGGCCTTCCGCGTCGACCTGCCGCGGCTGCCGGAGCCGTTCGAGACGACGGAGATCTAACGGTGAATTCCCAGGCGGAATAGGCCACTTCAGACACAGTGGTCAACTAGAATTGCCGGTAAACGGCGACGGCCGGAGGGGGCTCAATCCCTCCGGCCGTTTCGCTTAAGCGGGTCATCACCCCGCTGCAGTCCGTACCCATCACCAAGTAAGGCACTGCTATGACCATACCGATGACGCCGTCATGTCGCCACCTGGCGGTGGCCGCGTGCTGATAGTTGAGCGGTCGAAGCCGAAGAAGAACTTCACGCAGATCCCGAACCAGACCATCTTCGATGGGCGGCTCAGCCGACTCGCCCGCCAGGTCCTGTCCGAGCTGATCGCACGGCCACCCGGGTGGCAGGCGACGGCGGACTCGATGGCCGACGACGGGAAGAGGGAGCGCGGCCCCAGGGCGGAGAGTCGACGGGCGCTGCGTGCCGCGTTCGCCGAGCTGGAGGAGTGCGGCTACATGGTCCGCACTCGTTCCCGGATCCCCAAAGGGCAGCCGAACGGCGGCGGATTCATGACGACCCTGACCGTCTACGACGTCCCGCAAAACGGACAAAACCAGGGCGGCAGGAATGGAGGGGTTGGTCAATGGGTGGACTCGTAGCCCAGAGGGCTCGCGACAGGCGTGTCTTCTACAAGACGGGTCACTTAATACGGCTGGCAAACACTTCGGCTCCCGCCTCCTGCTAAATACGCGGGGCCGAAGGCCCGGCCTTAGTGCGTGCGCGCGAGGCTTGATCGCGGACAGTGCTGCGCGTGCGCCCCCATCTGCGCCCTTGCTGGACCGCTCGACTCCGGTGACCGTGACCTGACAGCGGGGCGGTGCTCGACGTGAGGGGGATTGCGTGGCGAGCAAGTTCGACGACGCGGCCGGCCGACTGCTGTTGCGCTGGGCGGTGTTTCTGCACCGGACGGTCGCGGGCCGGTCTGCCCGGGAGCGGCAGGTGGCCCGACGGGATGCGGCGATCCGGGCCGCGTACCGGCGCGGTGTGCCAGTCGAGCAGCTGGCGGCCCAGATGCGGTTGACGCCGAGCTGGATTCGCCAGGTGCTGAACGGGAAGCGTCCGCCGGAGGTGGAGGAGGCCGCGTAGCCGGTGCAGCAGTTCGGCGCCCACCCCATCCGGGGTGGGCGCCTTCGTCATGCGGCGGCCCGCTTGGGCAGGGTTTCGCGTAGCCACTGCGCGTGCATTTCGATGGCGGTCTCGGCTCCGGTTTCGGTTTTCTCTTCGGCTTCGTAGCCGCAGTGGCAGGTGGCGCGTCCGCGCTGTTCGTCCTCGTTCCAGCTGGGGCGGAGTTCGACCATGCCGTGGTGCTGGTCGAAGACGTCGACGAGGTGGCGGCAGGCTTCGCGCAGGGCGGCTCGCTGGCTGAAGAGGCCGATGCCGACCCAGCCGCAGTTGTCGTTGTTGCAGCGCCAGACCCACTGGCCCATGGACTTGCGGATGGTGATCGCAGGGAAGTCGAGCATCACTCGCCCTCCTGCTGCAACGGCCAGAGCCGGTCTGCCGCGGCGCATTCGGCGACGCTGGGCCCGTCGTCGTGGGCGGCCGGCTTGGGTCCGGAGGATTGGATGCGCTGCACGGCCTGCCGGTAGGCGTCACTGGCGCGGTTGCGGGCTTCCTCGTCGGTGAACTCGGCCTCGGCTGCAGCGAGTGCTTCTTCGTCGGGATGGTCGATCTGCTGAACGAACTCGGTTCCCACGTCGCTGCGAGCTCCGGACCATCCGGGCCGGTTGCTGGGCCACTTGTCGGGTTCGGCCATGAAGGCGTGCGCCCAGTCCTGCCGGTAGTCGCAGTAGGTGGCCGGGCAGTGCCAGCCGTCCTCGCGGGCTTCGAGAGTCGGATTGTTGTGGCGGTGCTTCCCGCCGCAGGTGAACGGGTGCATGCCGCCGTACTGCTGGAAGCGGTTGAGGACGGCCACCTGCTCCGGCGTCCACGGCGGACGGATCATGTCGGTCATGCGGGGTCCTTGTGTGCGGGGGCGGGCTGGGGGTTGCCGAGGCCGACGGCCCGTTCGGGGCCGCAGGCGTCGAAGAGGGCGCAGATCTTCCGCCATGCGTCGTGGGTCTTTGTCGGGTAGGCGGCGCCTTGCGGTCTGGTTTGCCGCTGCCGGGCCGCGTACAGCTCGGCGGCGTAGTCCTCGCCGCCCACGGCCTTGAGGTCGGCGTAGGCCTGTTCCAGTGCCGGGAGCGTGTCGGACGTGATGGGTTCGACGTCGGCGCCGCCCCACGCGAAGACGTCGTTGACGTTGGCGTAGAGCCTGAGCTGGCCTTCGTCGACACGCCAGAACAGGCTGGCGTCGTAGGTGTCGGCGTGCGACAGGGAGAACAGCTCCATCACGCGGATGATGAACGCGAGCTGCTGCTCGGCGCGTTCACCGTCGGCGAGGTGCTGGTTGATCGAGTCGTAGAGCGGGCGGCCCAGTTGGGCGGCGAGCGCGCTGTCGAGGAAGTCGGTCATGCGGCTGCCTCCTGTTGCTGGTTGGGGAGTTGTTCAACGAGCTCTTCGAGCCGCTGTATCTCCGCATCGGCGGCGGCCCGGTGGCGTTCCAGCGCGCGGGTGGTGGCGGCGAGGGACTGCCGGGTCTTGTCGGCGTTGCGACGTTCGGCCTGCACGTACTCGGCGAGGAGTGCGGCTTCGGGGATCGTCAACACCCCGCGGAGGGCCCGGCCGATGAGGTTGTCGATGACGGCCTGCCGGTTGGCGCGGTCGTGCTGGTTCGGCTTCGGGGCGCGGACGGCCGGCTTCGGGTGAGTGGTCACGGCTGCCTCCCGGCTTTGCGTGCGGCTCGCTGGTCGGCGGTGGCCATGCGCTTCAACGCGCGTTCGATGACGGCGGCGGGAACCTGCCCGGGGTAGTGCTGGGCGAGGATGCGTTCCGCGGCGACGGTCAGGTATTTGCGGGTGCTGCCGGAACGGCGCGGCTTCTGCGGCGGCGTGGCGGCGAGCGCGGGCGGCTTGGGCTGCTTGACGCGGCCCTGGCGGTCGAAGGTGAAACGGGTCGGCTTCTTGGTCACGGCTGACCCCCGTTGATGGCGCGGGCGACGTTCACGGCGTGGTGGCTGATCGTCCCGAACGGCTCGGCGTTGCGGGCCGTCTCGTCCAACCAGTCGGCGAGCGCGAGCCCGACAGCGGGGTGCATGGCGGCGATGTGGTCGGCGTCGGCGCGGCCCTTCTCGCTGTCCTCGGTCTCGGCAATGAACACATCCGGGGTGTCGACGCTCCAGCCGTAGTCGCCGATGCCGGACTGTCGCCATGGCCCTGGCGTGGCATCCCCGGCGAGGGTGCGCAGCTTGTCGGCGGCGGTGCGGAGTTCTTCGGCGGGCGTGGTCACAGGAGGTCTCCGTTCACGGTCACGGTGTCGGTGTTGCTGCGTTGTTCGGGGAGCAGGCCGGGGGTGGGGCGGCACCAGGGCCCGTCGTCGTCGGGGGTGGGCTCGGGGTCGCGCGAGTCGGACCAGACGGGGGCGGGGGTGGTCATCGCTGGCTCCGTCGTTCGTTGTCGGCGGCTGCTTCGAGGCGCCGTTCCGCCTCGGCGAGGCATGCGGTGTACGGCTTGCCGGTCTCGGCCTGGATCTCGCGGGCGAGCTTCTGGGCTGGTGAGCGCTTCTTCTTGGTCATTGCGGGTCCGATCGGTGCGGGCCGCCCCCGGATTGGGGGCGGCGGGGTGGGTTACGGCTTGGTGATGTGCAGTCGGCGTCGTCCGCCGCCGGGCTGCTGGTCGGGGACGACGTGGAATCCGGCGGCCTGCAGCTCCAGCCGGTAGACCTCAAGGCCGTCGACTTCGCCGGGCCCGTCGTGGAAGACGTTGACCTGACGTCGGCCGTCCTGGGCTACGCGGTAGCCGGGCTCCCAGTCGCTGCCGGTCCACTCGGACGGCTCGTAGCCGTTGTAGGCCAGCACGGCGTCGACGTCGCGGGCGCGGATGAGGCGCGGCATCAGGCAGCCTCGACCTTCGCTGCGGTACGGCGGTCGATGCACTCGATCCACGCGACAGCCACGGCTCCAACCTGGACCAACTCGGCCCGCAACTTGGCCGCGTCGGATTCGGCGAGAGCCTCACGCACCTCCTCGAAGAGGACGTGCGCCCAGTCGCCGCATCCTTCGGCGAACACCTGCTGGCACATGGCCCGCGCGTTGTCGGCGAGCTTGCGCTGCTCCGGAGAGATGCCGGTGCCGTCGGGGTGGTTCTGCTCACCCCACTTGGCGTCCTGCTGGATGCGTTCGGCGAGGACTTCCTGGAGGACGCGGTCGGTGGTGATGCTCGGGTTCGTGGTCATCGGGTTTCTCCTTGATCGGTTCGATTGGTTAGGCGGCTGCCTGCCAGCTGGGGCAGTGGGAGATCGGGAAGGTGGCGCCTGCTGGTGCGGCATCGACGTCGCAGGCCTCGGGGTATTCGCCGCACGCGCACCACTCGCCGGGATTGCAGTACTCCTCGCTCCGCGTGGCGGGCAGGTGGTGTTCGCAGGTCTTGCAGTTCCGCAGTGCCGGGTTCTTCCAGCAGCGCGTCATGTGGTCCTCGACGGCTTTGGCGCTGGCGCGGGTGTGGCGACGGCAGAACGGGCACTGGTGGCGGGTCACGACCAGCGGGGTCGGCAAGTCGACGGTCACGACTTCCCCTCGCTGTCGGTCCGTCGGGTGTGGCAGACCGTGCAGCCGTCCGGGTCGGGCAGGCCGAGGACGGCGTGGGCGATGCGGGCGGCAACGCGCCAGGGCCGGTAGCCGCCTTCGTGGTCGCGATACGGGGCAAGCCACGCCATCTCGTTGGCGGTCTTGTCGAGCCACTCGGCGACGGGATCGGCATAGCCGCGGAGGTCGGAATGGATCTCGGGTACGACGTCTCGGAGTTGATCAGCGGCCTGCTGAAGGTGCTGGGCGGCGGGCCACTTGGAGCGGGTCGGCGGGGTGCGGTCTTCGGTGTCGGTCATTCGGGCCTCTTCTCGGCTCTGTGCGGGCGTGTGGCGGGCGTTGGGCGGTGGTGCGGGGCTCGGGAGGGTCGGGTGCGGTTGGAGGGCTCAGGCGGGCGCTCAACCGATTCGGGGTGCGCCAGGAAGCCGTAGGCGGCTCTCAGAGGCCCTGGAAGCGTCCCGGTGGCCCCGAGGGGTCCGGAACGCCTCCCAGGCCGTCCAGCAACGAATGAGAGGGCGGGAAACGGCATCGGCGGGGGCGTTGGTGCCTCACGCTGCCCGCTGCTCGGTCGCGAACTCGATGACGATCTCCTCGTCCCGCACGTGGAACCGGAGCGCGTCGTCATGCAGCGGGCGCTCGTCGGGGATCTCGAAGTGCTCCCGGTACGCGCGCTCGGCGACCGCCCACGCCTTGCCGATCTCGGCTGCTGCTGCGCCCCACGGCTCGGCAGCCGGGACGATCCAGCGGCGGATCGTGCGGGTCACCGTCTCGGACGTGAAGTCAGCCACGACTCACACCTCCTCGGTGAAGCTGAAACCAGGGCAGCCGCCGTGTGGTTCGTGGGGGCGGCTGAGGATGGCTCGGCTGCACCGGACGACACGCGCCTCCTCGCCGCTGCCGTCTGCCGCGGGCTGCACCGGGACGGCGGGCGCGTCGAGGACCTCGCACATGCCGCACTTGAACGCGGGTGATGGGGCCCCGCCTTGCGCCCACGGGCACGTCTCGCGGTGCATGTCCCGGGCACGCTTCAGCTTGTCGGTGAGCGCGGACGCCCCGTGGCCGTACTCGTCGACCATGAGGCTGAGGCGCTTCACCTGCTGCTGGGCTTCCCCGAGGGCGGCCTCGTGGCTGCACTCGATCGGGTCGGGGCAGCCGTCGGTGTCGGGCTGCTGCGCCTCGGCGGCCAGACGGCGCAGCAGCGCGGTCGGTTCGCCGCGCTCGATCCGTGCCGCGTTCAGCTCCAGCGAGCGCGCCGCGTCCTCGGTCCACGTGTCCGAGTACCTATCGCGGAGGTGCGCAGCACAGGCACGCGCGGTCGCCGCGATCACGGCGGCCCGGTCGGCGGGCGGCGGCAGCACAGCCAGCACCGGGACGGCGGCCTCGCCTGCATTGATCCTCGCGGTCTCCCAGTCCGAGAAGTTCGCGAAGTACGGCGCCAGCGCCTCGGCGATGCGGGCACGGAGGTCGGTCTGGTCCGGCGGCGGGGACGACGCCGGGACAGCGGGCGGCTGCTCGTCGCCGCCGTCCTCGATTCGCTGGATCACCGCCCGCATCTCGTCCGCCCAGTCGGCGGGCACGTGGATGGGCACGTTGTCGCTGCGGCAGGCCGTGGTGGCGAGGTGGCCGTGGTTGTCGCCGCGCCAGCACCACCAGCCGACATGCTCGAACGGGTCTTCGTCGGACTGCGGGGTCGGGTTGTCGGTCACGATCACAGTTCCCCTCGGTGCTGAAGCTCGGTTCGGAAGAGGCCGACGACGGCGGGCAGTTCGTCTCCCGGCTGCGCGGGACGGAACCGGGCGGCTTGGTCGGCGTGGGTGGCGGCGAGACCGAGGGCGGCTTGCAGCACCTCGGTGGGTTCGTCGCGGAACGGGCGGTCGGTCGGGTCGGTCATGGTCAACTCCAGTCGTTCGGTGGGACAGTGGCCGCAGACCTCGCGCCGCTACCGACGGCGCGAGGTCGCTTCGTGGTCACGGGGTGGCGGTCAGGGCGCGCGCCACAGCCAGGGCGGCGGACAGATCGCAGGTCTCCGGCGAACACCAGCTGGAGCACTCCTCGTGGCCGTCCTCCAGAGCGTTGGAGGCCACGGCATCCAGCAGCAGGGCGAGCGGCTCACGGGCCCGGACGAGCGCGGCTACAGCGGGCGTTGCGGTCATCGCCCCGCGGAACGTGGCGCCGCGCAGGAACTCGACAGCGGCCTGAAGCTCCGCGCGGGGCGTGGTGTCGGTCATGGCGGTCACTCGCTCTCGGTGGCAGCCCACGCGGCGACCGCCCGCTTCACGGCGTCGGCCTCGTGCCAGTACGGCGCGTGCCCCTCAGGCACCGGGTCACCGGCGAGGAGGGCACTCACCGTCGCCACGACCGATCCGGGGTGGGCGTAGCGGCCGAGTGCGGGCAAGAACTGCGGCTCCTCATTGCCGCCCCCGGCGCGCCGTTCGGCGTACTGCCACTGCTCGGCCGGGTGATCCCACAGCAGGAGCATTCCGTCCGGGGCGACCGCGTCGGCGATGGCGGTGTGGTCGCCGCTCCACAGGAGGACGGCGTTCAGCATCGTGGCACCGTCGTCGTCGGTGCGGTACGGGTCGGTCTCGGCGTCGGACGTCCACCAGCCGTCGGGCTCCAGGCCTGCGGCGGTCAGGGCGATGACGACGGCGCGGATGTACGGGTCGTGCGGGAGTTCACGGGTCTCGGTCATGGTCAATTCCTCCTGGTTTGCGGTGGGTTGGAACGGTACGGGGTGGCACTGACAGCGGGACTCGGTTCGGATCGCGAGGCCGCAGAACCGGCTTGAGAGGCGCTGGGAGTGTCCGGAAGCTCCCGGGCGACCCGGAACGGCTACGGGACGCTCCTAGGCGCTCTCAGGCGCCCGGACGGGGCAAGCCAGCGGCGGTGGAGGTCTCGAATCCCGTCCGCACCCACCCGGGTTGTGTCGGGCCGGGCAGCATCCCGGGCAATGCACGTCGCCAGCGGCACGGCGGTCAGGTCGTGGATCAGCAGCCGGGCGTGCGGGGCAATCACCCGCAGCCGGGCCAGGTCGCGCGGGTCGACGTTCGTCCTGTCGACGATCACGTCCCGGCCCGCGGCCAGCACCGCGGCCACCTCCGCCTCGTAGACCCGCTGCACCCGCAACCCCCGGCCCGAATGCGGATCCCACACCGGCGGGCAGTCCGGCCACACCCGGCGGCGGACGTCGTCCAGGTCGACGTGGACGGCGCCCGTCTCGGCGGCGATCAGGCGGGACAGTGTCGACTTACCGGACGCCTGCACGCCCATCGGGGCGTGGATCGTGGCCTGGCGGCCGTCAACGCGCGGCACCGGGGGCCTCCACGGCGGGCTGGCAGGCGCTGCACGGCACGGGGACCTCTCGGACGACGTCGCCGCAGTCCTCGGACTCCGCGTGCTCGGGGTCGACGCCGGAGCCCTTGCATCGGTCGCACTCGGCGGTCGCCTGGTCGGCCAGCAGATACAGCAGGTTGACCGCGTCGTCGTCGCGGTCCGTTGCCTCCAGCGTCTCGGCGGCCCGGCGCAGGACTTCGGCGTCATGCCGGGCGAGCGCGGCAGCCGCGTCGTCCTTCGGCGCCTCGACGCCGACGGTGGCCCGCGACAGGAGGAACAGCGCACCGAGCGCATTGCTGCCGGGGTCTTCGAGGTCGTAGCAGAGCGCGGCCAGCGCGGCACGGGCCTCGACCGCCGGGCCTTCCAGCTCGGCGATGCGGGCACGGAGATGGTTCAGCTCGGCCTGCTCGGCGTCGGCGAACCGCCGGGCGACCGCAGTAGCCGTGCCCGCGATGTTGCGCGGATCATCGACGACAAGGCTCGTGCCCTCGGTGCCGCAGTGCTCCCACACCGCGGCGGCGATCGCCTCCATCAGCTCGTCGTTGCCCACCCACGCCCCGGGAACGGCGTCGTGCCCGTCGGCGGGATGCGTGTCGTGGGCCCACCATCCGCCGGTCGGGGCGTCGATGTAGGCGATGGGGGTCACGCAGGTGCGGCAGAGAGTCCGCGGCTCGGATGCGGCGGTCGTGTCGGTCACAGGTGTCTCCTCGGGTCGGGTGCGGGTGGTGGCGTGGTGCGGCAGACGGGTGGGGCGGTCATGCGGCGGCTGGGTAGGGTTCGGGCAGACCCGGGCGGCTAGACCCCGCCCGGGTCGCTGCGTTCATCGGCTGCGGGCGGCGAGACGCTGCCGGCCGGCGTCGGTCACGGACACGCGCTTGCCGCCGGCGAACCCGTACTCGATGTGGATCAAGTCGGCGCCGCTCAGGGCTAGCCACGTGTCGACGGATGCGCGGTAGCCGTCGTGCGAGCCGAGGCTCCACACCCGGCGCCCGCGGCTGTCGGAGTAGATCAGCGCCGGCTCGGCGTTCTTCGCGATCTCCCGCAGTAGCCGCAGCGCCGTCGGGCCGTCCGCGTTCGGCTTCGGCCGGGCCTTCTTCGCGGCCTGCTGCGCTGTGGCTACTGCGTCCAGTTCGCCAGCGAGCTTCCGGCCGGCCTCGGTGAGGCTTAGCGGACCGTCGTCGTCGTGCTCGTCCCAGCCGGTCACGAGGTCGTTCTCGAACAGGGGCGGGAATGTGCGGCGGTTGAAGTCGATGGTGCTGCCGTCGAGGTGCCAGCGTCCGCGGCCGGCGTACCGGACGGCAACACCGTCGCCCTTGTCGTGGCGGGCGAGCTCCCGCAGGAGCTTCTGCGAGGCGGGGGTGAGGTCGGTCATCGGTTCTCCTTTGCGGGGATCGTGGCCAGCGACGACCACCAGGTCTCGCAGGTCTCGGGGTTGTCGGGTCCGGGCCGGCGACTGAAGTCCTCCGTCGCCCAGACCCGGTACTCGTAGGTGCCGTCAGGCCATGGGCCCTTGATCTCGCGGATGGTCGCGGTGCCGGCTCGGGCTGCCGGCCACTGCTGGCCGTAGTGCCGGACGCGGGCGCCGATGGGGAGCGGATGGCTCATCCGGTCACCTCCGCGGGCCATGCGAGCTGCCGGCGGTGTCGGGTGCCGGCGATCGGGGCCATGCACCAGTGGTCGCCGCCGTGGCCGCGCTCGCGTTCGCAGAGCTGGCCGGCGTGCATGTCGTCGCCGGGAAACAGGGCCGGGCAAAGCTGGTCGTCGTCGAGCTGGCTGGTGTCGCCAGGCGTGACGAGGTGCGCGCCGTCGTGGCCAGCCGGCTTGATGCAACCGGCGCCAGGAGCACGGTCCTCGCCGAAAGTGCACATGCCGTTGACGTAAGAGTCGGTGGTCATGCTGCGGTTCCTTCCTGGTGGTGGGGTTGGGTGGCCGGCTCGACGTCCGGCAGGGGCACGTCGTCGACGGCGGGCTCGGGGAAGATCGCGGCGAGTTCGGCGTCCAGCCACGCCCGGTACTCGGCGCGCGTGTACCGGCCCGCCTCAACCCAGGCGCGCTTCGCCTCGGCGATCGCGTCCTTGCGCCAGCCCGGACGGAACGGGCGCTCGAGGCGCTCCCCGCACGACCATGAATCGCCACAGCCCAAGCAGGTGACCATCGGCCCGTAGTAGGGCCCGTGATCGTGGCCGGCCATACGGCGACGGCGGCCCTCCGTCGGGCAGGCGAGGATGCGGCGGATCGGGAACGACGGCGGACGGCAGATGATCGGGGTGGTCATGCGGCGTAGTCCTCCTGTGCGGCCCATCCGCAGGTCCAGGTGTCGCCGCAGTCGGGGCAGCGATAGGTGGCGAGGAGCCCGCCGGGTCCGCTGGGGACGAGGCTGATCGGCGATATGGCGGGGCTGTCTTCGGTGAGGCAGCGGTCGCAGGTGTCGAGGTAGAGCATGTGGTTCCTCCTGTCGGATAGATGGGTCAGGTCTGGGCCATGTCGACAAACCGGGCATAGTGCCCCTGAAAAGCGACGGTGATCGTGGCGGTGGGGCCGTTGCGGTGCTTGGCGACGATCAGGTCCGCCTCGCCGGCGCGCGGGGTTTCCTTGTCGTAGGCGTCCTCGCGGTGCAGGAGGATCACGATGTCCGCGTCCTGCTCGAGGGATCCCGACTCGCGCAGGTCGGAGACCATCGGCTTCTTGTCCTGCCGCTGCTCCGGTCCACGGTTCAGCTGCGACAGGGCGATGACCGGGACCTGCAGGTCCATGGCGAGCGTCTTGAGGCCGCGGCTGATCCGGGAGACCTCCTGCTGCCGGTTGTCGTTGCGGCCCTGGGATTCGCCGCTCATCAGCTGCAGGTAGTCGATGACGATCAGGCCGAGACCGTGCTGCCGCTGCACGCGACGACAGTGCGAGCGAATCTTGGCGAGGGTGATGCCGGTATCGGCGACGATGAACAGCGGCGACGACTGCATGTCCTTGCCGGCCTCGACCAGCTTCATGACCTTGCCGTCGTCGACGGGCCCCTTGGCCTTCATCCAGTGCAGCGGGTAGGTGGCCTGCGCGGACAGGAACCGCTTCTCGAGTTCCTTGCGGCCCATCTCCAGCGAGAAGAACGCGGTGGGGATGTCGTTGCGGATCGCGGTGTAGCGGGCGAAGTCGCCGGCGAGCACGGACTTGCCCATGGCGGGCCGGGCGGCGATCAGGATGAACTGGCCGGGCTGCAGGCCGCCGGTGAGGGCGTCGAAGTCCATGAAGCCGGTGAGCAGGCCGAGCTTGGGGCCGTTCTCGCGGATGTCGACGACCTCGGCAACGGTCTCCATGATGTCGACGCCGATGGACAGGTCTTCGTCGCCGGCGTCGGTCAGGCCGGCGAGGCCTTCGAGGGTGTCGTAGGCGTTCTGGATGATCTCGTCGGGGCTGTACGCGCCGCTTCGGGCTTCCTGCGTCATGCCGCTGCCCGCGGCGAGGATCTTCCGCAGGACGGCCTTCTCGCGGACGACCCCGGCGTAGTACTCGGCGTCCGCGACGGACGGCAGGGCCTGGACGAGGGTGAACGGGTAGCCGTGACCGCCGCAGCGGGCCAGGTCGCCGTCCCGCTCAAGGCGGTTGGTGAGGGCGATCTGGTCGTGGGGGGCGCCTTCGTTGTGGAGATCAACGAGGGCCCGGTAGATCGTCTCGTGGTTGGGGCGGTAGAAGTGTCCGGGCTCGAGGATCTCGACGACTTCCTCAATCACCCGACTGGAGATGATCATTGCGCCGAGGACGGCGCGCTCGGCATCCAAGTCGATCGGCGGGATGTCCTTGAACTCGCCCTGCTCGTCGTAGTCGTGGTCGTGGGTCATGAGGCCTTCCTGAAGTCGGTGCCGGTGAAGGTGGCGAACGTGGATCCGCCATCGGCGAAGCGAGACTGAGTGCGCGGGCCGAGCGGCTCGAGCGTCGGCAGGTTGGTGGAGATCAACGTGGGCAGCTGGTTCTGCCAGCGCGCGTCGATCAGCTGGGCGATCGCGTCGACCGTCCACGGGTACAACTGCGTGGCACCCAAGTCGTCGAGGGCGATCAGCGGCGCCTCGCGCCACGTCTGCAGCCGTTCATGGTTGACGGGCCGGTCTGCGGCGGCCTTGAACTCGAAGTCGGACACCAGGTAGTAGCGGCCGAACCAGCCGCGACGGATCAGCAGTTCGCCGATCTTCCACAGATGCCAGGTCTTCCCGGTGCCGGGCTCACCCATCAGCAGCAGTGAGGCGTGCGAGCCGGCCAGGAAGTCGCTGATCCACTTCTCGATCTCGGGCCGCACCGGGTGATCCTCGGTGAAGGACTTCGGGCGGCGGGCCAGGTAGCGGTCGAGGGTCTGCGCGCGGATCTCGTTGCGGGCGGCGGCCTGCATCGCGTCATGGCGAGCACGCCGCTCTTCGGCAGAGGTCATCAGAAGGGCCTCGCGTTCTTGTAGTCATCGGCAGTGGGCGTGGGCGCAGCGGCGCCGGTGGCGGGGTGAGGGCGGTTCGGGCCGGTCCAGCCGCCAGAGACGGCACGGAGTTGAGGTCGTCCGGCCGGCTCGGGCTGAAGCGATTCCCAGCGGCCAATCCAGGCGACGACGCTGTCCGGCTCACCGCGCTGCTGTGCGGCGTTGGTGGCGGAACGGACCATGAGGTCGACCCCGAGGCGCTCGACCTGGATGCGGATGCGCTCCCAGTCGCTGAACTTCTTGATGTCCCAGGCGACGGCTCCGAGTCCGGCTGCTGCCAGCTCTTGCGCGAGGGGCTGAAGCGCGTCCGGGAATCCGTTCTTGCGGTCGGCCCAGCTAGCAGCAGTAGCTACGTCAGTAGCTACTGCTTGGGTCGGGGCGGGCCGGGACGCGCGCGCGTGAGGCGGCTCGGAGTCCCCATGGGACATAGAGTTCTGACCTGCGCCTTTACCTGAAACTGGCGAAGAAAAACCGTCGAAAAACTCAGGTTTTTCTTCAGTTTTTCCGCCGAAATCCGAGCCGTTTTGGTGCCCATTTCGCGGCGGAGGCGTCCCGTCCGGCTGTCCGCCAGCCCGCTGAGCCCGCTTCTTCTCCGCCTCCCGCTCGCGCTCGGCGAGCACCCTTGCGCGGCTCGGGTTGTAGCGGAGGTAGTCGTGCATCACGAAGTCGCCAGGCATCGGCTGGGCGCAACGACTGCAGCCGTGGCCGTGCTCGTGCCACAGGCCAGCCTTCAAGAGCTTGGCGATTTGTGTCTGAGTGCCCTCGGCCGCCGTCTCGGCGGGGACAACGCCGTCAGTGAGATAGGCGGCGGCATAGGACCCGCACATCACCCACAGGCCGATGGCGGACTTGCCGGCCCGGCGCATCTTCGGGTGCGCGTGCGCCGTGTCGTCGACCTTGAACCAGGGCATCAGCTCTCCCCGGCAAGCGGCTGCGCGGCAATTTCCAGCGCGGAAAGATGCCGGGGCAGGCAGGTAGTCAGGTCGGTGTCCTGGTAGGCCCCGGCCGTGACGGCGGCGACGAGGACGTCGTTGAGGTAGAAGTCGGCGTCGGCGGCCACGCGGTTGTAATGGGCCAGGAAGGCGGCCCGCTCTTCGGCCTCGGGCCAGCGGTTAGCGCCCGCACGGAAACTGCGCGACCACAGGTCAGCGGCTCGCTGCCGGAAAGCGTCAACTCCCGTGTGCTCGATCTCGTTCGCTCGCAGACCCTGGTGCAGCTCCGACGAGTGGTGGAAGCCGGCCAGTACAGCCGCACGCCTGATCCGCCCCAGTGCCACGCCTGCATCCGCGAGATCGTCGACCTGACTCTGGACGACGGTGTAGAGGAAGCCCTCGGGTGGCGCCGTGTACGTGGCTGCCCCATCGAGGTCGGACCACGCGTCGCACCAATCGATGACGATGTCCGCCCGTTCCTGATCGGCGGCGCCAGCCATCGCGTCTTCGATGGTTGAGAAGCCGGCGGACCCCCCGTGCGAGGCTGCGGCGATGAGTCGCTCCGGATCCACCCAGTCGGTGTTGGCCTCGATCTGCGAGAGGCTCCGCACGAATGCGGCATGTTCCTCATCTGAGGGCGCCGCTTCAAGGTCTGACGTCCAGTTGTGGACCCAGATGTCGAGCGCCGCCTGTCCGACGGAGCTGAGGACGCTGGCGGGCCTCTTGACCTGCGGGGCGACGATCTCGCGCGCCCGTTCCTGTAGGTCTTTGATCATGCGCCAGGCGATTCCGCAGGCGTAGCGGAAGGTGTTGTCGACCCTGACCGTCGGATTGGTCATGGCCTTCTCGATGATGTCGGGCAACACCTCCTTGGGTAGGCCGGCCTCATAGAAGGTGTCGAGGCTGCTCTTCCAGCTGTCCGGCAGTTCGACGCGCACGGTCTTCCAGCCGTCTTCTCGAGTCCACTTGCTCCAGGACTTTTCGAAGTGCTTGCGGTAGGCGATCTTCGGCGCCAGCGTGTCGCGCAGGTCGCCAGCGGCCTGCTTCATGGCTGCGGCCCATCGCAGGGCATCGTCTGCGACGTCGGCGACGAGCGGCGCGTCCGGACTCGTGGACGTCTTCCCGCTGTTGCAGTCGTGGCAACTGGTGGCGAGGTTGGTCGGTTCGTCGCCGCCACCAAGCGCGACCGGGGTGACGTGGTCAACGCGCAGCGGAACTTCCGGGGCGGATCGCCCGCAGTACCGGCAGGTGTACGAGTCCCGCCGGAGGATCTCGTACCGGAGGCGCTTGGAGACGGCCATGAAGTGGTGTCCTTTGATCGTTCTGTACAGCGGTGTCTGCGAGCGCGAAAAGCCGCACGGGGACTGAGAATTAACGCTCCCGTGTACGTACACGACCCTACCCCTCGTGTACGTACACGGCAACGTTCTATCTGGCGTTCGTGTGCATACACGCGCTACGCTCGGGCTATGGCAGAGAAGGAGACCCACACCCGAGCGCGCCCCGTCCGAATCCCCAAAGAGGACTGGGACGAGCTCGGCGCGCTCGTGGGTGAGCGGGAGAGGTCGCGGCTCATCCGCGAGTTCGTCTCCTGGTACCTGCGTCGGCCCAAGTCCGTTCTGCCGAAGCGGCCCGATTCGCCGAAGTCCTAGCTGCTCCACGTCCCCACTCCCTTCCGTCTCCCTGGGCCCCGCTTGGCGGGGCCCTTCTCGTGCGCCCTAGGCGCTGGTCAGCTCACGTCGGGGATGACGAGCCAGGCCGGCTCGCCCTTCGGAGTCACGCCCAACGCCTCGGCTGCGGCGGCCAGTTGGGCGTTCCACATCTGGTACTCGTCGCTGCTGGTGGCCTGCGGGTCGACGGCCTTGTAGCCGCCGAGGCGGGTCTCGGTGCACTTGGTGACGAGGAAGGTCTTGTCGCGGTCGTAGCTGCCGGCGAAGAGGTGTCCGACTTCGGTGCCGCCGGGGATGCCGCGGTCGAGGGTGTCTTCGTCGGTGTCGGGGATCTCGATGCCGTATGCGAAGTAGGCGGAATGGAAGAAGCCCATGTCGGGTGGTCCTTTCGGTAGTTGGGGCCTAGGCGGCGAGCGCTGTCTCGGTGGCGGCCGGCGCTGGGTGCCGGACGAGTTCCTGCTGCAGGTGCTGCTTGGTGACGCCGAGTCGGGCGGCGGCCTGTTCGACGGTCACGCCGTAGGCGAAGAGCTCGCGGGCGTCGGAGGCGAGGAGTTCGCCGCGGCCGACGCCGTAGAGCGGCTCGAAGTGCGGGTCGTCGATGTCGTCCATGCGGTCGGCCCAGTACTTGGGTGGCGCCCACCGGTTGGTCTTGGCCCATTCGCGGGCTTGGCGGGCTTTGTGCCGGGGGACACCGTTGCGTTCGGGCCGGAGTTCGGCGAGGCGCGGGTAGCCGGCGGTGATGCGGTCGCGGGTGAAGGCGTAGATGCGTTCGGTGCGGAGGATCTGTTCGGCCCGCTGCCGGTTCATGTCGAGTTGCCGGCCGATGTGGAGGAGGGGCCAGCCGTGGGCCACGAGGGCTTGGATGCGCCGGTGGGCGCCGGTGGCGTCGACACGGGACGGGGATGCGGCGGCCGGTTTGATGGCGAGGACTTTCGCGGCGAATTCGGCGGAGGTGCGGTGGCGCAGGCCGCGGCGGGTGCCCCGGCCCTGGATGAGGTCGGTGATGTTTTCGCGGTCGGTTCCGACGAGGTCGGCGATGCGCCACGGGGTGAGGCCGGCGGCGATAAGGCGCTGTACGTGTTCGCGGACGGGTGCGGCGTCTTCGAGGGGCTGCCAGGTTCCGGCGCGGAGGGCGTTGGCGCGCTCGCGGGCCCACGCGTTCTTGCGCTCGACGCATTCGGGGAGGCGGCAGCCGTAGTTGGTGTAGCAGGTGAGGGTGTTGTGGTGGGGGGCTTCGCGGACGGCGGTGGTCACGGCTTCTCCTTCCGGGTCTGGGCGGTTGCCGGCAGTTCGTCGGCGAGGATCTGGTCGACCTTCTTGCTGGCCTGTCGGAGCGACCGTCGGATGGACCAGGCGGCGAATGCGGCGGCGGCCACGGCGGGCACGAGCCACCCCCAGTTCCCGGCCAGCCACGCGCCGACGGGCTGCAGGTTGTCCCCGGCGGTGAGCCAGGCGCCGTACAGGTCGGGGTTCACGTCCGCCTCCCGGATGCGCGGCGGACGATGAGCGCGTACACGACGGCGGCGACGCCGACGGTGAGACCCAGGCAGGCGAGGAAGACAGCGGCGGGGGCGCTCATGCGGCGCCTCCGCCGAGAGTGAGCCGCGCGGAGTCGAGGCGTCGGGCTGCGGCTTCGGCGTAGGGCTCGTGCCGCTCGACGCCGATGGCCTTTCGCCCGGCCCGCCTGGCGGCGTCCAGGGTGCTGCCGGATCCGAAGAACGGGTCAACGACGAGGCCGCCTTCGGGGCAGCCGTAACGGATCAGCAGGTCGAGGAGTTCGACGGGCTTCTCGGTGGGGTGGCGGCGCTGGTAGCGGACGGCCCCGGTTCGTATGACGGAGCGGGCCAGGCGGGTGCCGTTGTCGACGTAGACGTGAGCGCCGATCTTCCCGGTGTGGGGGGTGCGGGAGTCTCGGCCGCGCGCCGACTTGTCGGGTCCGCTGTAGGCGGTGCGTGGAGTGTCGGCGTGGATGCTGGACCAGGGTCCGCGGTACCAGTGAGTGACGTGTTCGTGGACGCGGCGGAAGCGGTCACGGGCGAAGCCGGAGCCGTTGCTTTTCTCCCAGACGATGTCCTGGGACATCTTCCAGTCGCTGAAGTCTGCGGCACGCTCGATGAGCATGCGCATGGAGCCGAAGCACCACATGCTGCTGGCCGCGGTCGCGGCGAGGGTGGGCCAGGCGTCGGGCCAGCGGTCCCACGCGAGGCTCGTGGACTCGTAGGGCGGGTCGGCGACGATCAGGTCAGCGGTGACGCCGAGCGCGGGCAGGATCTCCCGCATGTCGCCGAGGTACAGCTGAACGGTGTCGTCCTCGTAGAAGGCCTCCATCACGCAGCCGCCTTCCGCTGCTCGATGCGGGCGGCCTGCCGGTCCTCGATGAACTTCCGTCCGGCGCGGGTGAGGAGGTAGGTGTTGACGCGCTTTCCGCGGGCCTTCTCGTTGATCGAGACTTCTTCGCCGACTTTCCGCAGCAGCTGCGGCTCGTCGGGGTGCAGGGCGTCGTGGCCGGTGAGCTCGGCGAAGTACCGGGCGGCGCTGCGGCATTCCTGCTCGGGGACGAGGAGGCGCAGGTCGTTGGAGCCGAACGGGGCCCCGGTGTCGGCGAGGTGGAGCACGGCCTGGTCGAGGACAGCTGTGGTCCAGTCGGAGACGGGGCCGAGGGCGCCGAGGATCTCGGCGATGCGGGCCCAGCCGACAAGCTGCGTGCGGATCATGAGGCGGACTCCTCGTCGGCGAAGAGGCTGGGCTGGGGGTCGTTGTTGCCGCGGGCTTCCCACTGGCGGCGGTAGCGGTCGGCTTCGCCAGAGCACTCCTGCCGGGCGTGGAAGACCGCAGAGTTTTCGGGGAGGTCGGGGCGCCACAGGTTCGGGCCAGGGAAGCGGGCGGCCTTCTGACGGCTGGTGATGTGCTCGCCGCAGCCGAGGCAGTGGCCGGGCGGGATGTCCATGAGGACGTCGGCGATTGCGGCCTGCCGGTCGGCTTCCTGTTCAGCCTGCTCGTGGCGGCAGGGCGGGAGTTCGCCGCAGGCGGCGCAGATCATGTAGTGCTCGGGCAGGACGTCCCAGGAGTGGTTGGCCGGGCCGATGAGGTGGACGGGCTTCTCGTGGGGCTTGCCGTCGGGCTGGAGGACGAACACGTAAGGGCGTCCGCTCCAGGTGGCCTTCTCGGGCCGCTCGCCGCGCTTGCCGCCGATCTCCCAGTGTTCGAGGGCGGTCGCGTACCGCATCTCGTGCTTCTCGCCCCACAGGTCGAGCGGGCGCTCGGCGAGTTCGACGATGCGGTGCGGCTGCCGGTCCCAGATGACGAGTACGCCGGGCTTGAGCTGCACGTAGTTCGCCAGGATCTGCTTGTCGTGGACGCGCTGCTCCTGGCGGCGCATTGCGGATGAGTGCTCGCCGATCCGGTTGACGGTGGTGACAGGTGGGTGGGTGCCGCCCCGCTTGTAGTGCTGGCGTGGGTACCAACGCTTCATTAGGTGTGCTCTCCTTGTCGGGTGAACGGCCGGCCGCGCTGCCCGCGGCCGGCCTTCGCGTGTGCGGGCTACTGCGGGTCGAGCTCGTTGTTGGCGTCGGCCTGCGGCTCGGCGGCCAGCCAGGCGAGGAGCGGTCCGGCGATGTCGCGTGCTCCCTGCGGGCGCTTGATGACCTGGCGGGTCAGGGCGGGGCAGCGGGACTTGAGGACTTCGAGGGTGTTGTCGATGTCCATGGAGACGGCGACGTCGAACTCGTACTCGATGCCCTTGCGCTGCTCGGGCCGGGTTCCGACCCGCTGCGGCTTGCCGTTCTCCAGCACCCACTCGGTGTAGGAGCGCATCGAGGCGACGACGTGGCCGGGGTAGGCGAGGATCGCGGCGACCATGTCGTTCTGCATGGGGGTGCCGTCTTTCCAGCCGGCGAACTTGTTGCCGCCGTACTTCGCCTTGGCCTTCTCGACCTGGTCGAGGGTTCCGTCGGTGCCCTTCCAGAAGTGCGAGAGGCTGTCGACGAACACGGTCGGGTAGCCGGCCTCCGCAGCGGCGTCGAGGGCTCGGGCGAGGTCGCGGGGGTCGTAGCGGTCCATGGCGAGCGTGTCGAACTGGATGCCACCGATCCCGGCGTACAGGCTTGCGGCGCCCTTCTCGGTGTCGATGACGGCGAACTTGCGGCCCTCGGACAGGCCGTAGGCGATGCCGAGGCCGGTCCAGGTCTTGCCGGAGCCGGACATGCCCTGGATGGACAGGCGGGCCTTACGGCCGGCCTTGCTGGCGGGGCGGAACGCGAACTGGCTGTTGCTGCCGTTCTGTTCGGCGGCAGGGCGCCCGGTGCGGACGGGAGGCGGAAGCTGGGACATTCGATCTCTCCTAGGCGTACTGGCGCTCGACCCACGAGGGCAGCGCGGTCATCGGGTTGGGCAGGTAGCCGGGCCATTCGTCGTTCTGGCGGCAGATGGCGTAGGTGTTGAGGGCGACCTCGTTGAGGTGGCGGCCGATGCTGCGGGCCATCGGGTCGCAGGTCGTGACGACGACCAGGTAGGGCGGTTCCTTCTCCTGCAGCACGAACTGGAACGGCTTCTCCGGGTCGATCAGGTCGAGGGCCATGCCGGCGTCGAGGTACCACTCCTGTTGCTGCATGTAGCCGTGTTCGTTGAAGGCCTTCTCAAGGTCTTCGCGGCGGCAGGAGCGGGCGGTCTTGTAGTCGACGATTTGGCCGTCGTGGCGCAGCCAGTCGAAGCGGGCGCGCCGCCAGACGCCGTTGTCCTCCCAGAAGGCGGACTGTTCGGCGACTCCGGAGTCGGGCTCCAGGAGGTTGGAGGCTTCCGGGTCGAGTCGGACCGCGGCGACCATGGCTTTGACTTGCCTCAGCTCGGACGGCTTGAGCGGGGTCTTGCCTTCGGCGCGGATCGCGGCGACATCAGCCTTGACGGCGTTGGTGGTCCACTTCTCCGCGTCGACGACGACCAGTTCTGGGCCGTTGCCGAGGAGGAGGGTGTGCGCGGCGGTGCCGAGCTCGAACTCCTTCTTCGGCGGCTCGGGGTGCTCCGACCAGTACTTGAACTTGGCGGGGCAGTCCTTGACGAGCTTGCGGGCGCCTGTGGAGGAGAGGCTGCCGCCGGGTATCGGATCCTGGTGGTAGGTCTCGGCGTCGATGTCGTACAGGCCCGGCTCGACCTCGGCCGGCGCCTCCACCTCCACCGCGGCGGTCATGCGGCGTCTCCGCGCATGCGCGACAGGGCCTGGCCCGCCATCTCGCCGAGCTGGTCGTCGCTGGCCGTGTAGAAGGCGTCGGGAACAGTGATGGCGTCGTACAGGTCGCGCGCCCAGCGGGCGTCGCCGAGTGCCGTGTGCGCGACGTCGGCGGCAGGGCGGGGAACGCCGACCGCCTCGGAGGCGCTGTACGACTTCCACGGGAAGCCCAGCCGGGTACGGACCTTGCCGTAGGGGGCGGCGTCGCACGTCGCGTGCGTGACCCTTTCGGCCTGCCCGTACAGATAGCCGGCGGCGAGGGTGGCGATGTCGATGGGCCGGTAGTGCCAGGGCTTGGCGTCGTCGTAGTAGCGGGCGAACAAGTTGCGGATCATGTCGGCGTCGAAGCTGGGGTTGGAGCCGATGAGGACGGCGCCGTTCAGCAGCGAGTACATGCGGGTCGCGGCGGTGTGCGGGTCGTCCCACGTCCAGCCGTCGGCGGTGGTCCGCTCGTGGTAGCGGTTGATCTCCAGTGCCTTCGGGTCGGCGTTGCCGAGGTCGGGCCGGATGCGGAAGACGTGCTCGGTGTCGTGGCCGTCGCGGCGCACGATCAGCGCGAACTCCCACGCGTCGTGCATGAACGGGTCGAGACCGGTGGTCTCCGTGTCGCCGAACACGAGGAGTGTTGTGGGGCTGTTGGTGCTCATGTTTCCTGCTTTCGGGTAGGTGGTGCCTTGGCCGCCAGCCCCGACGGGGGGTGTGCGGGGCTGGCGGCCTCGGCTGGCCGCGGATCCCGCTTGGGGGAAGGCAGGCTCTACGCGGCCGTCTATGGGTGGTGTTGGGCGCCGCTTCGGCGGGAGGGTGCACCGCCGAAGCGGCGGGCTACTGGGTGATGCGGCCGGGGTCGAGCACGGGTCCGAGGAGTCCGGCGTCGCGGGCTTCCCAGAGGGCGGTCACGTTGATCGGGCCGGTGGCCTGGTCTTCGATCGCCGTGGTGTCGCGGACCATGGGCGGCACGGTGACCGCGGTGGCGTTGGCTTCGGCGGCGATTTGGGCGCCGAACCTGGCGCGCAGCCGCAGGGCTTCCGCCATCCACTCGTCGCGTTCCATCCGCATCTGCGCCGCAGCTTCTTCGGCCTCCCCGCGCAGCTGCTTCTCCTGCTCCCAGGCGGCGTTGGTGGTGGTGACGTCGTGCAGGAGGATCGCGAAGAAGTCGTCGGCGGCCATCTGCCGGGTGAGGAGCTTGCGGTTCTCCTCGCGCAGCTCGGTGACCTTGTCGACGGCACGTCGGCTACCGGGGCCGCGGAAGGAGGAGGGGATGAGGTCGTTGAGGGTCACGACGCCTCCGCCTTGCGCACCTCGGCGGCAGTGCGGCAGAACACGTCGGTGTCGTGGGCGACGCTCGACGCACTCTCGTCGTTGAAGGTGAACCGGACGAAGTTGACCGGCGCGTAGACGCGGAGGATGCCGGTGACGGTCAGCCACTCGGTGCTGTCGGTCTCGCCGTTAGTGATGAAGCGGATCTGCCAGCCCTCACGGACACGGTGGGCGGGGCGGTACTGGCCGATCTCAGCGGCGGTCTCAGGCATGGTGGGCCTCCTCCAGAAAGCTGCGGTCGATGTATCCGGCGGCCTCGCTGTCGGCGAAGTCGCGGGCGGTGCGGAGTGCGTGGGCGGTTTCGGTTTCGATGGCGATCAGCAGCCGCAGTTCGGTGATGCGTGCCGTCAGGCGGGCGTTCAGCAGCCGGACGAGGTGGTTGAACAGGCCCGCGGTCGGCGACAGGTACGGGGCCGGGGCGGTCACCACGTCACCGTCCGAGCGGCCTCCCGCAGTGCCTTGATGACGGCGGCCTGCGTGAGACCGGCGCCCCGCTCCCACTCGCCGGCCGGGCACGCGAGGTGGGCGGAGAGGGCGTCGAAGGCTTGGAGGGTGGCGTCTTCGGCGTCGGGGGCGCCTTTGCCGGGGACGAAGCCTGCGGCCTGGTCGATGGCGCGGATGATGGGTTGGCGGAGCGGGTCCCAGCCTTCGGCTTCGACCACGGCTGCCGCGTCGGCGAGGACGCCGGCGATCCGGGAGCGGGTCACGGACAGGGCGAACATCAGGCCACCACCTGTCCGTGGCGTCGCAGCCACTCGCGGCGCATCGCGTACTGGGCGTGCACGCGGTCGACGGCGTCCAGGTACTCCGGGATCGTCTGCGGCTTCATGCCGTGCGCACGGCGCCCCCACAGGGCCTCGACGGCGAGGACGGAGTCCATCTCCAGGTCGGCGAGTGGGCGGGGTTCGATTGCGGTCGCCATCACGCCACCGCCGCGGTGACGAGGGCCAGGTTGGGGGCGTAGCCGATGAGTTCGACGTGGGCGTCGGCGACGGTCGCGGCGGCGGTGAGGACCATGGTGGTGCCGCCGGACTGTGTGTTGTGGCGGACCGCCTCCGGGGAGATCCCCAGGGCCTCGCGCCAGGCTTCGAAGCCAGCGAGGTCGCCGTGAACGGACAGGGTGAGGCGGTTGGGGTAGTGCGGCGACACGCCCAGGTGCGGGGCGGGCAGGTTCGGGTGGTCGGAGGCCAGGAGGCGCATCAGCGCCATCGAGCCGGACAGGTCAGCGATGGTGGTCACAGCGCCTCCTTGGCGTTGCGGTTGCTGGCTTCGCGGGCGGCCACCCACTCGGCGAAGCCGGGGTACGAGTCGTTGGTGGCGAGGAGTTCGGGGTGGTGGACCATGCGGGCGTCCAGGTAGAAGGCCAGCCGGTCCGACTCGTCGGTGGCGTGTGCGGCGGCCTGGCGGAGGAAGGCGTCCGCCTCGACGACGGCGAGCTGGATGTCCAGGGCAGAAAGGTCGATGGTCATCGCTCACCGGCCCGGGCCATTGCGTCCGCCAGCGCGCGAACCTCTGCCGCCGTCTTGGCGTGCGCGGTGGCACCACCCGGGTACACCAGCTGGATCAGGGCCTTCGTCCGCTGCTCCTGCTCGTCCGCCCAGGCGTTCGCGGCCTGCATCCCCTGCGCCCGAAGGAGCCGAAGCCATTCGGCATTCCACTCCTCGGCGGTTCCGGAGACGGCCACGGACGCGAGGTAGTGCCCGTAGGAGACGGGGATGCCGACGTTGCCTGTGCGGGCGTCGTCCTCGTCCATCAGGTCAGCGAGGCGGCGAAGCGTGGCCGCCTCCACGACGGCCCGCGGCACGTCCAGGCGGAACAGGTCGACGGTCATGACACCGCCTCCGCCTGCTTGTCGTCGCCGAGCGCGGCACGCTGCACCGGGGCGACCCAGTCGGGGACCGGGATGGGGTTCTCCCAGCGCATCGCGTTCCGCTGCTCGCGGTCGCAGATGTCGAGGACAGCGGAGATTCGCGCCTCGGCGCTCTCGGCCCGCTCCCGCCACCGCTGCTTGCCGTCGATGTGGTGCTGGACCGTGCGACGCAGCTCCGGGAGCGTGGCCCTCTCCAGGAAGGCGAGCGCCTCCCGCGCCTCGTCGCGTTCGGCGCGGACCGCGGACAGCTCGGCGAGGAGAGCGCGGATGTCCTCGCGAGCGTTGAGGGTGAGAGCCCGGTCCGCCCCGGCGTCCTCCCCGTCACCGAAGTTCAGGGTTCCGACACCACGCAGGTACGAGCCCTGGAGGTAGGCGTAGAAGTGCTTGCCGTACTTCGGGTACTCCTCCCACGGACCGTCAGTTGCGGCCTCGGCACGGGCGGTGATCTCGGCTTCGCGCTCCGGCGACAGGCGGTTGGTGAGCGCCGCCTCCTCCTCAACGGAGATCTCCGGGACGCCTCGGTCATCCATCGACGCGAACGACTCGCTCATCGCGCACCGCCGATCCGGGCGACGAGCCGCGGGTTCCAGGCGCCGAGCACCTTGTTCGCGGCGGCGATCTCCGCCAGCGCCCACTGCCGGGCCTCCTCGTAGCGCGGGCCACGCGACAGGCGGAAGCAGTACGCCGCGTTCTCGGCGCGCTTCTCCGCCTCCAGGACACGGGCGGGAATCTGGGAGCCGACCTGCACGGCCACCGCGTCCGGGACCGGGACCGCGGGGAGATTCAAGGCGATCACGAGGCACCGCCCTGGGTGCCGTCGTTGTCCTCGGGGCAAGGGAACGGCTCGCAGTCGCCAGAGTGCGCAGAGACACGCTGGCACTCGTAGCCGGGACCAAGGTCCTCGCCGCAGGTGCTCGACGAGCTGGAGTTGACGGTCTGGGATGATGGCATTGGTCTGCCCTTCTGTTCATGGATGGTGTGGGTGGATCGCGCGACCTTCGGGTCGCAGGGCCCCGGCTGCCGCTCGCGACGGCGGTTGGGGCTTTCGCCGCTAGGCGGCGGCGCGGGCCGGCCGGGTCATGGAGCGGCGCAGGCGGGCGATCTTGGTGCGGTCGGCGGGGACTTCGCAGAGCTTGCGGATCTCGCGCATGTTGTCCTCGCTGAGCCACTTCGAGCGGCCCATGCGGGTGTGGGGGAAGCCGTGCTGGTTCAGGCCATCGAGGAGCCAGCGGTAGCCGCAGCCCATCTCGCGGGCGGCTTCCTTGGGGTCTCGGTATCCGTCGCGGCGCATCAGTGCGCCGATGTCGACGGTCGTGGGGGTGTTGGGGGCCGACATGTTCACCTCTCTTCTGTGAGCTCTTCTGGGGGTGAGAGCTGTTCGTCTGTTGCGCTGAGGGCTGTGCGGAGCCGGATGTAGCGCGGGGGTCCCATCCGCTCCCGGGTGCCGGTTTCCAGCCGCTGGAGGTAGCTGCGGGATATGCCAGCTCGGTCGGCGGCTTCTCGGACTGAGAGGCCCAGGCTCTTGCGCTGCTTGCGGAGCGAGGGCCCGTGCACCAGGTAGGTGGCTGGGGTTCTTGCCATGCACAGAATCTACGCGTTTCTACGAGTCTCCGCTACCGATACTTAGCGGTAACATGCAGAAACACGCAAGATCTTGGTTGCTAGACCAGAGCCCGAATGGGTCCGAGGGTTAAGGTTCCGGACAGAAACAGGGGTGTTCCTAGCTGTTCCTGAGAGCTCCTGCGATGATGTGCGTCATGGCACCCCCCTTTGACGAAAGTGCACTTCAGCGACTCGCCACGCTTGTCATCCAGCGACGCTCCAGCCTCGGGATGAACAAGATCGATGTCGCCCGCGCTGCCCAAATCCAGATCAACACCTACTCAAAGGTGGAAGAGGGCAAGTCGGTGCGACCCGTGACCTACGGGAAGATCGAACCTGTCATCGGCTGGGCAAAGAGCAGCTGTCTGGAGATCCTGCGAGGAGCGGCAGGCCCGACCCTGATCGAGCCTGGCCCGGCCGGTGCCGTCTTCTCCCCCGTCCGCAGCACCGACCTCGCCGACGACATCGCCGCCGCCGTACAGGACGCGGCCGTCTCCGTCAGTGACACCCTGACGGCAGCCGAGATCCGTGAGTTGAAGCAGCGGGTAGTGGAGGAGCTCATCAAGCGAGGGAGAATCTCCGAAAATGATCGAGATTGATCACTTCAGGCGTACAACCATTTGACTTTACGGTTTCGTTATAGCTTCACCCCCTGTCACTCAGGACGAAACCGGTCACAACACTGCGTCAACGTGGCAGCATCTACGAGTACTTGGGAGGTTCCCTCTCACCCGAAAGGGGGAGCCCATGCACGAACTGCTCGCCATCGATCTGGGGCCAGACTTCAACGGCTTCCGAGGTCTGGTAGATGGGAGAATCGTGTGTGTTGCGACGCCTCGGGTTGAACACGACGTAGAAGCCAGACGCGCCGTGCGAGACCTGATCACGCGTCAAGGAGGCGACTGCGCCGCCTGCCGGGCCTGCATCATCGGCCGGCACCCGGAATAGCAGCGCAGTCGCGGCGGAGGGGCCGGCGGCAGGGGTGCCAGCCGGCCCGCCCGCAACGGCACCCAGGGGAAAACAACATGGCCTACGTCGAGTGGCGCGGAAACACCTGCCGAGTCGTGTGGAACACACGCAAGAAAGACGAGCGCGGCAAGTGGATCTATGACCAGAAGGGCGGCTTCACCGACGAGGTGGTCGCCAAGAACTATGGACTCGACCGCGAAGCCGAGATCCGCAACGACGCCTACATCTCCCGCCGCGACGGCGCCATCACCATCGGCGAGTACGCCGCAACCTGGGTCGACACCCTCGATGTCGGGCACCTGAGGGAGAAGGCCATCCGGTCCATGCTGCGGCTGCACATCCTGCCGCGCTGGGGCGAGACCGCGATCGCAGACGTGCAGCCGTCGACCTACCGGGCCTGGAAGAAGCAGCTGAAGGCGCTGCCCAACGTGGGCGACAAGTACGGGGAAGAGATCCTCACCGTCTTCTCCATGCTCATGGATGATGCTGTGGACGACGAGCTCAGGAAGTCCTCCCCCGTGCCGAAGGGGAAGAAGCAGCGCCGCGGCCGATACAAGAAGAAGCCACGTGAGCGCAAGCGGGAGATGCGCATCGAGGACGTCCACCAGTTGGCGTGCAACGCGCTCGACTTCTGGGGCCTAGACGGCTTCGTGTTCGTGTGGACGATGTCGGCCACCGGCATGCGGCCGGCCGAGCTGTACGCGCTGCGCCGCGTCTACAGCCACCCCTTCTGGCCGGCCTCCGACCCGCTTGACGACCCGGACGAAGAGGACCGCGCCGAGCGGCACACCGAAGACCTTGAGCGGTACGGGCCCGAGCTGATGCCCGCGGTCCGCGTGCAGTGGCAGCACCAGCGGGAGAAGGGCGCACTGAAGGCGTTCCCGCCCAAGTACGAGAGCAGACGCAGCCTCGTCGTGCCGGGCTTCCTGGCCGAGCTTCTGGAGCTGCTCCTGAAGAGCCACGACGGCGAGTACGTGTTCCGGGCCATCAGTGGCGGTCTGCTGGCCAACGCCAACTTCACCTACCACTATTGGCGGCCGATCGCCGATGGGCGTCCCGCCTCGCAGGAGTTCGAGCGCACGCGACTGGGCCAGCAGCAGACGGTCACCTCGCGTCGGCCCGTGCCGGAGATCCCGGCGACCGCCTACGCCGGCAAACGGCTCTACCTCCTCAGGCACGGCCACAAGGAGTGGATTGACGAGGCGGGCGGCGAGCACTCCAGGATTGCGGTGGAGACTCGCATGGGCCATGAAGTCGCGGGCGTGGAGGGCTTGTACGCGAACGTGACAACGGCGATGGAGCGGCGGATGATGGATTCGTTGCAGGAGCGCTTCGCGTGCTTCGTGCGGGAGGCGGTGTGGGAGACGGCAATAAGTTCTCCCAGTTCTCTCCCAGATGGCCTGGCCGAGTGGTGGAACCGGCAGGTCAGAGCGGCCAGGGGTGCTGACTGATGTACTGGTTCATGAAGTTCATCTCGACCAAGAGCTTCATGCCCTTCGTCTGGTACCGCATCGCGCTGGGCATCGTCATCATCGCCCTGGTCACGGCGGGCGTCCTGAGCCCGCACGCTGCGGAGTCGGCGGGCTGACCAGGGCCTGTGCGCTGCGGCGGGGGGCGGACCTCAACGCTCGGCCGCCATACGGAAGTTGCAGCTCCGGGCGGCGGCGCGAAAATCCGTGACCAAAGACATACGGCATGGGTAGCCGCCCGGTAGCGCAGTGTCAGTGCTTGCCCCTAGGCTTGGGCGCATGTCCCCCCATTCCTCAACCCCTGGTTCCGTGCGCTCCGCCGCCGAGGTCAACGAGCAGATCCGTGCGCTGTGGATGCGCGCGGGCGGCTCCCTGTCGGCCCAGGAGCGCGCGGAGTACGAGCTGTTGGTGGTCGAGTGGGCGGCGGCGATCCAGAGCGACGTCATCGAGGCGGCCTGACCGGGAGCCGTCCTCCTTCGCGCCTCACACGGCCGGGGCGGCGAGCTGCCTGACGAGTTCGTACGAACGCAGGCGCGCGGCCAACGCGTAGACCGGCGTGACCAGTATGAGTTCGTCCGCGCGGGTCACCTCCACCAGGTCCGTCAACTGCTTCGCGACGATCTCCGGTGAGCCGTGCGCCTGTTGGGCACGAAAGCCCGTCAGGGCCCGCTCCTCCTCCGCGGTGAACGAGTGGGCGGCCGCCTCTTCGGGAGTGGGGAAGGGGATGTCTCCCCGCCCCTTGAGCAGACCGGCCTTGACCACATCCATCGGGCCCGCCAGCCGGGCCGCCTCCGCTTGCGTCTCGGCGCACACCGTTTCCACGCAGACCAGCACGCGGGGGCGCTCGCACCAGCGGGACGGCGAGAAATGCGCCCGGTAGTGATCGAGTGCGGCGAGGGTGTTGTCCGGGCGGATGTGGTGGGCGAAGGCGATCGGCAGTCCGAGTTCCGCGGCGAGCGCCGCACCGGCCGTACTCGACGCAAGCAGCCACGGCTCCGGGAGCGGGCCGAGCGCCACCTCGTCCAGCAGGAGACGCAGGGTCGCCGCCACGTCGTCGCGGTACTCCTCGTCCGTCGCCGGCCCGGCCCCGCGCCGCAGGGCCCGCGCCGTCGGCTCGTCGAACGTGCCCGGACCACGGCCGATGCCCAGGTCGATCCGGCCGGAGTGCAGCGCGGCCAGCGTGCCGAACTGTTCCGCCAGCATGATCGGGGCGTGGTTCGGGGCCAGTACGCCCCCGGAACCGAGGCGTATGGACGAGGTCAGCGCGGCCGCGTGCGCGGTCAGCACAACGGGCGGGAACGCCCCGATGGCCGGGGAGTGGTGGTGCTCGGCGTACCAGAGCCGCAGGTAGCCGAGGTCTTCGATGCGCCGGGCGAACTCGGCGGTGTCCCGTAACGTGTCCGCGGCCCGGGCGCCGGACTGGACCATCGCCACTTCGAGCGCGCCGATCGGAATGGTGATCATTCGGTCAGTATAGGAATCGCGGATCGGCATCCGGACGCGCCGGACGGCGAACGGCGGGCGCAGGCGAGGAAGTTGGCGGGAGGCGTTGACAACGAACTTGTGTCTTCGCCGCACTCCCCCTTGGCCCGGCACGTCCCATGCCCAACACTTGGCCGATGACGCAGCGCGTGGAGCTCGCGACCGTGATGGACCGGCTGGCCGTCGACGAAGTGGTCACCGACTACGCGGCGGCCGTGGACGACGGTGACTGGAAGGCGTACCGGGGGCTGTTCACACCCGACGGGCGCGCGGACTACCGCTCGGCCGGCGGCATCGAGGGAGGTGCCGGGCAGGTAGCCGCCTGGCTTGCCGAGAGCATGCTGCTGTTCCCGATGCGGCAGCATCTGATCGTCAACCGGCGGGTGCGGTTCGGGATGCTGGAGCAGGACATCGGCGACACCGCGCGCGTGCGCGCCGACTATGTCAATCCGATGCGGTTCACGGCGGACGGAGGAGGAACGGCCGCGCCCGACTTCGTGTGCGGCGGCCGGTACGCCTTCGGGTTGCTGCGGACGTCCGACGGCTGGCGGCTGCGCGAGGTCGTCGTGGAGGAGAAGTGGCGGCGCCTTCCCGAGCCGCGTGTGGCGCCCGCTGCCGAGTGATCCGGGGCCCTCTGTCCACGATCACCGAAAGAACGCACACTGGAGCCATCGCCGGGTAGGGAGATGCCGTATGAAGACCTTTGGTCAATGGCTCGACTCCCCGTGGCGGCGCTCGGCGATCGCCGCGCTGGCGGGCGCCCTGCCCGTGTTCGCCTTCCCCGCCCCGTCGCTGTGGTGGTTCGCCTACGTCGCCCTGGTCCCCTGGATCGTGCTGGTCCGCTCCGCGCCCACCGGGAAACGGGCGGCCTACGACGGCTGGTGCGGCGGGTTCGGCTACATGGTGGCCGTGCACCACTGGCTGCTGCCGAGCCTGAACGTGTTCATCTTCCTCATCGCCGCCCTGCTGGGCGCGCTCTGGGCGCCGTGGGGCCTGCTCGTTCGGCGTTTCCTGGGCGGGGTGCCCGGGTCGGGGCGCGCACTGGCTGCGCTCCTCGTGCTGCCGTCCGGCTGGCTGATGGTCGAGCTGGTGCGTTCCTGGCAGGGGCTGGGCGGCCCGTGGGGCATGCTCGGCTCCAGTCAGTGGCAGGTGGAACCGGCGCTGCGGCTCGCGTCGGTCGGCGGGGTGTGGCTGCTCAGCTTCCTGGTGATGGCCGTCAATGTCGCCGTTGCCGCGCTGGTGGGCGCGTGGGTCAGCGGTAGGTCACATCCCACCGTGGTCTGGGTTCCGGCCATGGCGGGCCTGGTCGCGACCGCCGCCGCGACCTCGGCCGCCTGGGTGTGGGCACCGCGTCCGGACGTCGACGGCCGGGTGCGGGTCGCCGTCGTGCAGCCGGGCGTCATCGACGGCGCCGACAAGCGCTTCGACCGCGAGGAACAGCTCACCCGGCAGCTCGCAGGGCAGCACCCGAACCTGATCGTGTGGGGCGAGAGCAGCGTCGGGTTCGACCTCGGCCAACGCCCCGACCTGGCAAAACGCCTCGCGGTCCTCTCCCGCCTGACGGGGTCCGACATCCTGGTCAACGTGGATGCCCGGCGCTCCGACAAACCCGGCATCTACAAGAGTTCGGTGCTCGTCGGCCCGGACGGTCTGACCGGCGACCGCTACGACAAGATGCGGCTCGTGCCCTTCGGCGAGTACATCCCGTTCCGTTCCGTGCTGGGCTGGGCGACCTCCGTCGGCAAGGCGGCAGGCGAGGACCGCAGGCGCGGCTCGGAACAGGTCCTCATGAACGTCGGACACGGCCTGCGCGTCGGCCCGATGATCTGCTTCGAGTCGGCGTTCCCCGACATGAGCCGCCGTCTCACACGGGACGGCGCCGAGGTGCTGATAGCGCAGTCGGCGACCTCGACCTTCCAGCAGAGCTGGGCACCCGAGCAGCACGCCTCGCTGGCCGCACTGCGCGCCGCGGAGACCGGGCGGCCGATGGTGCACGCGACGCTGACGGGGGTGTCGGCCGTGTACGGGGCGAGCGGGCAGCGGCTGGGGTCCTGGATGGGGACGAGCTCCAGCGCGGCAGCGCTGTATGACATTCCACTGGCCCACGGCACCACCCCGTACGTCCGCTACGGCGACTGGCCGGTGCACGGCGCCCTCCTGGTCCTCGCCGTATGGTGCGCCGCCGAGGGCGTACGGGCGGTCAGGCTGAGGCGGCCCGGTCCTCAACCGCACGTACCACCCGCTCGCACAGTTCGTGAGTCGCCAGTGCGTCCCGGGCGCTGAGCACCTTCCCCGCCCGTACGGCGTCGAGGAAGGCCAGCACCGCCTGCTCGATGCCGCGCTGCCGGGCCACCGGCACCCAGTCGCCGCGCCGCCGCACGGTCGGCTGGCCCTTGTGGTCGATCACCTCGGAAAGGTTGAGGACCTGCCGCTTGGTGTCCTGGCCGGACACCTCCAGGATCTCCTCCGCCGAACCGCTGAGCCGGTTCATCACCCCGAGCGCGGTGAACCCGTCCCCGGCCAGTTGCAGCACCACATGGTGCAGCAGACCGCCCTCCACGCGCGCGCGTACCGTCACGTCGTCGACGGGCCCCGGCACCAGGAAGCGCAGCGTGTCCACGACGTGGATGAAGTCGTCGAGGATCATCGAGCGCGGCTCTTCCGGCAGCCCGATGCGGTTCTTCTGCATGAGGATCAGCTCACGCGGGTGCTCGGCGCACTGTGTGTACCCGGGTGCGAAGCGCCGGTTGAAGCCGACCGCGAGCGAGACCTCGCGCTCCTCGGCGAGCGTCACCAGCCGCTCGGAGTCGGCGAGTTCGTAGGCGAGGGGTTTGTCGACATAGGTCGGCACGCCCGCCTCCAGCAGCCGGGTCACGATCTCCGGGTGGGTGATGGTGGGCGCGTGCACGAAGGCGGCGTCGAGGCCCTGGGCGAGCAACGCGTCCAGGGTGGTGTGCCGATGGTCCACCGGGAGGTGCAGGCTGTCGCCGACCCGGTCGAGCGTCGCGGGCGTACGGGTGTGCAGATGCGGTTCGATCCCGGGGAGGCCGGCGAGCACCGGAAGATAGGCCTTCTGCGCGATGTCGCCGAGTCCGATGCAGCCGACCTTCACGGGGTGATCTCCTCTGGCGTGTGCCTGCCGGGGTCCTGCCGGAAGCATACGGCTGCCGCGGCGGCGACCGGCGGGCGACGGAAACGGCTGGGCAGGAGGAGCGGACGGCACGTCCTGACCAGGGGGGCGGTCGCGGTGTTGCGTACGGCCGTTTTGGCCGGGCTGCTCCTCGTCGGTCCACGGCGGGCAGCAGCTCGGCGAGGTGGTGCGTGCCGTGCCGCCGGACCTCCTCGGCGCCGGTGACGACGCGGATCGACCGCGGCGCACCTCGGCGGAGTGAATCCCGTCCCCGCCGCGACCGCCGCGGAAAACTCGTCGCCGGTTCGGATGCCGTTGGGAAAGGATGCCGTCATGACGACCGAGCGCCGTGAACCCGCGACCACCGCCGACGAACGCGCCATGCTGGACGGCTGGCTGGACTACCACCGTCAGACCCTGGCCTGGAAGTGCGAGGGCCTGACCGACGAGCAGCTCAGGACCACCTCCGTGGAGCCGTCCACGCTGTCCCTGATGGGGCTGGTGCGGCACATGGCCGAGGTGGAGCGCTCCTGGTACCGCAGGGTCCTCGCGGACGAGGACACGGGTCCGATCTACTACAGCGACGAGGACCCGGACGGCGAGTTCCATCTCACCGAGGCCGACACCTGGGCGGAGGCGTACGCCACCTGGCAGGCCGAGATCGAGGCCGCACGGCGCACCGCGGCCCGCTTCGCCCTGGACGACACCTCCAAGGGCAGGCACCGGCGCACCGGCGAGCGCTTCAACCTGCGCTGGATCCACACCCACATGATCGAGGAGTACGCCCGCCACAACGGCCACGCCGACCTGCTCCGCGAACGCATCGACGGCAGCACGGGCGACTGACGTCACCCGGAGCGCACGCCCGGCCCCCGTACGGGGCGGGAGATCACCCGCGCGGGGCATCCTTCGCTCATACGCCGCCCCGGGGGCCACACGACCCGACATCGTTGCGCGGGTGCATCGAACGACGACCACCGCAACGCTCCTGGTCACCGTGGCCGTCTCGGCCCTCGCCGGCTGTGTGACGATCCAGCGCCCGCCCGCGTCCGGTCCGCCGCCGGCACCGTCCCCGCCGTCGGCGCCCTACCCGGACGACCAGGGGACTCCGCAGATCGTGCAGGCGCCGGTCCGTGAGGCGCTGGAGCGGACCGCCCCGTCCGGACGGCCGGAGCGCGAGCCACCCGAGCGGCAGGGGCCGCCGGACGCGCACCCGGCGGCGCCCCCTTCGCACCCGCGGCCCCGTCCCCGGCCACCGCACCCGGATCCCGGGCACCATGGGCGGCCGCACGTCGAGATCCCCGACATGCCCAAGCCGGTCCCGAAGAACGTGAAGAACACGGGCGTGTGCGCTCTCGGCCGGACGTACGGGGGCTGGCGGCCCGACAGCCCGGAGGCGGTCATCTGCAAGCAGGCGTACGGGGGTTGAGGCGGCCGTAGTCGCTCGGCACAGGCCCTACGGCCGCTGCCGCGGCGGCCCCCACCGGCCGTCGCCATCCGGGTCCCTCTCCCCCAGCCGCAGTTCCAGCCGCCCGATCGCCGCCCGCACCCCGTCCCCGTAGCTGTCGTCCGCCAGCGCCTCGGCCGCGCTGCGGGCATGGCGCAGATGGGTGCGGGCGGCGCCGCTGCGGTGCAGCTTCACATAGTCGGCCGCCAGGTTCAGATGCAGCGAGGGGTAGAGCGCGCGCACCGCCGGCGTTCCTTCGTGTTCCGCGAGGCGGTCGTCCGTGAGTTCCTCGGCCGCGGTCAAGGCCCGAAGGTCCCATGCCAGTTCGTCCGCGGGATCGTCCTGGGTGTCGGCCATGTAGTGGGCCAGCGTGCAGCGGTGCAGCGCGTCGCCGTGCTCGCCGATCTCCGCCCACAGCTGGAGGAAGCGGTGCCGGGCCTCCTCCCGGTCACCCGCGTGATGCAGCATGACCACCTGCCCGATCCGCGTCATCACGGCGTCCGGCGCCGCCTGCTCCTGCCCATTGGCCACCGCGTCCTCCGCACACACTCGTCGGCTGGTCGGCTGTCCCCACCGACGCTAACCGCCGCCCACGGCAATCCCGGTCAGGCGGCACCGGGCCGATCCGATGCGCAACCGGCCCGGCGGGGTGGTCAGCCCAGGTTCGGGATGGTCCAGTCGATCGGCTGGTGCCCCTGGAGGGCCACGGCCTGGTTGATCTGCGTGAACGGGCGGGAGCCGAAGAACTTCTTCGCGGACAGCGGGGAGGGGTGGGCGCCCTTGACCACCACGTGCCGGGTCTCGTCGATCAGCGGGAGCTTCTTCTGCGCGTAGTTGCCCCACAGCACGAAGACCGCCGGGTCGGGCCGGTCGGCCACCGCGCGGATCACGGCGTCGGTGAACTTCTCCCAGCCCCGGCCCTTGTGCGAGTTGGCCTCGCCGGCGCGCACCGTGAGCACCGCGTTGAGCAGCAGCACGCCCTGCCGGGCCCATGGCATCAGATAGCCGTTGTCCGGGACCGGGAGACCGAGCTCCTCCTTCATCTCCTTGTAGATGTTGCGCAGCGAGGGCGGGGTTTTGACGCCCGGACGGACCGAGAAGCACAGGCCGTGCCCCTGTCCCTCGCCGTGGTACGGGTCCTGGCCGAGGACCAGGACCTTCACCTGGTCGTACGGTGTGGCGTCCAGCGCGGCGAAGACCTCCTCGCGCGGCGGGTACACGGGACCCTTCGCCCGCTCCTCCTCGACGAACTCCGTGAGCTCCTTGAAGTAGGGCTGCTGCAGTTCGTCGCCCAGGACCCCGCGCCAGGACTCGGGCAGCATGGCGATGTCGGTCACGTCAACTTCCTTACGATGTGCGGTAAACCGGGTGCGGTCGCTTCCAGGATCAGAACCTACCGGCGACCACTGACAACGGCCCCGCGCTCCCCGAAAGGCACCGCCTACCAGCTGGTCTTTCGGGACAGCTCACCCATCAGCATGATCGTCGACGGGTCCAGCGCCTGCTCCGCGCCGGAGATGTCCTCGCTCGCGGCCACGTACTGCTTGCCCTGCCACAGCGGCAGCAGCCGGGCGTCGTGCACCAGGATCTGCTGGGCCTGCTCGAAGTCGGAGACCACGTTGGCGCGGTCGCTCTCGCTGCGCGAGCGGGGCAGCAGCTTCCCGGTGATCTCGGGCGCCGGATAGGGCGTGCCGAGCGCGTTCTGGTTGCCGACGAACGGTGCGATGAAGTTGTCCGGGTCCGGGAAGTCGGGGAACCAGCCGCGCCCGAAGACCGGGTACTCACCGTTCTGGTAGCCCTTCACGTACGTGTTCCAGGGGCGGCTCTTCAGGGTGATCGTGAACAGGCCGGAATCCTCCAGCTGACGCTTGATCTCCGCGAACTCCAGCTTGGTCGAGGAGCCGTAGCGGTCGGTGGTGTACCAGAGCGTGAGCGGGACGCGCTGGGTGATGCCGGCGCCGGCGAGGATCTTGCGGGCCTTGGAGGTGCTCGGGCTGCCGAAGTCGTCGAAGAAGTCGGTGGTGTGCCCGGTCAGGCCCTTGGGGACCATGGAGTACAGCGGCTCGACGGTGTCCTTGTAGACCTTGTGCGCGATCGCCCCGCGGTCGACGAGCTGGGCGATCGCCTTGCGGACGGGGAGCTTGCCCGCCCAGGAGTCCTTCGGGTTGAACACCAGGTAGTTGATCTCGATGCCGGAGCCCTCGATGAGCTGGAGGTTCCCGCTCGCGTCATGGCGCTGGAGATCGACGATGTCGTTCGCGTTGAGGCCCCGGAAGGCGACGTCGACCTGCTTGTCCTTCAGCGCGGTGACCATGGTGGACGAGTCCTGGAAGTAGCGGATGGTCACCGCGTCGTTCTTGCGCTCGGCGTAGCCCTTGTAGTTGTCGTTCTTGACGAGCTCGGCCTTCTTGCCGTCCTCGTACGACTGGAGTGTGTACGGCCCGGAGCCGTCGATGCTGTCGCCCTTGCGCAGGGATCTCTCGGGGTACTCCGCGGGGTCGACGATCGACATGGCGGGAGTGGCGAGCACGAACGGGAAGGTGGCGTCGGGCTTGTTGAGGTGGAAGACGACCTCCCGGTCGCCCAGCGCCTGCACCCGGGCGAGGCTGCCGAGCAGGCCGGCGGGTCCGCCGTTGACGTTGATCTTCAGGATCCGGTCGATGGAGTACTTGACGGCCTTGGCGTCGAGCGTGTGCCCGTCGGAGAACTTGAGCCCTTCACGCAGCTCGCACGAGTACGTCGTGTTCGAGCTGTCGGTGAAGCGGCAGCTTTCCGCCGCGTCCGGCTGCGGTGTGGTCGCTCCGGAGGGATAGCTGAGCAGCGTCTGGTAAATATTGCGGAACAGTTCCCAGGACTGGTCCCAGGAAGCCGCGGGATCCAGTGTGCTCGGCGCGCTGGTCGTGCCGACGACGATGGGGCCCTTGCTGTCGGAGGAGTCCGCGGAGAGCACTCCGCACCCCGCCACCAGCGACGATATGGACGCGATGGCTGCCGCCTGCCGCAGGCCTCGGTTCCGGTTGAACACGCGCTCGCTCCTCGATCTGCCGTACCAAGGGTCGGCAGACCATACCGCAGTGTCACGGGGGTTGAACCCGGTCGGTACACGGGCCTTGATCAGCTTCTTTATGACGACGTTGTCATTCCGCTGTGCCTCTCCCGTACGACGACAAGGGCGCCGTTTCCGTCAAGGAAACGGCGCCCTTGTGCACCCGATCGTTACGGTCGCAACCGCTTGCGTCAGGCGACACCGGCGTTGAGGAAGATGCCGCCGTCGACGACGAGCGTCTGCCCGGTGACCCAGGCGGACTGCTCGGAGGTGAGGAACGCGGCGGCGCCACCGATGTCGGAGGGCACGCCGAGCCGGGCCAGCGGGTAGGCGGCGGCCGCCTCCGCCTCCCGGCCCTCGTACAGGGCCTTGGCGAACTGGGTCTTCACGACGGCCGGGGCGATCGCGTTGACCCGCACCTTGGGCGCGAACTCGTGCGCCAGCTGCTGGGTCAGGTTGATCAGCGCGGCCTTGCTGACGCCGTACGCGGCGATGAAGGGCGAGGGCGCGAGGCCCGCGACGGAGGCGATGTTGACGATTGCTCCGCCGTTGTCCTTCTGCCAGGCGTGCCAGGTCTTCTGGGCGAAGCCGAGCGCGGAGATCACGTTGGTCTCGAAGACCTTGCGCGCGACGTCCAGGTCGAGGTCGGCGATCGGCCCGAACACCGGGTTCGTACCGGCGTTGTTGACCAGGAAGTCGACGCGGCCGAAGGCCTCCATGGTGCGGGCGACGGCCTCGGTCTGGTGGTCCAGGTCGTGTGCCTTGCCGGCGATGCCGATGACGCGGTCGGCGCCGAGCTTGTCGACGGCCTCCTTGAGAGCGTCCTCGTTGCGGCCGGTGATGGCGACGCGGTCACCGCGGGCGACGAGCGCCTCGGCGACGCCGTAGCCGATGCCGCGGCTGGCGCCCGTGACGAGGGCGACCTTGCCGGAGAGGGCGGGAAGTTCAGTCATGGTGCGTGATCTCCTAGTCGAGCGGTCCGCCGGCGACGTACAGCACCTGGCCGGAGACGAACCCGGCCGCCTCGCCCGTGAAGAAGGCGATGGCGTTGGCGATGTCGTCCGGCTCGCCGACCCGGGCCACCGGGATCTGGGTGGCGGCGGCGGCCTTGAACTCCTCGAAGCCCATGCCCACGCGCGCCGCGGTGGCTGCGGTCATGTCGGTGGCGATGAAGCCGGGGGCGACCGCGTTGGCGGTGATGCCGAACTTGCCGAGCTCGATGGCGAGGGTCTTGGTGAAGCCCTGCAGGCCGGCCTTGGCCGCGGAGTAGTTCACCTGGCCGCGGTTGCCGAGCGCCGAGGACGAGGACAGGTTGACGATCCGGCCGAAGCCCGCGTCGACCATGTGCTTCTGGACGGCCTTCGACATCAGGAAGGCGCCGCGCAGATGGACGTTCATGACGGTGTCCCAGTCGGAGACGCTCATCTTGAACAGCAGGTTGTCGCGCAGCACGCCCGCGTTGTTGACGAGGATCGTCGGCGCGCCCAGCTCCTCCGCGACCCGCGCGATCGCGGCCTCGACCTGCGCCTCGTCGGAGACGTCCGCGCCGACCGCGAGGGCCTTGCCGCCCGCCGCGGTGATCTTCTCCACGGTGTCCTTGCAGGCGGCCTCGTCGAGGTCGATCACGGCGACCGCACGGCCCTCGGCCGCCAGCCGTACGGCGGTGGCGGCGCCGATGCCGCGCGCTCCGCCGGTGACCACAGCGACCCGCTGCTCAGTGGTGGACATTGCTGCTTCTCCTCGCCCTCGAGAAAGTACGCCCGCTTGGAAGTACGTCCGTCGTCAGTACGCCCGCTTGGTGAGCGACCGCTTAGTACCCTTCGCTGTCGTGACGCTAGAAGGCCTGGCACGCGGTGTCAACGGCACGCGGCGCGGTGTGATCCATTACCTCACCAGCAGGTCGAGCAGGCGCGCCGTCTCGGCCGCCGGATCGGCGGTGAGCCCAGTGTGCACCGGCCCGGGCTGGAGGACCGTGGAACGCGGCGCGATCAGCCACCGGAAGCGCCGTCCGGCGTCGTCACCCGCGGCCTGCCCGGCCGCGTCCCCGCCGCCGCACACCCGCTCGACGGCCCCGAGGGCGGCCCGGATCCCGGCCACGTCCGCCGCCGGGTCGAGGGCCAGCAGCCGCGCCTCGTCGAGGTGGGTGCGGGCTCCGACGTAGGCCTTGGCGCGGCAGTAGACGAGCACTCCGGCGTTGATGCACTCGCCGCGCTCCACCCGCGGTACGACGCGCAGCAGGGCGTACTCGAAGACGTCCCGGTCGCCGCCCTGTCCGCCGCGGATGATGTGCCGCTCGACCACCGAGCCGGCCATGTGGATGTGGCGCTCGCTCACTTGCCCTCCTCGATTCCGGTGACACGCTCGTGGACGACGGCGGCCCGGGCCAGCAACGGCCGCGCGTAGGCCCGCCGGAGCTCGTCCGGGGTGTCGAAGCCGGGTTCACCGGCCAGCCAGGCGTCCGGGATCTCGGCGGTGACCTCGGTGAGGAGCTCCTCGGTGACGCGGGGCGCCAACTCGGCGGCGGCGCCCGCGAGATCGGGGGCGAAGCGGGCGAGGGCGTGGTCCGAGGCGTCGTAGGGGCGGCCCGCGGAGGCTTCGGCACCGGGCCAGTTGTGGTGCCAGATCATGGTGGCGCCGTGGTCGATGAGCCACAGATCGCCGTGCCGCATCAGCAGGTTGGGGTTGCGCCAGGAGCGGTCGACGTTGTTCACCAGGGCGTCGAACCAGACGATCCGGCCGGCCTCTTCGGGGCTCACCGTGAAGGCGAGCGGGTCGAAGCCGAGGGCGCCGGAGAGGAAGTCCATCCCCAGGTTGGTGCCGCCGCTGGACCGCAGCAGGTCCTGCACCTGCTGCTCGGGCTCACCGAGCCCCAGCACCGGGTCCAGGTCGATCGTCACGAGCCGTGGTACCCGCAGGCCGAGCCGGCGGGCGAGCTCGCCGCAGACGACCTCGGCGACCAGTGTCTTGCGGCCCTGTCCCGCGCCGGTGAACTTCAGGACATAGGTCCCGAAGTCGTCGGCCTCGACGAGTGCGGGCAGCGATCCGCCCTCCCGCAGGGGCGTGATGTAGCGGGTCGCGATCACTTCCTTGAGCATCGCCCCAGGTTACTGGCCGACAGCGAAACGACAGCTCTGGCTTACCTCCCGCTGATCCCGAACCCGTCAAGCTCTCGACGTCGTCTGAACAACCCTGGCTCGGCGACCGTACCCCTGGACAGATCTTCGAAGCCCGCATGGAAGGGAACGTCAGCATGACCAGCGAACCGCTCCATCCCGTTCCGGCACCCGGCCGCCGTACTGTCGTGGCGGCGGTGGGCGCCACGGGGCTCGCCGTCGCGCTGACCGCGTGCGGATCGGACAACGGGTCCTCGGACTCCTCGTCCTCGAACACGCAGGCCGGCGCCAACGCGAGCGGCGGCTCCGGCGGCGGCACCCCGCTGGCCAGGACGGCCGACATCCCGGCGGGCGGCGGCAAGATCTTCAAGGACCAGGGTGTGGTGGTCACCCAGCCGACGGCGGGCACCTACAAGGCGTTCTCGTCGAAGTGCACGCACCAGGGCTGCGCGGTGTCCGAGATCTCCAATGGCGTGATCATCTGTCCGTGCCACAAGAGCGAGTTCTCCGTGACCGACGGCAGTGTGAAGAAGGGTCCCGCGACGCAGCCGCTGCCCACCGAGAAGATCACCGTCACCGGGGACTCGATCACGCTGGCCTGATCCGCCCGCGCCGGGGCCGTGCGAAGCAGCGCAGCACCTCGTCCGTGGTCGCGACCGTGGCGACCAGGGCGAGGGTGTGGCGGATCATCGCGGAGGTGTACTCGGAGGGCACTCCCGCGATGGCGTCGGACGGCACGACGGCGGTGTAGCCGCGGTTCACGGCGTCGAAGACGGCGTTGGGGATCGCCACGTTGGCCGAGACCCCGGTCACGACCAGGGCGCGGCAGCCCAGGTTGCGCAGCAGTGCGTCGACGTCGGTGCCCTGCACCGGGGACAGTCCGTGCAGCCGTCGTACGACGAGGTCCGCCTCGGTGACCTCGATCGGGGCGGCGACGCGCACCGCCGCCGTGCCGGACAGCTGCTGCACGGGCAGGCGTTCGGCGGCGCGGAAGAGGCGGGCGTTGCGGCTCGCGCCACGGCCGTCGGGGCGGCGCTCGGCGACGGCGTGGACGACCTGGATCCCGCTCTCGTGCGCGGCCGCCACCAGCCGGGCGACATTGCCGAGGACCCCCGAGGAGCGGGCCTCGCGGGCGAGTTCGGGCAACGCGGCGCCCGGGCCGACGACCCCCTGCTGGCACTCGACGGTCAGCAGCACGGTGGTCGCCGGGTCGAGGAGTTCGCTGAGCTGTTCGTACGACGGCACGGTTCCCCCTCGTCGGCGGCGGTCCGGAGCGGGCGAGCGTAACGGCCATTGCGCATGGACGGAAGACGTCCCATCCTTTTCAGACCGTCCTTTTCTGACGTGATGTCAGAGGATCACTGGAGTTCCTCTGACACGACGTGAGAGAAGAGGGGGCCGCATGACCGTCACTCAACGTCGGGGCCGGAAGATCATGATGACGCCCGGTGAGCTGGACGAGTTCCTCGTCACCCAGCGCACCTGCCGGGTCGCCACCGTGTCCGCGGGTGGAGCGCCGCACGTCAGCACACTGTGGTTCGCCTGGGACGGCACCTCGATGTGGCTGTACTCCGTCGTGCGCAGCAAGCGCTGGACCGACCTGCGGCGCGATCCGCGGGTCGCGATCGTCGTCGACACGGGCGAGGAGTACGACGAGCTGCGCGGCGTCGAGCTGTCCGGATCCGTGGAGTTCGTGGGCGAGTTCCCCCGTACCGGGGAACTGTGCGCCGAACTCGACGTCCCGGAGATCCTGTTCGCCCGCAAGAACTTCAACCTGGAGGAGATGCCGCACGACGGCCGGCACGCCTGGGTGCGGCTGACCCCGGAGAAGATCGTCTCCTGGGACTTCCGCAAGCTGGGCCCGGCCTAGCCCACTTCGCGCCCGGCCTCCTGAAGCGCCTCGACCGCCGCCCGGATCGACGGGCGGCGGTCGGCGTCCGCGCGCCAGACGGCGTAGATCTGGCGCCGCACCGACTGGCGCACGGGCACGGCCCGCACACCTTCCGGGAGCGGGCCGCGCCCCAGTCTCGGCGCCACACAGACCCCCAACCCCGCACCGACCAGGGCGAGTTGAGTGGGGTGTTCTTCGGCGCGGTGGGCGACGCGCGGCTCGATGCCCTTGGAGCGCAGGGTGTGGATCAGCCACTCGTGGCAGAACTCGTTCTCACCCCAGGTGATCCACTCGTCGTCGGCGAAGTCCTCCAGGTCCACCTCGGTGCGCTCCGCGTAACGGTGGTCGACGGGCATCGCGATGTCCGCGGTGTCGTCGAGGATGACGGCCTTGACCAGCCCGTCGGGCATGGGCAGCGGTCTGTTGTACCAGTCCAGGACGACGGCGAGGTCGAAGTCGCCGCGTATCACGGCGAGGACGGCGGGTTCGGGCTCCGTCTCCCGCGAGGTGACGCGCAGCCCGGGGTGCGCCTTGCGCAGCTGGGACAGTGCGGCCGGGAACAGGCCGCGCGCCGCGGTCGGGAACGCCGCCAGCCGCAGCTCCCCCACCACTTCCCCGCGGTGCGCCTCCAGGTCGGACTGCGCGAGCTCGACCTGCGACAGGATGCGGGCCGCGTGCTCGGCGAGCAGCCGACCCGCGTCCGTCAGCCGCACGCCCCGCCCGTTCTTGGCCAGCAGCTGCTGGCCGACCTCCCGCTCCAGCTTGGCCAGCTGCTGGGAGACGGCCGACGTCGTGACATGCAGCCCCTCGGCGGCACCGCTGACGGAGCCGTGCCGGGCGAGGGCGTCGAGGGTGCGCAGACGCTCCAGATTCAACATATAAGCAATGCTACGAGGTACCGCATGCAAGTTCTCGATTGTGCTACGAGGTGCGATGCATCATCGTGGCGCCCATGAGCATCACCGCACCCCGCACCCGCCCCGCCCTCGACTGGCGTCTCCGCTTCGGCGCCGTCTCGCTGATCTGGGGATTCAGCTTTCTGCTCATCAAGGTGGGCACCGGGGGGTACGCCCCCTTCCAGGTCACGCTCGGACGGCTGGTGTTCGGTACGGCGGTGCTCGCGGCGGCCATGGCGGTGAAGCGGGAGCGCCTCCCCCGCGGGGTGCGCACCTGGGGGCATCTGGCGGTGGCCGCGTTCCTGCTCAACGCGCTGCCGTTCTCCCTGTTCGCCTACGCGGAGCTGACCGTCCCGTCCACCCTGGCCGGCATCTGCAACGCCACCTCACCGCTGTGGGGCATGGCGCTGTCCCTGGTCGCGCTGTCCGAGGACCGGCCGACCCGGGTGCGCGTGGCGGGGCTCGGCCTCGGCTTCCTGGGCGTGCTGACGGTCCTCGGCGCCTGGCAGGGCTTCCAGGGGCTGGACGCCACCGGCACGGCGATGGCGCTGCTGGCCTCGCTCAGCTACCCCGTCGGCTGGATCTACGTCCGCCGTACGCTGGCCGGGGCCGGGCACTCCCATCTGTCCATGACGGGGGCCCAGTTGCTGCTGGCGACCGTGCAACTGGGTGTCGTCACACCGCTGTTCACCACGTTTCCGGAGCGGTTTCCCGTGGTGCCGCTGCTTGCCGTCGCCGCGTTGGGGGTACTGGGGACGGGGCTGGCGATTCTCATCCAGTACGGACTGGTCGCCGAAGTCGGGCCTACCACGGCCCAGATGGTCACCTACTTCATTCCCGTGATCGCCACGGCTGCGGGCGTTGCCGTTCTCGGGGAGTCGCTGCGGTGGTCCACCCCGGTGGGGGCGGTGATTGTTCTGGCGGGGGCCGCGCTTACGCAAGTGCGGGCTCGTGGGGGTTCAAGTGCGCCTGAACGGGCGGGGGTTGAGGAGCATGTGCGAGTGCGCGCCGTCAGTGGTTGGTCGCGCAGTTCCCCGCGCCCCTGAAGGCGGCTGCTGTCCCCTTACACATAGCTTCGGGTCGGTGAGGGGCCCAAGGCCCTCGCGATCGCGTGCGCCAAGGGGGCGACCTCTTCCGGCGTGAGCGTCGCCACCGTGACGCGGATGCCCGGTGGGGCGCTCATACGGAAGCGGGCGCCCGGGGCGACTGCCCAGCCGGCGTGGAGGAGGGCGGCCACCGCGGTGGTTTCGTCGGGGACGGGGATCCAGACGTTCAGGCCGGTGCGTCCGTGGGCCTCGACGCGGCGCCTGGCGAGGGCGTCGATCAGGAGGTCGCGGCGGGTGCGGTAGGCCGCCGCGACCGCGCGGGTGTCCAGCGCCTCGTCGGACCACAGCCGTACCACCGCCCGCTGGATGAGGTGGCTGACCCAGCCGGGGCCGAGGCGGTGCCGGCCGCTCACCCGGTCCACCGTGGTCGTGTCGCCGGTGAGGACGGCGAGGCGCAGGTCGGGGCCGTACGCCTTGGCCACCGAGCGCACAAAGGCCCAGTGCCGGGTGATGCCGGCCAGGGGGTGCAGCGGGAGGTCGACGATGCCGTGGCCGTGGTCGTCCTCGACGAGGAGGATCTCCGGGTGGTCGCGGAGCACGGCGCGCAGGGCACGCGCGCGCGTGGCGGTCACGGCGGCGCCGGTCGGGTTCTGGGCGCGGTCCGTGACGATCAGGGCGCGGGCACCGGCCGTCAGGGCCCGTTGCACGTCGTCGGGGAGGGGCCCCTCGTCGTCGACGCCCACCGGGGCCGTGCGCAGGCCGAGCGCCGGGACGAGGTCGAGCAGGCTGCCCCAGCCGGGGTCCTCCACGGCGACGGTGTCCCCCGGTTTGAGGTGCGCCGCGAGTACGCGCTCGATGGCGTCCAGTGAGCCGGACGCGACCGTCAGCGGTCCGTCCGGCACCCCGTCGGCGTCCAGGTCCGCGCGCGCGATCCGCTCCAGCTCCGGCTCCACGAGGGCGTCTCCGTACAGCACGGGCTCCCGGTCGCCCTCCTCGCCCGCCGCCGCGAACACCGTGGCCAGCGAGGGCAGCAGCGCCGGGTCGGGGTTGCCGCTCGCCACGTCCCGGACGCCCGCGGGCACATCCATCCGGACGTGGTCGCGCCCCGTGGTGGCCGGCTTGGGCCGCACCCTGCTGCCGCGCCGCCCGGACGTCTCGATGACCCCGCGCTCCCGCAGGATCCGGTACGCGGACGCGACCGTGTTCGGGTTCACGCCCAGCTCGACCGCCAACTCCCGCATGGGAGGCAGCAGTTGACCCGGTTCCAGCTCGCCGGACCCCACCGCACGCTCGACGCTCGCCGCAATGTCTGCTGCGCGTCGCCCCTCGATCCGATATCCTTCTAGCACAAAACACATTATGCACTAGTGCAATGGAGATCGCAATGCAGGGGACCCCGCAGCAGCCGACGTCGCAGCCCGCCGCCTATACGCCGACCGACCGCACCGTCCCCACCCGCTCCGCGGACCGGGCTTCGTACGACAAGGAGCTGGTGCACGCGATACTCGACGAGGGTTACGTCTGCCATCTGGGCTTCGTGCGGGACGGGGCGCCGGTGGTACTGCCCACGCTTTACGGGCGCGTCGGCGAGCGGCTCTATGTGCACGGCTCGACGGGCTCGCGCCCGCTGCGGATGACCGGCAGGGCCGATCCCGGGCTGGCCGTGTGCCTGACCGTCACGCATGTGGACGCGCTCGTCCTGGCCCGCTCGGCCTTCCACCACTCGATCAACTACCGGTCCGTGGTGGTGCACGGCATCGCCCACGACGTGACCGACCCCGAGGAGAAGCGGGCCGCGCTGGACGCGCTGGTCGACCACGTCGTACCGGGCCGGGCGGCCGACTCCCGGCCCGCGAACCGGAAGGAGCTGGCCGCCACGGCGGTGATCCGCCTCGACCTGAACGAGGTCTCCGCCAAGCTCCGCACGGGCGGTGTGAACGACGAGCCCGAGGACCTGGCCCTGCCGCACTGGGCCGGCCTCGTCCCGCTGCGGAAGGGGTACGACACCCCGGTACCGGACGCCGACCTGATCCCGGGCATCACGCTCCCCGAGTACCTGGCGGTGCCGTGATGCTGATCCACCCGTGGGACGCGGCTCGTGACGACGCCGAGTGGCAGCAGTGGCTGGGCGCGCACGACTTCGGGCAGCTCGCCGTCAACGGTCTGCCGGGGGAGCCTCCGCACGTGCAGCCGCTGCACTTCGCCTACGACGCCGAGCGCGGCGAAGCCGTCACGCACCTCGCCCGCCCCAACCCCCTGTGGCCGGCACTGGAGGCGGACCCGGACGTCCTGCTGAGCGTGGTCGACGACTACGTGTACGTCCCCGGACCCTGGCAGGCCCCGCCGGACGCCCCGCCCGAGCACGGCGTTCCGACGAGTTTCTACGCCGCGGTCCAACTCCGCTGCACGGCCCATGTCGTGGACGATCCGGCCGAGAAGGCCGCCCTGCTCAACCGCCAGGTCGGCCACTTCCAGCCCGAGGGCGGTTCCGCGTCGGCGGCGGTGGGCGAGGAGCCGTACGGCAGGTTCCTCTCCGGCATCCGCGGTCTGCGGCTCGAAGTGGTCGACGTACGGGCGAAGTTCAAGTACGCGAGTCACAAGCCGGAGCAGGTCCAGGACCGGCTGGTGGCGGAGCTCGCCGCGCGGGGCGGCTCCCGGGACGCGGCGGCCCGGGAAAACCAGCTGCGCCGGCGAGGGGTGTGGTCGGGGGCTCGGTGACGTGCCTGCTCGACGACCGTGGAAGGGGGCGGGGTCCGGTCACCGGCCCGCCCCTCGGCCTCACACGTGCACCGGATCCTCCGCCACCGTGCCGCGTGCCTCCGCCAGTGCCAGGCCGGCCACCGAGCCCAGCATCAGCAGCGTGCCCGCGAGGGTGGCCGGAGTGAGCCGCTCGCCGAGCAGCGCGACCGCCAGGACCGCAGCGCCGACCGGTTCCAGGAGCATGATCACGGACACGGTGGCCGACCGGACCGCGGCCGCACCCGCGAAGTAGAGGCCGTAGGCGAGGGCTGTGGGGATGGTGGCGAGGTAGGCCAGCAGCCCTACGGTCAGGGCCGGATGAGCCGTGTGCGGGACGATCCCCGCGGCCAGGGCGAACGGCAGCAGACACAGGCTGGTGACCGCGAACGCCCCCACCGACGTGCTGGATGCGTCGACCTCGCCGTCCCTGCCCCACCAGCGTGTGAACAAGGTCAGCACGCTGTACCCGGCCGCGGACAGCAGGGCGAACAGCACGCCCGACAGGCGTACGGTGGCTCCGCCGCCGCCGAGGACGAGGACTCCCAGCCCCGCCAGGGCCCCGGCGACGGCTGTCAGGCCACCGCACCCCAGCCGCTCCCCCAGCGCCGACCGGGCGCCGAGCGCGATGAGCACGGGACCGGTGCCGAGCGTGACGACGGTGGCGACGGCGAGGCCGGTGGCGGACACGGCCGCGAAGTAGGCGGTCTGGAAAACGGCCAGCCCGACGCCGGAGACACCGGCCCGAAGCGCCCTGCGACGGAGCGGTTCGCGTAGGGCGGCCCGTCCGCGCGGACGCAGCAGGCGGGCGGCGAGCAGCAGGACGAGGCCGGCCGCGCAGCGCCAGAAGGAGAGAGCGACACAGCCCATGTCGCTGGCCCGGTAGACCAGAGAGGCGGCCGCGCCCGCGGTGCCCCAGGCGGCACCGGCGACGATCAGATAGCACAGGCCTCGCCCGACGGGCAGGCCGAATGCAGCATTCGAGGACACGAAGGTCTCCGCAGAAGTTTCGGAAGGGGCCCGGCATCGGCCGGGCCGTGGACTTCTTCTGCGGGCAGCACCGTTGCGCCCGGCACCGGGCCGGGCGTTGGCTCCGGAGGGCCCGCCTCAGGCGGCCGGAGGCGGAAGAACGAGTGCGTTCGAATGCATGATCAGCACCCTAGGCGGTGCTTTCGCGGGACGACAACTGCCTTTCCGGGCCGCCGCTCGCCACCGGGTCCGGGGATCCCTTGGCGGGTGCCGAGGACTGGGCGATGAACGCGCCCACCAGGACGACCGCGCCGCCGACGATCTGCGGCGCCGACAGGTGCTCGCCCAGCAGCACCCAGGCCAGGACCGTCGCGACGACCGCTTCGAGGCAGGCCACGACACCGGCGACCTGCGGGGAGAGCCGGCGCACCGACAGCACACCGGTGACGTACGCCAGGACGGTGGCGATCAGGACGATCCAGGCCAGCAGGAGGAAGGCGGCGATGGGGGTGCCGTCCATGTGCGCGGTGCCCGCCAGCACGGACCAGTCCATGGTCCAAGGGCGAGCCACGGCTGTCAGGACGACGGCGCCGATCAGCAGGCCGTAGGCGATGACACCGAGGGGGTCGGGTGCGTCGTCGCCGGCGTCGCTGCCCTGGTCGGACAGGACGAAGTAGCCGACCTGGCAGCAGGCGGCGCCGAGTGCGAGCAGCAGGCCGACGGCGTCGAAGCTCAGCCCCGACCAGACCTCGACCACACAGGCGAGGCCGCCGGCCGCGAGGACCACACCGAGCGCGGCGGCACGGGTCACCGGCCGCCGCTGCACGAACCGCACCCAGCCCAGTACCAGGGCGGGCGCGAGGTACTCGACGAGCAGCGCGACCCCGACGGGTATGCGGGAGATCGCGGCGAAGTAGCAGGCCTGCACACCGGCCACGGCCAGCAGTCCGAACCCGGCGAGCAGCGCCGGGCGGCGGCGCGGCAGCGACCGGTGGCGCACGGCGATCGGCAGCATCACCAGGGCGGCGCCCGCGACGCGCAGCCACACCACATGGAGCGGGTCGAGTCCCGCCTCGATCAGGGGTTTCGCGGCCACCCCGGATCCTCCGAAGGCGACCGCGGACCCAAGGGCGAGACCGAGTCCGGCACTCCTGCCGCGGCCGCCCCGGCTGCTCTCAGACGTATGCACGGGCCCATGATGACAGGCGACGACATGAGCGTCACCCCTGATGACACCTGTCTCAGCGGCTGGACCGCCTGGACCGCTCCGGCCGGTTCTCGATGCGTGTCAGCACGGCGCCGGTTTCGAGACCGGCCCGTTCGAGGACCTCGACGGCCCGCGCCTGCGGGTCGAGGAGGATCGCCGCGAGAAGGTCGATGCCGCGGGCCGGTTCGGCGCCGCGGGCGGCGCACTCGCAGGCGTACCCCATGGCGCCCGCGGCCAGCGGCGAGAAGCCCTCGGCCTCCGTGACCACGGGTACGGCGCCGGAGTCCTCGACGGAGCCCTGCCAGCGCAGGCCGTAACCGATGCTTCGCTGCACCAGGTAGCCGAGCAGTCGCGCGATCTCGGGCCCGTCGTCGAAGACGGCTCGCACCTCGGGGTCGTACTCCAGGAGCGAATGCAGCAGATGGGCCGTGTCGATCTGCCGGTCCCCGTCGCGTACCGCCCGGCGGCGGGCACCGGAGACCACCGCCGCCAGTTCGGCACTGAGCCTGGCATCGTTGTCCGCGCGGGGGCCGACGGCCTGCTCGCCGACCGACTGCCGGGGGATACGGGGTTGCACACCCCCTACCCCATCAACCTCCGCACCTCCGGTCATCCCCGGGGGGAAGCATCTTCGCGTCCCACGGAGAGTGGACTCGAAGCGTCGGAATCTCCTCCTTGCGGATGAGATCTGGCCGTTCTGCCCACAGGGGCGCGCGCCGCCTTGCCGTGCGCCTGGCGTGCAACCACAGCGCCCCGTCGCACGTCCAGAAAGTCCGTGGAGTGCGGGTGCTGGCTGGTGTCGCTGCCGGCCGTCGACGGCAAGCAGTACGTGTACCGGGTGGACGCCCCGGAGGACGCGCTGCCCGCCGACCTGTTCTGGGACGCCTGGCACTGCCACGACGAGAGCGCCTTGCCGCGCGCCTGGGATCTCTTCGACGCCGCGGTGATCCGCCGGGTCGGCTGACGGTGCGGGGGCGCACCGGGAAACGCCCACATTTTCTGACGGTTCATCAGTATTGAATGTTCCAGGCCCTGCGGCTACGTTCCGCGACACCACAGCCCGAGACGAAGAGGTGGTCGCATGCCCGAAATCAATGCGGAGGCACGGATCGAGGCGCCGGCCGAGAAGGTGTGGGCACAGCTGATGGACTGGCCCGCGTACGGCGAGTGGAACGCCACCCACACCAGCTTTCCGCAGGGCGGCCCGGCGGTGCTCGAAGTGGGCGGGACCTTCCAGGAGAACATGAAGCTGATGGGCTTCCCGGCCGAGGTCGAGTGGACCATCTCGGAACTGGAACCGGCCCGGGTCTTCGCCATCAAGGGCAAGGGTCCGATGGCCGTGAACGTGGCCACGCGCTACACACTGACCCCCGAGGGCGAGGCCACGAAGGTCCGTATCGACGGCGAGTTCACGGGCGCCGCGGTCACGTTGATGGCGGGCAGGCTGAAGGACTCGGGGACCGCCGCGCTGAACGAGTCGCTGCGCAAGCTGGCCGGGCTGGTGTCCTGACCGCCGGAGACGGGAAGGCGCCCCGCGGACCGCTCCGCGGGGCGCCTTCGTCGCCGTAAGAACTGTCAGTCCTCGTCGGCGAGGATCAGGTACAGCTTCTTGCGGGCTTCATTGATGACCGTCAGCGCCTTCTCGCGCTGCTCCTTGCTGCCGGTCTTCCAGACCTGGCCGAAGGCCTCCATCAGACCGAAGCCGGCCTGGCGGATCTCACCGAGCGCCTCGAAGTCGATGCCGCGGGAGGCTTCCTCCCAGGGCGCGTCCGGGCCCTCGTCTGCCGCGCTGCGGCCGGACTCGGTGAGCGAGAAGAGCTTCTTGCCGCCCTCGCTCGCGCTGGCGATCAGCCCCTCGTCCTCCAGCAGCTGGAGGGTGGGGTACACCGAACCGGGGCTGGGCTTCCACGCCCCGCCACTGCGCTCGGCGATCTCCTGGATCATCTCGTAACCGTGCATGGGCCGGTCCTTCAGCAGGGCCAGAATCGATGCCCGTACGTCACCTCGCCGTGCCCTGCCCCTCGGTCCGCCGCGCCCTCGCGGCCCCCAGGGGCCCGGGCCGAAGCCGGGTCCGCCGAAGCCGAAGCCGCCCGGACCGCCGCCGGGCCCACCCGGCCCGAAGGGGCCGAAGGCGCCGCGCCGGCCCTCGAAACCGCCCCGCCCGCGAGGGCCGGGTCCACCGTGTCCACGTTCGAATCCGTGGGAACGCATCGCCATCACTCCATTCCATCGTTGATCTGTCGCGATGCTTCAACGATATATCGGAATACTTCGCATGGCAACACCCGGCCGAACACCTCGGCGGAGGCGAATCTCGGTTGATCCCCGGACCCCGCCGCATGAAGACTGGCTGTCATGACCATGCACGACGACCAGGTGGACGTGACCCCCGACATCGTGGCGACCTTGGTGCGGGAACAGTTCCCGCAGTGGAGCGGCGAGGCGGTGCGGCCCCTGTCCTCGACCGGCACGGTCAACGCCATCTTCCGGATCGGGAACGACCTCTCCGCGCGTTTCCCCCTGCGTGCGGCAGATGCCGCCGAGACCCTGGCCGTTCTGGACCAGGAAGCCCGTGCGAGCGCGGAGCTGGCACGCGTGTCCCGGTTCCCCGTCCCGCGACCCGTCGCCCTGGGAGAGCCCGGGGCGGGTTACCCCATGCCCTGGTCGGTTCAGACGTGGCTGCCGGGAACGGTCGCCTCCGATGCCGACCCGAGTGGCTCGGACGCTTTTGCCGAGGACCTCGCGGCCTTCATCGCGGTCCTGCGGGAGGCCGACACGCAGGGCCGGCTCTTCAGCGGCGACAACCGCGGCGGCGTTCTCACCCACCACGACGACTGGATGGCGAAGTGCTTCGAGGAGAGTGAGGGGCTGCTCGACGTACCCCGGCTGCGCCGGCTGTGGAGCCACTTCCGGCAGTTGCCACGTACGGGTGCGGACGTGATGAGCCACGGAGACCTGATTCCCGGCAACGTACTGGTCGCGGGAGACCGGCTCGGCGGCGTCCTCGACACCGGCGGCTTCGGCCCGGCCGACCCCGCGCTGGATCTCGTCAGCGCCTGGCACCTGTTGCAGCCGGGCCCGCGGGAAGTGCTCCGGCGGAGACTGGCCTGTGACGATCTGGAGTGGGAGCGCGGCAAGGCATGGGCGTTCGAACAGGCGATGGGTCTCGTCTGGTACTACGCCGAGAGCAATCCGACGATGAGCACGATGGGGCGCCGGACCCTCGACCGCATTCTGGAGTCGATGGAGTGAGGACGCCCCGCTCGTGGGCTCGGCCCCCGGACCAGGTCCGGGCCCGTGCGGGACCGTGCGGCGCTCAGTGGCCGCGGAACGCCTCCTCCAGCCACCAGGAGCCGTGCTCGCGGGTCACCTTGGCGTCGATGAGCAGGGGTGCCGAGCGCGGCCCGGCGACCCAGTCCCGCACCGCCTTGAGGTCGGCAGGCGTGCGGACGGTGACCGCCTCGAAGCCGTAGCCGCGGGCCACGGCGGCGATGTCCGTCTCCGGGAAGGTGACCGCGGCGAGCGGGAAGCCGTCGGGGCCGAAGTGGTGCACCTCCGCTCCGTAGGCCTCGTCGTTGTAGACGACGACCACCATCGGCAGGCCGAGCCGGCGCACGGTGTCGAGTTCCACGGCGCCCATCAGTGCGCCGCCGTCGCCGAGGGCGGCCACCGGGAGCCGTCCCGGTTGGGCGAGAGCCGCGCCGATGGTGGTCGCGAGGCCCAGGCCGATCGACTGGAAGGCCTGGGTGAAGCAGAAGCCGTGGTGGTCCGGCACCGAGAGATATGCGCTCGGGTAGCCCATGAAGTTGCCGGAGTCGACGCCGACGACCCGCTCGGCGGGGAGGATGTCGTCGAGCGCGATGCTCAGCGTGCGCGGGTCGATCCGCTCGCGGGTGCCCTCGTCCTCGTACGGCACGTCCCGCCACCTGACCCGCGCGGCCAGGGCCTCGGTGACGTCGGGCATGCGGTAGCCGTCGCGGCTCCCGCCGCCGGCCTCCAGTGCCCGCCGCGCGGTGCGTTCCACGTCGCCGGTGACGCCCAGGGCGATCTCTCTGTGCGCGCCGAGCGCCTCCGGGTCGTCGTCGACCTGGACGACGGTCGCGTCCGGGCCGATCAGACTGCCGTGCCGCATGGTCCACATGTTCAGTGCGCAGCCCCAGCCGACGATCAGGTCGGCGCCCCGGATCAGCTCGACCGCGAGGGGTGAGGCGAAGCCGCCCGAGACATCGAGCGAGTAGGGGCTCGTGTGGAACAGACCGCGGGCCACCGCCGAGGTGGCCAGCAGAGCACCGCACCGGTCGGCCAGGGCGAGGAGCGCGTCACGGCTGCCGGTGGTGCGCGCGCCCCGGCCGGCGACGAACACCGGCCGCCGAGCCCCTTCCAGGGCCCGCACCAGCTCCGCCACAGCCGCCTCGGACGGTTCGACCGGTTCTCGTACGGGCATGGGGTGGGCGTCCAGGAGGGCCGCGTCGGGCACGTCGAGGGACTGCACCTCCAGCGGCAGGTTCAGCAGGACCGTGCGCCGCTCGTGCCGGGCCCGCTGGAGGGCCGCGCGGGCCTGTTCGACGGCGTCGTGCGCGGTCGTCACGCGGGCGGTGACGGCTCCGACGGAGTGCGCCAACAGGGCTTGGTCGATACGGAAGTTGGAGCGCTGTGCGGTCGCCTCGGCGGCCAGCACGAGCAGCGGGGTACGGCTCTTGGCGGCCTCGGTGATGCCGGTCAGGGCGTTGGTCAGGCCGGGGCCCTGGTGGACACTCAGGGCGGTCACCGCCCCGCTGGTGCGGGCGTACGCGTCGGCCATGGTCGCCGCGCCGCCCTCGTGCCGTGCGGCGACGAACCGCGCGCCCGCCGCCACCATGGCGTTGGTCAGATGGAAGTTGCCCGAGCCGACCACGCCGAAGACCTGGTCGATCCCCGATGCGACCAGCGCCCGCCCGACGGCTTCGGCGACCTTCACGACCGCTCCACCAGGGCGAGTACGCGTGCCGGGGATCCGGAGCCCGAGACGATGGGCAGCGGTCCCGCGATGACGACGGCGCCGGTCGGGGGCAGGGAGCCGAGGTTCTGCAGCTGGGTCAGCCCGTACTTGTCGGCGCCCAGGAAGTAGGAGTGGCAGGGGAAGGCCGGCTCGAAGGAGTGCGCCCGTCCCGCGTCCGTGCCGACCGTCTCCGTGCCGAGGCCGAGCACCGGGGTCTCCTCGGCCACCCAGCGGGCGCACTCCGCGGAGAGGCCGGGGGTGTGCGGGCCGTTCTCGTCGGCGTTGAGGAATGCCTCCTGCGACTGCGAGCGGGCGTCCCAGCCGGTGCGCAGCAGCAGCCAACCCCCTTCGGGCAAGGGCCCGTTGTCGGCTTCCCAGGCCTTGATGTGGTCCACCTCGACCAGGAAGTCGGGGTCCTTGGCGGCGTGGTCGGAGAAGTCGAGGACGACCGCGGGGGCGATCAGCCGGCCCGCCGGTACCGAGGCGACATCGGCGAGGTCCTTGCCGGTGACCCAGTGCACGGGGGCGTCGAAGTGGGTGCCGGTGTGCTCACCGCTGCGGAAGTTGTTCCAGTACCAGGCCGGTCCCCGGTCGTCGTACCGGCTGATCTCCTCCAGCTCGAAGACCTGGGTCTGGCCGAACTGGGGCGGCAGCTGGATCACCGGTGTGGTCGACGACAGCGGCGACGTGAGGTCGACGACGTCGATCGATCCCCCCTGCAGCCCGGCGAGCAGGGCGGCGAGCACGGACGGCTGTGGCATGACGGCCTCCTGGGCAAGGGCTGGACGGTCAACGACAGGGTGTCAGCCGAGGGCCGCTCCGCTGAGGCACATGACCCGGAAATCGGTCCACGATCCCCGGATTGGCCTTGGTGGCAGGTGCCACCCCGCCCTAGCGTCGAAGCCATGCGAATCCGAATCGTCGACGCCTTCACCGACCGCCCCTTCGCCGGCAACCCCGCCGGCGTCCTGCTTCTCGACGACTTCCCCGACGACGACCGGCTCCAGAAGATCGCCCTGGAGGTCAACCACGCCGAGACCGCGTTCGCGCACCGGCTGTCCGAGGGCGGGGACGCCGACTGGGCGCTGCGCTGGTTCACGCCCGCGACCGAGGTCACCATGTGCGGGCACGCCACGCTGGCCACGGCCCATGTCCTGCACACGACCGGCGCCCACGAGGGCACGGTGCGCTTCGCCACCCGCAGCGGCGTTCTCATCGCCACGCCCGAGGAGGACGGCTCGATCACCCTGGACTTCCCGACCGCGCCGCTCACACCGGTCGAGGTCCCGGACGGTGTCGCCGAAGCGCTGGGCGCCGAGCCGCGCGCCGCCTTCGACACCGGTCCGAACGTCGGCGACCTGCTCCTCGAACTCGCCGACGAGAAGACGGTCCACGCCCTCACCCCGGACCACAAGGCGCTCGGCGCCTACTCCGAGCGCGGCATCATCGCCACCGCCCGCGCCGAGGACCCGGCACGTGGCTACGACTTCGTCTCCCGCTGCTTCTTCCCGAACGCCGGCATCGACGAGGACCCGGTCACCGGAAGCGCCCACACGGCTCTCGCGCCCTTCTGGTCCGAGCGGCTCGGCCGCACCGACCTCACCGGCCTGCAGGCCTCGCCCCGCTCGGGCCGTGTGCGCATGCAGCTGCGCGGCGACCGCACGCTGCTCGGCGGGCGCGCGATCACGGTCATCGAGGGCGAGCTGCTCGCCTAGCGGGCCGGGCTGCCGGCGCTCACGCCGTCGGCAGCCAGCCCACCTTCCCGGCCAGCAGCGCGTACCCCACGAACGCCCCGATGTCGAGCAGGGAATGCGCCACCACCAGGGGGCCCACCCGCCCCCAGCGCCGGTACAGGTACACGAACACCACGCCCATCACCATGTTGCCGACGAAGCCGCCGATGCCCTGGTAGAGGTGGTACGAGCCGCGCAGTACGGAACTGGCCACCAGGGCGGTCCCGGGTGTCCAGCCCAACTGTCCGAGCCGGCGCAGCAGATAGCCGACGACGATGACCTCTTCGAGGATCGCGTTCTGCATCGCCGAGAGGACCAGCACGGGGTACTTCCACCACACGTCGGGCAGCGCCTCCGGCACCACCGTGAGGTTGAAGCCGAGCCCGCGTGCGGCCAGGTAGAAGGCGATTCCGGTGCTGCCGATCACCGCCGCGATCCCGGCGCCGCGGCCGAGGTCGGGCCACGGGCGGGTGCGGTCGAAGCCGATGGTGCGCAGGCTCCGGCCCTCACGCAGCAGGAGGTGCGCAACGAGCGCGACGGGCACCAGGGCCGTGGCGATCCCGAACAGCTGCCAGGCCAGATCCAGCCAGGGGCGGCCCGGCGCGGCCGAGGCATTGAGGGTGGCCGCCTGCTCCTTGAGCCCTCCTGGTTTCGTGACCGATCCGACAAAGCTGATCAGGGCGGACACACCACTCGCACCGAGCGAAAGCCCCAGAACGAGCAGTGTCTCGTCACGGAGAATCCGTCGCGAGGGCCGTTCCGGCGGAAAGGAATCGGCCACCGGGTCCGCCTCTTCCTGCACACCTGCCTCCAGTTCAGTAATCCAGCCTCATCCCCACCGCAGCCCCGCTAGGGTCTCGAAAGAACTTGCGAGGATCGTGCGCCAGGCCGTCAGGGGGGACGGACGCCGTACGGGGCGTATCTCCCTTTTGCCTGCCATACGGCCGCGGTCCGGCACGAGGTTCAACAGGGAGGGGCACCACCGTCATGGGACGTCACAGCTTGCCCGATCAGTATGGGGCGGGCGGCAGCGACCCCCGTCCACGGGCGCGGCGCCGCACGGTGGCGATGGCCACGGTGCTCGTCCTCGCCGTCGCCGGCGGCACGGCGGGCGCGGTCAAGAGCGGCCTGCTGTCGTTCGGCTCCTCCTGCCAGGACGACCCGGTGCGCCTGAAGCTCACCGCCTCGCCCGACATCGCCCCTGCCCTCACGGCCGCGGCCAAGCAGGCCCGGCGCAGCGACATCACCTCCGACGGACGCTGTGTCGCCGTCGCGGTGACCGCGCGCGACTCGTACAAGGTCGCGGACGCGCTCGCCGCGGGCAAGAAGCCCGACGCGCAGCTGTGGGTGCCGGACTCCCAGCTGTGGATCGACCGGATCACGGCGGACAACGGCCCCATCGACGTGACTCCGGTGGGCGCGGTCGCCTCGACACCGATCGGTGTGGCCATGGTGCCCCCGGCCGCCACGTCGCTGGGCTGGCCGAAGCGGACGTACAGCTGGGTCGGCCTGGTCGGCGCCGCCCTGCGGGACAAGTCGCTCAGGCTGGGCGCGGCCGATCCCGCGCGCAGCGCCACCGGGCTGCTCGCGCTCACACAGCTCAGCACGGCCGCCGCCGGGATCAAGGGCGGCGACACCCAGGCGGCGGCCATGATGAAGACGCTGTCGCAGCGCACCTCGGACAGCGACAGCCAGGTCGTCGACACCCTGCCCCGCGACTCCTCGGGCACCGAGCTGGGCAACCCGAAGCGGAACCAGGCGCTGGTGCTGTCCGAGCAGGCGGCGTACGCGTACAACTCCTCGGCCGGCAGCGGCGGCAGTGTGGACATGTTCTACCCGAAGGACGGCTCGCCGCGGCTCGACTACCCGTTCGCGACGGTCGACGAGCTGACGACAGACGAGAGCCGGGCCGCGCTGCGGTTCGTCAGCTACCTGCGGCAGCCGGCGCAGCTGCGGCTGTTGCAGAAGTACGGCTTCCGCACCTCCGACGAGGAGGCGCCCGAGACGGTGGTCGCCGAGGCCGGCGGCAGCAGCCCCCAGCCGTACACCGAGCCCACACCCCAGCCGGCCTCGGACGCGGCGCTCGAGGAGACTCTCGGCACCTGGACGATCACCGTGCAGAGCGCCCGGCTCACCACGGTCGTGGACGCCTCCTCGTCCATGGCGCAGCCGGTGCCGGGGACCGGGCAGTCGCGGATGGACGTCACCAAGGGCTCCCTGCTCCAGGCCCTCGCCACCTTCACGTCCGAGGACGAGATCGGCCTGTGGGAGTTCTCCACGAAGCTGGACGGCGCCAAGGACTACCGCGTCCTGGTGCCGACCGAGCGCCTGGGCGACCAGAAGGGCAGCGGAACCCAGCGCGACCGCCTCTCGGCGGCCTTCAACGCCCTCGAGCCGGTTCCGCACGGGGCGACCGGGCTCTACGACACCACGCTCGCCGCCTACAAGGCGGCGACCTCGTCCTACGCGAAGGGAAAGTTCAACGCGCTGGTCGTCCTGACCGACGGCGTCAACCAGGACCCCGGCAGCATCTCCCGCTCCGCACTCGTCACCCGGCTGCAGAAACTCACCGACCCCGCCCGCCCCGTACCGCTCATCATGATCGCCGTGGGCCCCGACGCCGACCGCCAGGAGGCCGAAGAGATAGCCGAGGCGACGGGCGGCTCGGGCCAGTCGGTCAGCAATCCTTCACAGATCCAGTCGGTGATGCTGAAGGCGATCGTGGCAGCGGGTTCACGGGGTGACGACTAGGGGGCAGCGGCCCGCGGCGGCTAGCCCAGCGGGACAGGCTCCGGCAGTCCCACCGGCCAGGTGTGCACCGGCTCCCCCGCTCGCATCAGCTCGCTGTACCGGCGAGTCGTGGCCGCCAGCGCGGCATCCCGCGACAGTCCGGTCTCCAGTGCCCGATGGAAGGTGGCCGCCTGCCAGGTCGCACCGTTCACGCGGCGCCGGCAGCGCTCGTCGATGACGCCCAAGTAGAGGTCCCGGTCGGCGGGTTCGACGCCCCACGCGTCCAGCCCCGCCTCGGCGAGCGGCAGCAGCTCGTCGCGTACCAGGCTCACCGCGTCGACCTGCGCGGTGCCGCTGTACCGGCCCCGCCGCGGCCACTCCAGGCGGGCGTCGATGCCGTGCTTGCAGGCGGCGTCGAAGTTCGCGGCGGCCGCCTCGAAGGGCAGCCGGGTCCACACGGGTCGCGACTCCTCTGCGAGGGCGCGCACGAGGCCGTAGTAGAAGGCGGCGTTGGCGATGACGTCGGTGACGGTGGGCCCGGCGGGCAGGACGCGGTTCTCGACGCGCAGGTGCGGAACGCCGTCGGCGATGCCGTAGACCGGGCGGTTCCAGCGGTACACCGTGCCGTTGTGCAGGACGAGTTCGGCCAGCGTGGGGACGCCGCCTTCGTCGAGGACCCGCAGCGGGTCCTCCTCGTCCGAGATCGGCAGCAGGGCCGGGAAGAACCGCACGTTCTCCTCGAACAGGTCGTACGCCGAGGAGATCCAGCGCTCCCCGAACCAGGTGCGCGGGCGCACGCCCTGCGCCTGCAGCTCCGGCGGCCGGGTGTCGGTGGACTGCTGGAACAGCGGGGGCCTGGACTCGCGCCACAGCTCGCGGCCGAACAGGAAGGGGGAGTTGGCGCCCACGGCGATCTGCGCGGCGGCGACGGCCTGCGCGGCGTTCCAGACGTCGGCGAAGCGGCCCGGGGTGACCTGGAGGTGCAGCTGCACTGAGGTGCAGGCGGCCTCCGGGGCTATGGACTTCGAGGTGCAGGTGAGGCGCTCCACGCCGTCGATGTCGAGGACGAAGTCCTCGCCGCGGGCGGCCACGATCTGCTCGTTGAGCAGGGCGTAGCGGTCGACGTCGGAGAGGTTGGAGGAGACCAGGTCGTCGCGGTCGAGGGTCGGCAGAATGCCGATCATCACGATTCCCGCGTCGAGTTCCCCCGCTTTTCGGTGGGCATATGCCAGCGAGGTCGTGAGTTCCTCGCCGAGCCGGTCGAATACCCGCCCACCCAATCGATGTGGGGCTATGTTGACTTCCAGATTGAACATGGCGAGTTCTGTTTGGAAATCACGGCTTGCGATCCGCTCGAGCACCTGCGCATTGAGCATTTTCGGCATGCCGTCGCTCCCGGCAAGATTCAGTTCGATCTCCAACCCCATGAGGTTCTTCGGGCGATCGAACCGCTTCTCGTCCAGGAGCCGCTCCAGTCCCGTCAGACACCTGCGGAGCTTGTCGCGGTAGTGCTGCCGATCGGACAGGTCGAACCGGCCTGCCACGACCTTCTCCCCCATCGAAGCGTCCCTCCTCGCGTGGGCGACTCGAAGATCGGCCGCCCGGTGTCGGGGTCACGTGGGATGATGCCCAGCCTCGGCGATCGATAACGTCCCCGCGCCCGGGCGTCGCCCGCTACTCTCATGAGCATGCCCAGTGGCACATTCACCGGGCATGGGGCACAGCGCAGTTTCGGGCCGACGACGAACTCGTGAAAAACGCCGACGAGAATTGGCCGACCGCTCCCCGACTATGTGCCGAGGTCACCGGCTTAAGGTGGCAGCGGAATCGGGATGATTCCTGCGTATCGCCGACCGGATACGCCCTTGTCGAGTGCACCGGAAACGGCTAGACGAAACACGGTCTGAACACATGTCGTATAAACTCCGCGAACAAGACAGAGGGTCGGCGCCCGCGGTCACGGAACCTGCCGTCGAGGTGACGTGCGGCAGGCCTCAGCCACACTCCTCGTTCCCAGGCCCCGGCCCCCGCCCCTCTGGCCCCGTGAGCAGACAGCGCCGTCCGCCCCCGCCCTCGCGCCACCGTGCCTGTCGAATGAGAGGCGACCCACCATGCCGCTGCATGTCCCCCCGGCTCCCGCGCCCGCCCTTCGCACCGTCCTGACCGCGCTCGGTTCCCCCACCGCGGTCCGCGAGGCCCGAACTCCCTCCTTGCTGCGCTCCCAGGGCCCCGCCACCCCCGAACTCCCGCTGCCCGTCCACGTACTGGACCAACTCAGCCCCGCGGGTGTGTCCGCCACCCGGCTGGCCGGGTGGCGCTTCCTGATCCGCTGCGGCGAGCGCTCGGTGGCGGCCGCCGACACCATGCTGACCCCTGACGGATGGGCCTTCTCGCACTTCTTCGAAGGCCCCTACATCGCCTCCACCGAGCGCGCCCTGCGTCAGGCGGAGACGATGAGCCATCCCTACCAGCCGCGCCTCCTCTCGGTACCCAGCCTGTACATGCTCACACTGTGGCTGCACGGCGACTGCACCGCGGACGGCGCCACGGGCCACCCCGCCGCCACGGACCTCCTCGTCCCGCTGGCGCCGGCGCCGCCCGGCATCGCCGCGCACCGCCCGCTCCGCGTCGCCGAACTGCTCCCGGTGCTGACCCATCGGGCGACTCCGGTCCCGCTGCTGGGCTCGCCCGCCTGACCACCAGCGCCCCTCGCCAGGCACCTTTTCGTACCCCGTTCCGGAATTCCGGGACGGGGTACGTCGCTTTTCCGCCCGCCAATTCGCTCGTACGAGCAGCTAATTGCTCGTACGAGCCGAAAATGGGGTCTGACCTGGAAGGACTAGCCCCATCCGGCCACCTGGAACCACCCGAAGTGACAGTGCAGTTGCATTGAACCGTCCGCGCCCGGGATGCGTCCTCAACCTGTGAGAAGCGGTGCTGCGAAATCCCTGCGGATTGACGCCCGTGGGGCAACACTGGGACTGGACCCACTTGATTACTACGGGGGGCGGCCGTGAACGGAGCTTCAAGCCGCGGGACAGACAAGACAGCCATCACACACATCACGACAGAGCGAAAGATCCCATCAATGTGCCAGCACCAGCCACCGTGTCCGACAGCCCACTCCGCCGACCGGGAATCCGCCCGACTCGTGGCGCACCACCCGGAGCAGGGGTGGAGCCTGCTGTGCAACGGCGTTCTGCTTTTCGAGGACACCGGTGAGCTCCTGCCCGACGGCCAGATCATCGCGCCGCACCGCCCGCTGGGCGCCGGCCAGGTGATGACGGCCGCCTGAGCGGCACCGGGCGGCGCGCCGCACCACCCGGAGACTTGAGGGGCCGGTCGCCAGGACACCCTGCGAACCGGCCCCGACGCATGTGCGGAGGCGATCACTGCGCGTAGTCGCATGTGCCGGTCACGTCGACGGAGGTGGGGAATGGGCCGCGGACGAGGCAGGGGCCGAGGCACCGTCCGGGCCCCGCGGCAAGGTCACGATCACGGAGATCGCCCGGCGGGCCGGGGCCTCGGTGCCGACCGTGTCCCGGGTCGTCAACGGCCGCTCGGACGTCTCGCCGCAGACCCGTGCCCGGGTCGAGAACCTGCTGCTGCGCTACGGCCACCGCAGGCGCGCCGCCGCCTCCCTGACCGGCGCAGCCCTGCTCGACCTGGTCTTCCATGACCTCGACAGCCCGTGGGCGGTGGAGATCATCCGGGACGTCGAGGAGGCCGCGCACGCCTGCGGGGTCGGCACCGTGGTGTCGGCGATCCACGGCCGCTTGGGCGACGCCCGCAAGTGGATGCGCAATCTGCGGGCCCGCGCCTCCGACGGCGTCATCCTCGTCACCTCGGCGCTGGAACCGGTCCTGCACGAGGAGTTGCGCGCCTTCGGCGTCCCGCTGGTGGTCGTCGACCCGGCGGGCTCCCCCGCCCTCGGGGTTCCCACCATCGGCGCCGCCAACTGGTCGGGCGGCACGGCGGCCACCGGGCACCTGCTGTCCCTGGGCCACCGCAGGATCGGCCTCATCGCCGGCCCGCCCAGGCTGCTGTGCTCAAGAGCCCGCTTCGACGGCCACCGCGCCGCCCTGGAGGGCGCGGGGCCCTCGGTCGACGAAAGCCTCGTCGTCCCCGGCGACTTCCACCCCGAGTCCGGCTTCACGGGCTGCGACACCCTCCTCGACCTGCCCGAACCGCCGACGGCGGTGTTCGCGGCCGGCGACCAGATGACACTCGGCGCGATCGAGGCACTGCGCCGGCGCGGCCTCAGGGTGCCGCAGGACATGAGCCTGGTCGGCTTCGACGACCTTCCGGAGGTGCGCTGGTCGGCCCCGCCGCTGACGACGGTGCGCCGGCCCCTGGCCGAGATGGGCAAGCCGGCCGTCGGCACGGTGCTGCGCCTGGCCCGCGGCGATCAGCCCGGCTCACCACGGGTGGAGCTGGGCACGGAGCTCGTGGTGCGGTCGAGCACGGCACCCCCGGCGCCCTGAGCCGGGGGTGCCGGACCCCGGCGGTGCTCCCCACTGCACCGCCGGGGCGTTCTCTACTTGCCGCCCAGCGCCGCCCTGATCGCGAAGTAGGCGGGCTTGGGCCGCAGTTGCTCGTCCCACGGGAGCGCAGCACCTTCACCGGGGAAGAACGCCGGGATCCACGAGTACTTGTCGGTGTAGTCCCACACCGTGATGCCCACGCACCGCCGCACCGCGAGACATGCCTCGGTCAGGTCCCGGTACCACTGGGCCTGCTGCGCCAGCTTCTCGTCCGTCGCCGGCAGGATCATCCGTACGTCGACCTCGGTGAGCGCGGTGTCGAGGCCGAGCCGCGAGAAGCGGCGCAGGTTGTCCTCCAGGGTCGTCGGATAGCCGTACTGGAGGGCCAGATGGGCCTGGAGTCCGATGCCGTCGAGCGGAACCTTCCGGGCCTTGAGGTCCTTCGCCAGCCGGTAGTAGGCGTCGCTCTTCGGGCCGACCGCCTCGATGTTGTAGTCGTTGAGGTAGAGCTTGGCGTGCGGATCGGCCTGGTGGGCCCAGCGCAGCGCGTCGGCGATGTAGCCGGGGCCGAGCGTCTTGTACCAGAGGGTCTCGCGATAGGTGCCGTCCTCGTTGAAGGCCTCGTTGACGACGTCCCAGGAGTAGACCTTGCCGCGGTAGTGCCGTACCTCGGTCTGGATGTGCTTCTTCAGTACGGCCCTGAGCTCGTCCGCGGACCACGAGCGGCCGGTGAGCCAGTCGGGCAGCTGGCTGTGCCAGACCAGGGTGTGGGCACGGACCCGCTGGTGGTTCTCGCGGGCCAGGTTGACGATCTGGTCGCCGTTCGTCCAGTCGAAGACGCCTTGCTCGGGCTCGGTGGCGTACCACTTCATGCCGTTGCCGGGCGTGATCATGTCGAACTCGCTGCCGAGCAGGGCCGTATAGGCGGTGTCGGTGAGTTCGGGGTTGTCGGTGGCACTGCCGAAGTAGCGGCCGTGGCGCTGGGCCAGTTCCGCGAGCGTCGGCTGCTTCGGGCTCGCCTGCGCCGCGGGGCCGGTGGCGATTCCGGCGGCGACCAGGACGGCGGCGAGGCCGCCGGCGAGTCTGAGACGGGTGGTCTTGCGCATGGTGCGACTCCTCACGGTGTGGGGTGCGGGGCCGTACGGACGCCGGTGCGCCTCATCCCTTGGTGGCACCGGCGGTGAGGCCGCCGACGAGCTGCCGCTCGGCGACCGAGTAGAAGGCGAGGGCGGGAACCATCGCGAGGACGAGATAGGCGAAGACGCGCGCGTACTCCGCCGAGTACTGGCCCTGGAACTGCTGGACGCCGATCGGCAGGGTCCACCATGTGTTGTCGGTGAACACCAGCAGTGGCAGGAGGAAGTTGTTCCAGCTGGTGACCACGGCGAGCACCGAGGCCGTGCCCAGCGCGGGCCGTGCCATGGGCAGGAGTACCCGCCAGAAGAACCCGAACGGGCTGCAGCCGTCGAGGGTGGCCGCCTCCTCCAGCTCACCGGGGATCTGCCGGAAGAACCCGCGCAGGATGATGATCGTCACCGGCAGTCCGTATGCGGCCTGCGGGAGGATCACGCCCAGCGGGTTGTCGAGCAGGCCGAGGTAGCGCAGCAGCAGGAACAGCGGCAGCGCGGCCACCGCGAAGGGGAACATCAGCCCCATCGTGAAGAAGGTGAACAGCAACTCCCGCCCGCGGAAGGCGAACCGGGCGAAGGAGAAGGCCGCGAGCGCGGACACGGTGACCATGAGCACGGTCGTCGCCACGGCGATCAGGGTGCTGTTGCCCAGCAGCCTCCAGAAGCTGCCGGAGCCGAGGATGTCGGTGTAGTTGCCGGTCAGCCAGTGCTCGGGCAGCCCGAAGGGGTTGCGGGAGAGTTCGGCCGTCGACTTGAAGCCGGACATGACGGCGTACAGCAGAGGTACGACCATCAACGCGCCGACGGCGACCAGGACGACGTGCAGCGGCAGTTGGCGCAGGGTCTTCATCTGCCGTCTCCCCTCATGTTCGTGGTGGCCCCTTCGAGGTCGCGGCGGAGCACGAACCGCTGGTAGGCGAGGGCAAAGACGAGGCAGATGCCGAACATGACCACGCTGATCGCGCTGGCGTAGCCGACCTGGTAGCGCTTGAAGCCGTACTGGAACATGGTCACGGCCATCGTCTCGGAGTGGTGGTCGGGGCCGCCCTGGGTGACCACCCACACCAGGTCGAAGAGCTGGACACCCCAGATGACGGACAGGAAGACGCTGATGCGCAGGGTGGGCGCGAGCAGCGGCAGGGTGACATTGCGGAACCGCTGCCAGGGCCCGGCGCCGTCGATCAGCGCCGCCTCGGTCAACTCGGCCGGGATGGACTGGAGTCCGGCCAGGTAGAGCATCATGTGGAAGCCGAAGTACTTCCACGTCATGACCAGGAACAGGGTCGCCATGACATAGGACGGATCGGCGAACCACTCCCCGCCGAGCCCGTCGAGGCCGACGGCGCCCAGGACGTGGTCGGCGAGTCCGTCGCCCGGGGCGAAGATCATGCTGAACAGGACGCCGGTGATGGCTTCGGACAGGACGTACGGCGCGAAGAACAGCATCCGGTACACGGCCCGGCCGCGCAGCCGCTGGTTGAGCGCCACGGCCATGGCGAGCGCGAACGGCAGCTGCAGCGTGAGCGACAGCGCCATCAGGACCAGGCAGCGCCACAGGTCGCCCAGGAAGACGGGGTCCTGGAAGAGGCGGGTGAAGTTGTCCGTGCCCACGTAGTCGGAGGGCATACCGAACCCGCCCCAGCGGAAGAAGGCGGCGTACAGCGCGAACAGCATCGGCAGCAGGACGAGGCCGATGAACAGCACCAGGGCGGGCACCTGGAAGCCGACCGCGGTGAGCCAGTTCAGCAGGCGCCGCCGGGCCCGCCCCCGCGCGAAGTCCGCGGCGGGAGGCGGGAGTTCGAGGCCCGGGCCGCTCCGCTTGTCCGGAAGGAACGTGGAGGACGTGGAGGTCATCGGCGGCTACTGCTCTTCCTTCGCGGTCTTCGTGACCGACTCCGCGACCTGCTCGGGGGACTTGGAGCCGGCGATGAGCGCGGCGACGCTGTCGTTGATCTCCTGCCCGACGGCTGGTGCGTACGCCTGGTCGAGGTAGAGCTGGAAGCCGGTGGAGGCCTTCAGCTGGGCTTCTACGGCCTTGAGGTTGGGGTCGCTGAGTGCGCTCTCTGCACCCGGGACCACGGGAATGGCCCCGGTCTTCTTGACGAGTTCCCGGTCAGTGGTCTCGGAGGCGAAGAACTTCAGGAAGTCGACGGCCGCCTGCGGGGCACCCTTGCGCAGCGCATGCCCGCCGCCTCCGCCGAACACCTCGGTAAGGGCGCCCTTTCCGCCCTCGACCGCCGGGAACGGGAAGAAGCCGAGGTTCGCGCCGAGGCCCTTGCCCTGGTCCGCCTCCACCTGCGGGGCCCACTGCCCCATGAGCTCCATGGCCGCCTTGCCGTTGCCGACGGTCGCGGCCTGTCCGCTGGGTGTGGAGTAGGCGGCGCCGAGGAATCCCTTCTGGAACGGCTGGAGTTGGACGAGGTCCTTGAGGTGCTGTCCGGCCTCGACGAATCCAGCGCCGGTGAAGTCCTTGTCGTCGCTGGCCTTCTGGAGGGCGTCGAGGCCTGCGGTGCGCATGGAGAGGTAGGCCCAGTAGTACATGCCGGGCCACTTCTCCTTGCCGGCGAGGGCGAGCGGTGTGATGTTCCTGGCCTTCAGCTTGCGCACGGCGTCGAGGAAGCCGCTCCAGGTGGTCGGGGGCGCGGCGATGCCGGCCTGCTTGAACAGGGCCTTGTTGTACCAGAAGCCGATCATGCCGATGTCGAACGGAATGGCGTACGTCTTGTCGTCGAAGATGTACGCCTTCGTCGAGGCCGGCAGCAGTTGGCCCGCCCACGGCTTGGTCCGGTCGGTGAGGTCCTCGACCATCCCCGCGTCGATCTGCTGCTTGAGGACGCCGCCGCCCCAGGTGTGGAAGATGTCGGGGAGCTTGCCGGAGGCGGTCAGCGCCGTCATCTTCGCCTTGTAGGCGTCGTTCTCGAGCTGGACGATCTTCAGCTTCACCTTGGGGTTCTGAGCCTCGAACTTCTTGGCCAGACCGGCCCATACGGTTTTCGCGGGCTCGGTGGTGGAGATGTTCCACCACTCGACGGTGGTCGTCCCGTCCGACGACCCTCCGTCCGAGTCTCCGCCGCATCCGCTCAGTGCCGTCATGCCCAGACCGGCCGCGGCGGAGGCCGCCAGGAAGCCGCGGCGGGACAGTGCCCGGTCGCCCATAGTGCGCTCCTTGGGTAGGGACGGCGCGTCCACGACCGTCCGCTGGGACCGAAAGTTTCGGAGATGATCCAGAAAGCTGCGTTGTTGCCGCACCCTAGAGACAGCTCCCAAAGGGTGGCAACCCCTTGTACGCGGTGAATCTGCGGGCAACGTCCATGGCGTGGCGGGGCATCGATCTCCCCTCATGCGCCCGGCACCCGAAAATGTGCGAAACATTCGGCGAACTCAGCGATCCTTACGAAGCAACCGGGATCGCTCAGCGCACAGGGCACACCGATCACGCATTCATGTGATCCATGTCATAGAGGGAAGCGTAGGTGAGCACACCAGCCTCGAACCCAGAACCCGTCGCCGTCGCCGTCGCCGGCCAGCTCGGTCTCGGCGCCCTCGCACTGACGACGTTCGTCTGCTTCTGGGCCACGGCGGCGGCGCGGCATGTCGCGGCCGGCCACGGAGCCCGGGTCGCCTTCCACCGGGAGGGCGAGCCGGGCGACACCCGTACGATCACCTCCGCCGAGCTGACCCAGGAGGTGTGCCGGGCGGCGCACGCCCTGCAGGCCCCCGGCGTGCACACCGGCGACCGGGTGGCCATCTTCATGCCGATGATCCCGGACACGGCGGTGGCGATGCCGGCCTTCGCCCGCAGCGGAGCCCCGTACACCGTGGCGACGTCAGCACCCTCACCGACTCCTCGGTGAGGGTGCTGACGTCATCCGCGATCGACTGCGATCGGCAAGAGCTTCGGAGGGGGAGGCGTAGTACTACCGCACCACGCCCGGCCAAGTCACCGCTTTCCCCCTTCGAGGGACTTGAGCGCGAGGTTGAGCTCCAGGACGTTCACGCGGGGCTCGCCCATGAAGCCGAGCGTGCGGCCCTCGGTGTGGTCCTCGACGAGCTTCTCGACCCGGGCGACGGACAGGCCGTTGCGCTCGGCGACCCGGTGCACCTGGAGGTCGGCGTACTGGGGAGAGATGTCCGGATCCAGGCCGGAGCCGGAGGACGTCACCGCGTCGGCGGGCACTTGCGAGGGCTTGACGGTGTAGCCGGGGACGGAATTGTCCTTGACGACCTTCGCCTTCGCCTCCTTGACCCACTTGATGAGCTCGGGGTTGTCGCCGGAGCGGTTGGTCGCGCCGGAAAGGATCAGCCGGTACCGGGTGTTGACCGAGTTCACACCCAGGCCGTTGGCGGGGCGCGGCTGGAAGTAGTCCAGGCTGTAGCCCTGTTGTCCGATGAGGGAGGAGCCGACGACCTTGCCGTCCGCCTTGATCTCGGAGCCGTTCGCCTTGTCGGTGAACAGCGCCTGGGCCACACCTGTGACGGCCAGCGGGTAGATGATGCCTGTGAGCACGGTCAACACCAGCAACGCACGCAGCCCCGCCCCCAGCAACCGAGCCGTGTTCACAACGGGGTTGTTCATGTCCTTCACCACGCCTTAGAAGAGTTACAGCCCGGGGATGAGCGAGATGAGCAGGTCGATGGCTTTGATGCCGATGAACGGGGCGATCAGTCCGCCGATGCCGTAGATCGTCAGGTTGCGCCGCAGCATCTTGTCTGCGCTGACCGGCCGGTACTGCACGCCCTTGAGGGAGAGCGGCACCAGCGCGATGATGATCAGCGCGTTGAAGACGACCGCCGAGAGGATCGCGGAGTCCGGCGAGGACAGGCCCATGATGTTGAGCTTGTCCAGGCCCGGGTAGACGGCCGCGAACAGCGCCGGGATGATCGCGAAGTACTTCGCGACGTCGTTGGCGATGGAGAACGTCGTCAGCGCACCGCGCGTGATCAGCAGCTGCTTCCCGATCTCGACGATCTCGATGAGCTTGGTCGGGTCGGAGTCGAGGTCGACCATGTTGCCGGCCTCCTTGGCGGCCGACGTGCCGGTGTTCATCGCCACGCCGACATCCGCCTGGGCCAGCGCGGGTGCGTCGTTCGTGCCGTCACCGGTCATCGCGACCAGCTTGCCGCCCGCCTGCTCCCGCCTGATGAGCGCCATCTTGTCCTCGGGCGTGGCCTCCGCGAGGAAGTCGTCGACGCCCGCTTCCTCGGCGATCGCCTTGGCCGTCAGCGGGTTGTCGCCCGTGATCATGACGGTCTTGATGCCCATGCGCCGCAGCTCGTCGAACCGCTCCCGCATGCCGTCCTTGACGACGTCCTTGAGGTGGATGACGCCCAGGACGCGGGCGCCCCTGTGGTCCTCGACGGCGACCAGCAGCGGGGTGCCCCCCGCCTCGGAGATCCGGTCGGTCACCTCCTCGGCGTCCCGCGCGACTTCGCCGCCCCGCTCCCCCACCCAGGCGATGACCGAACCGGCCGCGCCCTTGCGGATCCTGCGTCCGTTGACGTCCACACCCGACATCCGGGTCTGCGCGGTGAAGGCGATCCACTCGGCACCGGCCAGCTCACCCTCGTGCCGCTCCCGCAGGCCGTACCCCTCCTTCGCCAGTACGACGACGGAGCGGCCCTCGGGCGTCTCGTCGGCCAGCGACGACAGCTGGGCCGCGTCCGCGAGCTCGGCCTCCGTGGTGCCGGACACCGGCACGAACTCCGCGGCGCGGCGATTGCCGAGGGTGATGGTGCCGGTCTTGTCGAGCAGCAGCGTCGACACATCACCGGCGGCCTCGACCGCCCTGCCGGACATGGCGAGTACGTTGCGCTGGACCAGGCGGTCCATGCCCGCGATGCCGATCGCGGACAGCAGCGCCCCGATCGTCGTCGGGATCAGACAGACCAGCAGGGCGACCAGCACGACCATGGTCAGGTGCGTGCCGGCGTAGTCCGCGAAGGGCGGCAGCGTGGCCACGGCCAGCAGGAAGACGATCGTCAGCGAGGCCAGCAGGATGTTGAGCGCGATCTCGTTCGGCGTCTTCTGCCGGGCCGCACCCTCCACCAGGTTGATCATCCGGTCGATGAACGTCTCGCCCGGCTTCGTCGTGATCCTGATGACGATCCGGTCGGACAGCACCTTCGTACCGCCGGTGACCGCCGAACGGTCGCCGCCGGACTCCCGGATGACCGGCGCCGACTCACCGGTGATCGCCGACTCGTCGACCGAGGCGACGCCCTCGACGACATCGCCGTCACCGGGGATGACGTCCCCGGCCTCGCAGACGACCAGGTCGCCGATCCTCAGGTCGGTGCCCGGCACCTGCTCCTCGCCGTCGTCCGACAGACGGCGCGCCACCGTGTCGGTCTTGGTCCTGCGCAGGGTCTCCGCCTGCGCCTTGCCACGGCCTTCGGCAACCGCCTCCGCCAGATTGGCGAAGACCACGGTCAACCACAGCCAGGCACTGATCGCCCAGCCGAACCAGTCGCCCGGGTCCTTGAAGGAGAAGACGGTGGTCAGGACGGAACCGATCCACACCACGAACATCACGGGGGACTTGACCATCACCCGCGGGTCGAGTTTGCGGAAGGCGTCCGGCAGCGACCTGACGAGCTGCTTCGGGTCGAAGAGGCCCGCGCCGACACGTCCTTCGGCGGGCTTGTGCCCGGTGGGTACGTCGCTGTGCGGCGCCCGGGTCGGGGTGGCTGTGGACATCGGGTCCTCTTGCGTCGTTGCGTCGGTTGTCATGACGCCAGCCCCTCGGCCAGCGGGCCCAGCGCGAGCGCGGGGAAGTAGGTCAGACCGGTGATGATGAGGATCGCGCCCACCAACAACCCGGTGAACAGCGGCTTTTCCGTGCGCAGGGTGCCCGCGGTGGCCGGCACCGGCGTCTGCTCGGCGAGCGAGCCGGCCAGCGCCAGCACGAACACCATCGGCAGGAAGCGGCCGAGGATCATCGCAAGACCGGTCGTCGTGTTGAACCAGTCGGTGTTCGCGTTCAGGCCCGCGAAGGCCGAGCCGTTGTTGTTGGACGCCGAGGTGAAGGCGTACAGCACCTCGGAGAAACCGTGCGCACCGGAGTTGAGCATCGAGTGCGGAGGCGTCGGCAGCGCCATCGAGGCCGCCGTGAAGATCAACACCAGCGCGGGCGTGATGAGGATGTAGCAGGCCGCCAGCTTGATCTCGCGGGAGCCGATCTTCTTGCCCAGGTACTCGGGCGTACGGCCGACCATCAGACCGGCGATGAACACCGCGATGACCGCCATGATCAGCATGCCGTAGAGGCCGGAGCCGGTACCGCCGGGCGCGATCTCGCCCAGCATCATGCCGAGCATGGTGATACCGCCGCCGAGGCCGGTGAAGGAGGAGTGGAAGGAGTCCACCGCACCGGTCGAGGTGAGCGTCGTCGACACCGCGAAGATCGACGAGGAGCCGACGCCGAAGCGGACCTCCTTGCCCTCCATCGCACCGTGCGCGAGCTGGAACGCCGGGCCGTGGTGGGCGAACTCGGCCCACATCATCAGGGCGACGAAGCCGACCCAGACGGTGGCCATCGTGGCGAGGATCGCGTAGCCCTGCTTGACCGAGCCGACCATGATGCCGAAGGTGCGGGTCAGCGCGAAGGGGATCACCAGGAGCAGGAAGATCTCGAAGAGATTGGTGAAGGGCGTCGGATTCTCGAACGGGTGGGCCGAGTTGGCGTTGAAGTAGCCGCCGCCGTTGGTGCCGAGTTCCTTGATGGCCTCCTGGGAGGCGACCGCGCCGCCGTTCCACTGCTGGTGCCCGCCCAGGAACTGACCGACTTCGTGGATGCCGGAGAAGCTCTGGATGACACCGCAGGCGACCAGCACGATCGCCGCGATGAAGGCGCCCGGCAGCAGGATCCGGGTCACACCGCGCACCATGTCGGACCAGAAGTTGCCGAGCTCACCGGTGCGCGAGCGCGCGAAGCCCCGCACGAGCGCCACCGCGACGGCCATACCGACCGCGGCCGACACGAAGTTCTGCACGGCCAGCCCGGCGGTCTGCACGACGTGGCCCATGGCCTGTTCGCCGTAGTACGACTGCCAGTTGGTGTTGGTCACGAAGGACGCGGCGGTGTTGAACGCCTGGCCCGGGTCGACGGCCTTGAAGCCGAGCGACAGCGGCAGGATGCCCTGGACGCGCTGCAGCAGGTAGAGGAAGAGAACGCTCACGGCCGAGAACGCGAGCACGCCGCGCAGGTACGCGGTCCAGCGCATCTCGGTGCCGGGGTCGGCGCCGATGCCCCGGTAGATCCACTTCTCGACCCGCCAGTGCTTGTCGGAGGCGTAGACCTTGGCCATGTAGTTGCCGAGCGGGACATAGGCGAGGGCCAACGCGCCCATGAGGGCGAGCAGTTGGAGAGCGCCTGCGAGTACGGGACCCATGGGGTGGCTCAGAACCTCTCCGGGAAGATCAGGGCGAGGACGAGATAGCCCAGCAGGGCGACGGCCACGACGAGTCCGACGATGTTCTCGGCGGTCACAGCTTCGTCACCCCCTTGGCGACGAGGGCCACCAGCACGAAGCAGGCGATCGTGGTGACGACGAAGGCCAGATCGGCCATCGTGAACTCCTGGAAGGGTTCGGTCGGAAGGGACGGTTCGACGAAACAGCCTTCGCGACCGGGAACCCGCGCCGTTGACGGCTCCCATACGGCGCTCCGCGCGCCTTTGACGGAACCCTTACGGCTGTAGAGATCCCCGCGCCCGTGACACGTCCTTGCTGCAGGACCGGGCCACGGCGGGCCCGCGTTGCGGCACCGTCAAGAAGGACCGCAGGGCCGTATGGGTCCCGTCAAGGCCCATTCCTCCACGTCGCAAGGTCTCTTACCGTCTGGCGTATGGGGCAGCGCGACGACACGCGAGGGCCCGGATCCGGCATGTGCGGTCCGGAGTCCGGTCCCGTGCTCCACGATCGCCGCTGGGCGGGGGATCTGATCAGCGCCATTCGCTGCGCGGTCGTACTCCTCGCCCTGCTCATCCTGATCGACTGGTGTGCGGACACGCTGTCCCTGCGGCGCGGTGCGCTGTGGTCCGCGCTCGCGGTGCTGCTCTTCCTCCTGCTCTGCCCCGACCGCATCCGCCTCGGCGAAGGCTGGCTGACCTCACGCCGGCTGCTGCGCACCCGAAGGATCCGCACCGACCAGCTGGTCTCGGTGCGCGCCCTCGACGGGATCACACGACGTCTCGTGCTCAGGGACGCCTTCGGTGAGCACGTCGAACTCGACCTCCAGGTCCTGGTCGACAACCCCGACCTCTGGTACCGGCTCCACGAGGACGCCCGCAAGTCTCTGACCCTCGGCCCCCTGCAGGGCGGGTCCGCCGCGCTGGAGCGGCTCTCCGTGCGCGTGGAACGCGAGACGGCGCTGACCGTGTTCAGGGTCTCCGATCTGAAGTGACCGTCCCCGTTCAGTTCCGGTGGTCCGTCGACTGCGGTTGCGGCCGCACACCCGTCATCAGGATGTCCAGACCGCGCCGCGTGGTCGCCAGGACGACACGGTCGCCCGCCCGCAGGATCCGTCCCTGCTCGGGACGCCAGTCGAAGCCCGTCCGGCCGGGGTGCGCTCCGGTGAGGCCGTCCACGGCCTCCGACGCGGGGAGCGGCCCGGCGGCGGTCCCGACGGCCAGCACCCGCCATGCGTTCTCGCGGAACGCCTCGTGCACGGAGCGTCCCTCCAGCTCGGGATGCCCCGCCACGTCCACGCAGGTGAACAGCAGCGAGCCCCGCTCGACCGGCATCACCCCCAGCACATGGCGGCCCATCATCGCGGCGGCGAACGAGGGCGCAGCCAGCGCGGTAACGCTTCTGCTCCGGGTCAGGGCATCGGGGTAGGAGGCGCGCAGGGTGCGCTGGACGGTGGCCGCGAAGGCGTCGTCGTACAGGCGCGTCACCACCCGCACGGCGGGGTTGGTCTCACGCACGGCCATGACGATGTCGAGGTTCTGGCCGTCGTCACGGGTGAGGACGAGCAGCGAGCCGCTCTGCCGGACCCGGGCGAGTTCGAGCACACCGGGGGCCGTGGCGTCCTCCAGGATCAGCGGGATGCCGAGCTGGCGGGCGAGGGCGACGCCGCGGGCTTGCGGGTCGCGTTCGATGCCCACCACCTGGTGGTCCGTGGCGCGCAGCCGGTCCAGCACCCGGGTGCCGACCATCCCCAGACCGACCAACACGATGTGGCCGTTCACACCGTCGTCGGGCGGATGGCTCGCCGAGGCGGTGCGGAAGGCCTCGGTGGCGTTCATGGTCGCGGCGACCACGAGCGGGAGCACGGCCAACCCCACGAAACCGGCGAGGAGTTGCAGCACCCGCCGGGCCACCGACTCCTCGGTGGCCGGGTCACCCATGGTGAAGATGTCCAGCAGCGGCAGATAGAAGTTCTTCCACCACGGATGCTCGTCGGCGAAGAGCGCGGTGGCGGTCGCGAGCGCGAGGACGACCGCCGTCAACGCCCCGTAGACGGCCGCGAGCTGGTGGGAGAGGAAGACCTTCCACGGCAGATGCGCGAGCCGCGCCCGAAGCCACCGCCGGGGATGCACGCGCCGGGCGCGGGCGGTCGCTTCGGAGGCGTGGTGGGTGACCTCCTCCAGCATCAGCCGGCCGTGCGTGGACTGCCGGTGGTGGGCGGTGCGGGCGTCGGGCAGCAGCTGGGTGCCCTCCTCGCCGGGCGTCTCGGCGCTGTCCTGGCTGGCCGGGTCGTCCTGGTGGGCGCCGGACAGGACGGCCAGAGTGGCCAGGTCGGTGACGTTCGACGGGGACCCCGCGGGCCGTACGACACCGCGAAACACCTTCCCCTCTACCTGGAGGGTGTGGCCGTGGCCTACTGCGGCGGCCGCCACCAGCTCCGGTACGGCGGTGTCGGCGTCGGAGAGCACCGTGGTGGAGGTGTCCTGGGCGGGGGCGTCGCACAGCCCGGCGGCCCGGTCCAGCAGCCGCTCCAGATGGTGGCCGCGCTCGCGGTTGAACATACGGACGACCAGCCGCACCGAGGGGTTGATGGTCCGGGCGAGCAGCGCCGCCGTCATGTTGACCTGGTCGTCCCGGTAGGTCAGGGCGAGCGCGGCGGCCCGCTCGACACCCGCCGCCCGCAGCGCCCGCTCGTCGGGGCGGACGGAGAGGTGCAGCTCGACCGGGGAGTGCGGGTCGTCGTGCAGCGCGGCGATCTCCGCGCCGCGCTCGTCGCTCGCGGACGGCAGCACGACGGTGACGATCTCGCCGCACACGGCGTCCAGTTCGACGGCGAGCCGGTGTGCGAGGGCATCGTCGCCACAGATCACCATGTGCTGCGATCTCGGGCCGGGCGGTATGCGGATGGGGAGAGTCGACGTCACACCAGGCAGAACGCCGCCGCTCGCGAGGGCAGTTCCAGCGGGACACCGCCCACTACCCAAGACTTCGCCAAGAGCATGCCAACAAACTCCGTCCTTTCCGTCGCACGACCCGGTCGGCCGCCACAGCACAGGGCAGGAGCGGCGACCCTGTCTTGACGTGCGCGGGGCGGACAGGGTGAAAGCGGCGTACTGGCCACGGCCGTGGCGACCTTCGCCCACCGTCGGCGCATCCCCCCGTCCCTCCTGGTCGTCGCCGGCCTCGTCGTGGCCCTGCTGCCGGGCGCCCCGAGATCGAGACAAGCCCCGAGATCATCGGCCTGCTGGCGCTGCCCCGCTGCTGCACGCGAGCGCGGGGGACTTGTCCTGGCGCGAGCTGCGGGCGGTGTGGAAACCGGTCGGGATCCTCGCGATCGGCCTGGTCCTGGCGTAGGCGGCGGCGGTCGGCGCGATGGCCTCGCTGGGTGACGCCGCTGTCGTGGCGGATGGCGTTCGTGCTGGGCGCGGTCCTGGCCAGTACCGACCCGGTGGCGGTCACGGCACTCGGCAGACGCCTGGTGCCGCCCCGGATCCAGGTCCTGGTCCAGGCGGAGAGCCTGTTCAACGATGCCACCTCGCTGCTCCTCTTCCGGGCCGCGGTGAGCCTGGCCGTGGCGTCCGCCGCGGCGGACTGGGCGCGGCGGGCGGCGAGTTCGCCGTGCCGGCGGGCGGCGGCACACTGATCGGGGCGGCCGTGGCCCACGTCGTCACACTCATCCGGCGGCGCACCGAGGATCCGGTCCTGGAGACGGTGATCGCCCCGGTCACGCCGTACGCCGCCCATGTTCTGGCCGAGGCGGCCGACACCTCCGGCGTCACCTCGGTACGGGGGCCAGGCTGAAGCCCTGCACGACGAGGGTGACGACCACGACCGAGGTGGTCAGGACCAGCACCAGGGGGCGGTCCGCGAGCGCCGAGCCGCTGCTGGTGGTCACCGGGATCGGGAGGGCCGCGGCGAGGGGGACGACGCCCCGGGTGCCCGCCCAGGTCAGCGCCATCGGGACCCGTCAGTTCATGGGGCGGATGCCGCCCTTGCGCTGTACCACCGCCGACAGGGGAGCCGGCCACAGCAGCCGTACGGCGATCAGGGTTGGTCCGCCGCTCGGGCCTCGCCCTCGAACCCGACCACCGAGCGCGAGGAGGCCGCGGCCGGCTGCCGCCTCGCCCACGCGGCATGCGCCGCCTGGAAGAACTCTCCACGCTCGAGGCCGTCCCCGACGTCGTGCTCGACCGCCTCCACCTCGGCCTCACCGCCCGCCTCGCCGACGCCCGCGACCGCCTCACGCAGCACACCGGCCAAAGGGCCCCGGCCGAATCCACCGACCTGGTCTACCGCGAGCTGCGCCGCGACGTCATCGCCTTCCAGGCGGTGGAGCTGCAGCGCCTGTACGACGCACACGTCATCAGCGACACGACCCGCAGGCGGCTGCAGCGGTCGTTGGACCTGGAGGAGGCCCGCCTGACGGACATCTGAGCCATGACGCTGGGTGTCCGGTCCTGATCGTCGAACCCCAACCCCCGGACAGCCCAAACCACCGCAAACCTCCCCAGAAGCTGCCTTCCTGGGCCCCGCTTGAGCCGAGCAGCGAGTCTTAACGGAAGATTGACGCCGTCGCCCCCCTCATCCGTGGGCCCTTGCGTCACTCTCCGCTTACGCTGGTGCCGCCGTCCGCGTGATGGCCGGAATCCACACGCTGAGCCGCACCTCAGGAGCACGCCGATGGCCACGACCGAGCACCCGCCTCCCAGTCGCCTGCGCGCCTGGATGCTGGAGGGCCTGTCCGACATGGGCAAGGGCATCCAGCAGGCGCCGCACGCCCAGCCGGAGCCCCCGCACCAGGGGCAGCGCTGGTACCGCGTGATGTGCCTGACCGGCGTCGACTACTTCTCGACACTCGGCTACCAGCCCGGCATCGCGGCGCTGGCGGCCGGCCTCCTGTCGCCGGTGGCGACCATCGTCCTGGTGATCGTGACGCTCGCCGGTGCCCTGCCGGTCTACCGCCGAGTGGCCGAGGAGAGCCCGCACGGCGAAGGCTCGATCGCGATGCTTGAGCGGCTGCTGTCGTTCTGGAAGGGCAAGCTGTTCGTCCTGACCCTGCTCGGCTTCGCCGCCACCGACTTCCTGATCACCATCACCCTCTCGGCGGCTGACGCCTCGACCCACCTCGTCGAGAACCCTCACCTCACCAGCACCCTGCACGACAAGCAGATGCTGATCACGCTCATCCTGGTCGCCCTGCTCGGCGCGGTCTTCCTCAAGGGCTTCCTGGAGGCGATCGGCGTCGCGGTGGCACTGGTGGTGGTCTACCTCGGCCTCAACGTCGTCGTCGTGGCCGTGGGCATGTACCACGTGATCACCGCGGGCCATCTGGTCACCGACTGGACCAGCGCCCTGACCACGGAACACGGCAACATCTTCGCCATGATCGGCGTCTCGCTGCTGGTCTTCCCCAAGCTGGCGCTCGGCCTCTCCGGCTTCGAGACCGGCGTCGCGGTCATGCCGCACGTCCAGGGCGACCCGGGCGACACCGAGGAGAACCCGCGGGGCCGCATCCGCGACACCAAGAAGCTCCTCACGGCCGCCGCGCTGATCATGAGTGTGTTCCTGATCGCGACGAGCTTCATCACGACCGTGCTGATCCCGGAGAAGGAGTTCAAGTCCGGCGGCCAGGCCAACGGACGCGCCCTCGCCTATCTCTCGCACGAATACCTGGGCAACGCCTTCGGCACGGTCTACGACATCTCGACCATCGCGATCCTCTGGTTCGCCGGCGCCTCCGCCATGGCCGGCCTGCTCAACCTGATGCCCCGCTATCTGCCCCGCTACGGCATGGCGCCGCACTGGGCCCGCGCCGTGCGCCCCATGGTGATCGTCTTCACCCTGATCGGCTTCCTGGTCACCTGGATCTTCGACGCCGATGTCGACGCCCAGGGCGGCGCCTACGCCACCGGCGTCCTGGTCCTGATGTCCTCGGCCGCGATCGCGGTGACCATCGCCGCCCGCCGCGCCCAGCAGCGAGGCTGGACCATCGGCTTCGGAGTCGTCTCCGCGGTCCTCCTCTACGTCACCGTGGCCAACGTCATCGAGCGCCCGGACGGCGTCAAGATCGGTGCCTGCTTCATCGCCGGCATCATCCTGGTCTCGCTGCTGTCCCGGCTGGCCCGCGCCTTCGAACTGCGCGTCACCAGCGTGACGCTGGACGACATGGCGCAACGTTTCATCCGGGACATGGCCAGCCGCAAGATCCGCTTCATCGCCAACGAGCCCGACCGGCGCGACAAGGCCGAGTACCGCGACAAGATCGAGCAGATCCGGAACGACAACGACATCCCTGGCGAGGACTTCGTCTTCGTCGAGGTCACGGTCCTGGACCCCTCGGAGTTCGAGGCCGGCCTGACGGTTCGCGGCGAGGTCCTCCACAACCGCTACCGGGTGCTGACCCTGGAGTCCTCCTCCATCCCGAACGCGCTGGCGGCCCTGCTCCTGCACGTCCGCGACACCACCGGGTGCACCCCGCACATCTACTTCGAGTGGACCGAGGGCAACCCCTTCGCCAACTTCCTGCGCTTCTTCCTCTTCGGCCAGGGCGAGGTCGCCCCGGTCACCCGAGAGGTCCTCCGCGAGGCAGAACCGGACCGCGCCCGCAGGCCCCGCGTCCACACGGGCTGACACGGGTCTGTGCCCCTCCCCTGAAGGACGGCCGGGCAACTCCGCGCGACCGCGCCACGGAGGCGCCCCGAAGGGGCGCGGGGAACTGCGCGACCGGCCACGACGACGCCGCAGACGATCAACAGCAGCTCGAGGCACCCCGCGGCGCAGCCGCATACCGGCATCGACGGGCAGGGGCCCGCACCCCCCGAATCCCCGTCACCCACCCTCGTCCACCAGGCCCCGTTCCGCGCCCTATCGTGACCGCATGCAGAGCTACACCATCGGCCAGGCCGCACGACTGCTCGGCGTGAGCCCGGACACCGCACGCCGTTGGGCCGACGCCGGCCGGGTGGCGACCCATCGCGACGAGGGCGGCCGACGGCTCATCGACGGCCGGGACCTGGCGGCCTTCTCCGTCGAACTCGCCAAGGCGGCCAGCACCGAGGAGGAGACCTCCTACACGTCGGTCCGCAACGCCTTCCCCGGCATCGTCACCGCGATCAAGCTCGGCGACGTGGCGGCCCAGGTCGAGATCCAGGCCGGCCCGCACCGCCTGGTCTCACTGCTGACCCGCGAGGCCGTGGAGGAACTCGGCCTCGAAGTCGGCATGGAGGCGACGGCTCGCGTGAAGTCGACCAACGTACACATCGACCGCACCTGACCCACGAACAACTCCCCTGATCTGCGCACCGCAAGAGACCAGCGGCGAGGGTCAAGGCGACGCATAAACGCGCATACCCGACACAACACCCCATCGGGGCTACCGTGGGCCCGGGCACAAAGCCCCCAGTCCCCACCCCTGCGAGGCGTTCCGCATGAGCCCCATGAGCCTGAGCATCCGCAACCAGATCCCCGGCACGGTCACCGCCATCACCTCCGGCACGGTCATGGCCACCGTCAAGGTCCGCCTCACCGGCGGCCAGGACCTCACCGCGGCGATCACCCTCGAGTCCGCCGAGGAACTCGGCCTCGCCGCGGGCACCGCCGTACGCGCCCTGGTGAAGTCGACGGAGATCGCCCTGGCCACCGCCCCGGTCGAGGGCCTGTCCATCCGCAACCAGCTGCCCGGCACGGTGACCGGCGTGACCACCGGCGGCGCGATGGCCTCCGTGAAGGTCGCCGTCGACGGCGGCGAACTGACCTCCGCGATCACCAAGGACGCCGTCACGGACCTCGCCCTGACCACCGGCACACCCGTCGTGGCCCTGATCAAGTCGACGGAGATCTCTCTCGCGACGGCGTAACGGGAAAGGGCCCCGCCGAAGCGGGGCCCTCCTCCACGACCACTGCGTCAGTCGTCGTACGCGTCCAGCGGCGGGCACGAGCACACCAGGTTCCGGTCGCCGAAGGCCTGGTCGATCCGGCGCACCGGCGGCCAGTACTTGTCGGCGGCCGACACCCCGGCCGGGAAGACGGCCTCCTCACGCGAGTACGCGTGCTCCCACTCCCCACCGAGCGCGCCCGCGGTGTGCGGCGCACCCCGGAGCGGGTTGTCCTCGGCCGGCCACTCACCCGCCCCGACCTTCTCGATCTCCGCCCGGATGGCGATCATCGCCTCGCAGAACCGGTCCAGCTCGATCAGGTCCTCGGACTCGGTCGGCTCGATCATCAGCGTGCCGGCCACCGGGAACGACATGGTCGGCGCGTGGAAGCCGTAGTCGATCAGCCGCTTGGCGACGTCGTCGACGCTCACGCCCGTCGCCTTGGTCAGCGGCCGCAGGTCGATGATGCACTCGTGCGCGACCAGCCCGCCCGGACCGGTGTAGAGCACGGGGTAGTGCGGCTCCAGCCGCTTGGCGATGTAGTTGGCGCTCAGCACGGCCACCTGCGTGGCCCGCTTCAGCCCCTCGCCGCCCATGAGCCGCACGTACGCCCACGAGATCGGCAGGATGCCCGCGGAACCCCAGGGAGCCGCGGAGATCGGCCCGACACCCGTCGCCGGTCCCGCGGCCGGCTGCATCGGGTGGTTCGGCAGATACGGCGCCAGGTGCGCCCTCACGCCCACCGGCCCGACGCCCGGACCACCGCCGCCGTGCGGGATGCAGAAGGTCTTGTGCAGGTTCAGGTGCGAGACGTCACCGCCGAAGTGCCCCGGCTTGGCGAGCCCCACCAGGGCGTTGAGGTTGGCCCCGTCGACGTACACCTGCCCGCCGGCCTCGTGCACCTGCGCGCAGATGTCGGCGACATGCTCCTCGAACACACCGTGCGTCGAGGGGTACGTGATCATCAGCACCGCCAGCTCGTCACGGTACTGCTCGATCTTCGCCCGCAGGTCCTCGACGTCGATCTCGCCGTCCTCGGCGGTCTTCACGACGACCACCTTCATCCCGGCCATCACGGCGCTGGCGGCGTTCGTACCGTGCGCGGACGACGGAATCAGGCACACGGTGCGCTGCTCGTCCCCGTTGGCCCGGTGATATCCGCGTACGGCGAGCAGTCCGGCCAGCTCGCCCTGCGATCCGGCGTTGGGCTGCAGGGACACCTTGTCGTACCCGGTGACCTCGGCGAGCCGCTCCTCGAGCTCACGGATGAGGGTGAGGTAGCCCTGCGCCTGCTCGGCGGGCGCGAAGGGGTGCAGCTGCCCGAACTCGGGCCAGGTGACCGGCTCCATCTCGGTGGTCGCGTTGAGCTTCATGGTGCAGGAGCCCAGCGGGATCATGCCCCGGTCGAGCGCGTAGTCACGGTCGGCGAGCCGGCGCAGGTAGCGCAGCATCGCGGTCTCGGAGCGGTGCTGCTGGAAGACCGGGTGGGTAAGGTAGTCGTCGGTGCGCAGCAGTCCTGCGGGCAGGGAGTCCTCGGTCGTCGCGTCCAGCGCCTCGATGTCGCCCTCGACCCCGAACGCGGACCACACGGCGCCCAGTTGGGCTCGCGCGGTGGTCTCGTCGCAGGCGATCGACACGTGGTCGGCGTCGGCCAGGTGAAGGTTGACGCCGTTCTCCCGTGCGGCGGCCACCACCTCGGCGGCGCGGCCCGGCACTCGCACGGTGAGCGTGTCGAAGTAGGAGCCGTGCACGACCTCGACACCACCGGCCCGAAGCCCCGCGGCGAGGATCGTGGCGTACCGGTGGGTGCGCCGCGCGATCGCCTTGAGCCCCTCGGGGCCGTGGTACACGGCGTACATCCCCGCCATGACGGCGAGCAGCACCTGGGCCGTGCAGATGTTGCTGGTGGCCTTCTCCCGCCGGATGTGCTGCTCACGGGTCTGCAGCGCGAGCCGGTACGCCTTGTGCCCGTCCGCGTCCACGGACACGCCCACGAGCCGCCCGGGCAGGCTGCGTGCGAACTTCTCGTGGACCGCCATGTAACCCGCGTGCGGCCCGCCGAAGCCCATCGGCACACCGAAGCGCTGTGTGGTCCCCACCGCGATGTCCGCGCCGAGCTCCCCGGGCGACTTCAGCAGCGTCAGCGCCAGCAGATCGGCGGCGACGGTGACGAGCGCGCCGAGCTCGTGCGCCTGCTCGATGAGCGGCTTGAGGTCGCGTACGACGCCGGAGGCGCCGGGGTACTGGACGAGCACGCCGTTGATCTCACGCGCGGCGACCTCGGCCGGAATGCCGTCGCTGAGGTCGGCGACCACGACCTCCACGCCGGTCGGCTCGGCGCGGGTCTCGATCACGGCGATGGTCTGCGGCAACACGTCCGCGTCGACCAGGAACAGGCCCTTCTTGTTCCTGCCCATGCGCCGGGACAGCGCCATCGCCTCGGCGGCAGCCGTCCCCTCGTCGAGCAGGGAGGCTCCGGAGGTGGGCAGCCCGGTCAGATCGGCGACCATGGTCTGGAAATTGAGCAGGGCCTCGAGCCGCCCCTGCGAGATCTCGGGCTGGTAGGGCGTGTAGGCCGTGTACCAGGCGGGATTCTCCATCACATTGCGCAGGATGACGGGCGGGGTGAAGGTCCCGTAGTACCCGAGCCCGATCATGGAGTCGAGCACCTGGTTGCGGTCGGCGAGCGAGCGCAGCTCGGCCAGCACCTCGGCCTCGGTACGCGCACCCGGCAGTTCCAGCGCATCCGAGTTCTTGATCACATCCGGCACCGCGGCGGCGGTGAGCTCGTCCAGCGAGCCGTATCCGACGTGTGCGAGCATCTTGGCCCGCGCCTCATGATGGGGCCCTATGTGGCGCTGCTCGAACGGGATTCCCTGTTCGAGCTCGGAGAGCGGAATGCGATGGGCGGTCATTGCGGAGGCCTCCTGGTCAGACACGACCTTCGAGGGGCACCACGGCACGGGTACCCGGACGGCCTCCCCCTCTGTCATCTCAACCTGAGAGCTTCACCGGATCACCCGAGGGCGTCCGGCTTTCACCGTCGGTGAGAGCGGGAGCTGTCGACACCCGCCCTGCTTTCCAGAGTGACCTCGTCCGCGCGGTACGTGAGCCTGAGAGATTCCGGGGAGGATTTGCTCCTTCGGCGCCTCCGATGATGTCTGGAGGACTCTCCCGCACGGTGTCAGCAGCCGCTGTCAGCCTACCAGCGAGCACAACATCCGATCCTTCGAGTGGCCGCCATCACCAATGTGCTCTTTTGTAGTGCTTACGGATGAGTTGCGACCAAGTGGAGGGCCCGTGCAGACCGACATCGATCCGCGCAACCTGATCGGCCGCAAGGCGTTCGACCGCAACGGCACCAAGCTGGGCACCATCGACGAGGTCTACCTCGACGACGCGACCGGTGTGCCGGAGTGGGCCGCCATACGCACCGGCCTTTTCTCCCGGGACGCCTTCGTCCCCCTGGAACCAAGCGAACTGATCGAGGGCACCCTCCACGTCCCCTTCGACCGGTCCCTGATCAAGGACGCCCCCGACTTCGGGGTCGGCCGCCACCTCTCCCCCGAACAGGAGCTCCAGCTCTACCACCACTACGGTCTGGACATCCCCGCTCCTTCCCCCTTCCCGGACCACGACTTCGGCAAGCTGGCGGGCACGGAGGACGCGGACGCCTAGAGCCTGCCCATCGGCCCTGACACGCCCTCACCCCTGCTGCCGCAATGGTGGAAGGATCCCTGGCCACGTCGTCGTCGGTCACCTGCGGGCAGATCGGGCCGGACGGGGCGCCCGAAGGCGGCGGACACCTCGTCCGCGAACTCGGCGAGGCGCCGGGGCTCACCCCGCCCGCATACCGGCGCTCCGCGGCATGCACCGCAGCAGCGGCTGACGCCACGGCCTCCTCCGCCTTGCAGCTGCACGATCCCTCCCCCGCTCTCGACTTCGCTCAGGCGGGCCCCATGCCCCCTCGGGGCGGCGGCAAGGCGTAGTTCCCTGCGGCCGACCTGATCCAGACGACAGGCACCTGCCCACTCCTGCCACCGCGCCGGGCCCCCGCGCGGACCGGCACGCCCCCCGCTCAGGCGCCGACCCCGTGCACGGAGGCCCCGGGTCTCGCCGCCACCAGCGGCAACGGGTCCGCCGGCTCCAGCTCAGGGTCGTCGGTGCGAAACGTCCGGACCCGTCCCGGCCCCGAATCCGGCGTCTCGAAGCGCACGGTCACCCGCCCGAGCCCACTTCCCTGCACCCACCCGTGCCCGAACTCGGCATGCCGCACATCGTGCCCGGCGGGCCAGCGCCGCTCGACAGCCACCTGCTGCTCCTCGACGGGCTCCTCGTCCGTCTCGTCCGCCGCATGTTCCACGCCTTCCCCGGCGGCCTGCGCGAACAGGTCCTCCTGCGTGTAGTCGGCCAGCCCGCTGACCCCGACCCCCAGCAGCCGCACACCCCCCGTGGTGTCCACCGAATCCAGCAGCCGGGCGGCAGCCTCCCGCACCACCCCCGGATCGTCCGTGGGCCCGCGCAGCGTCTCGGAACGGGTCAGCGTCGAGAAGTCGTAGCGCCGCACCTTCAGCACGATGGTCCGCCCCGAAAGACCCGCACCCCGCAGCCGCCGCACACACCGGTCGGCCAGCCGCTGCACCTCCAGCCCCACCCTGACCCGGTCGTGGATGTCCACGTCGTACGTGTCCTCGACCGATACCGACTTGGCCTCCCGCTCGGCCACCACGGGCCGGTCGTCCTGCGCCAGCGCCATGGCGTACAACGCGTGCCCATGGGCCTTGCCCAGCAGCCGGACCAGCTCGTCCTCACCGGCCTCGGCGATCTCAGCGACCGTGGTGATGCCGGCCCGCCGCAGATGGTCCCCCGTGGCCGGCCCCACCCCGGGCAGCATCCGCACCGACATCGGTCCCAGCTTGGCCCGCTCGGTCCCGGGCTCGACCAGCACCAGCCCGTTCGGCTTGGCCTCCTCGGAGGCGATCTTCGCGAGCATCTTGCAGGCAGCAAGGCCCACGGACCCGGTCAGCCCCGTATCCGCCCGTATGTCCGCGCGCAGCTTCTCCCCCACCAGCCGCGCCGACGCCGCGTCCCAGGCCGCGTCCCCGGCCTCCAGATCCACGAAGGCCTCGTCCAGACTCAGCGGCTCCACCAGCGGCGACAGCGAGTGCAGCAGACCCATGACCTGCTCGCTGATCGACCGGTAGAACCCGAAGCGCGGCACCAGATACGCGGCGTTCGGTGCCAGCCGCCGCGCCTGCGCCATCGGCATCGCCGACCGCACCCCGAAGACCCGCGCCTCGTACGAAGCGGTGGCGACCACCCCGCGCGGCCCGAGCCCGCCCACGATCACGGCTTTCCCGCGCAGACTCGGCTTGGATGCCTGCTCCGCCGAGGCGTAGAAGGCATCCATGTCGAGATGCAGGATCGTGGGCGCGTTTCTCACATCTCCGATGCTGCCTTACGCCACTGACAATGCCGTCCCACGAGCGCCCAAGGGCCCTGAGAAGCCGCGTGGACGCGGTCAGACCGCCCGGTTGCGCCGTCGTGCGAGCTCGTCCGCCGGATTGTGCCCGACCAGGGTCTCACCCGTGTCGATCCGCTCGCCGTGCAGCTGCGACAGCGCACTGTCCACGTCCCGCCACACCACGCCGACGGCGATCCCGAAGATCCCTTGGCCGCCCTGGAGCAGCGCGTGGACCTCGTCGGGCGAGGTGCACTCGTAGACCGTGGCGCCGTCGCTCATCAGCGTCATGCGCTCCAGATCCCGGAAGCCACGCTCACGCAGGTGCACCACCGCGGTGCGGATGTTCTGCAGCGACACCCCGGTGTCCAGGAACCGCTTGACGATCTTCAGGACGACGACGTCCCGGAAGCTGTACAGCCGCTGCGTGCCCGACCCGTAGGCGGGCCGCACGCTCGGCTCGACGAGCCCGGTACGGGCCCAGTAGTCCAGTTGCCGATAGGTGATGCCGGCGGCCGCACAGGCCGTCGGACCGCGATAGCCGATCTGCTCGGACGCCATGGACGCCGCCCCTCCGCTGCTCGGCACGGCCGCCGGCCGCTGCGGAGCATGATCGGCCGCGCTGCCGGGATGGGGGTCCCCCCAACTCGAACGAAGTTGAGAGCCTGGGGGAGGGTACGGACCGCTCTCCCCGAGACTGCGTCCGGGGCCACCCCCAGCCGTACCGTCGCCGCTGCTTCTCACGCCGACCTCCGTCCTTGACCTGCCATCTCGACGGTAGGCAGTCACCAGGGGTGCGTCAACGATCGCCACACTCGGCACGCCGGGTGATAATCACCCTAAGAGTGGTTTCCCGCACCCCACCGCGGGGAAAGGCTAGCCGAATGCGCTCGGAGGAGACCGCAGGACGCTCTCACTGGCCGTTGGCACTTGCCGGCATATGAGCCGTGACCGCGGCGAAGCGGCCCGCTGCGGAATCCGGTTCCGCATGGGCCGACCACGCCTCACTGGCTGCTTGTCCCGAAGTCCTCCGGCGAGATCTGGTCGAGGAACTCGCGGAACTTCTCCACCTCGTCCTCCTGCTCATCCGGAATCGCGATGCCTGCGTCGTCCAGCACGCCGTCGCTGCCGTAGATCGGCGTTCCGGTGCGCAGGGCCAGCGCTATGGCGTCGGACGGACGGGCACTGACTTCGACTCCGCTGGCGAAGACCAGCTCCGCGTAGAAGACGCCCTCACGCAGATCCGTGATGCGTACTTCGGTCAGCTCCTGACCGACGGCCTCCAGCACGTCCTTGAACAGGTCGTGGGTCAGCGGTCGTGCGGGGGCCATGCCCTGCTGGGCGAAGGCAATGGCAGTCGCCTCCCCCGGCCCGATCCAGATGGGGAGGTAACGGTCGCCTCCCACTTCACGCAGGAGCACGATCGGTTGGTTGGAGGGCATTTCGACCCGGACACCTACGACATCGAGCTCGTTCACACAGCAACCCTAGGACCTGCCCGGGACGTTTGGGTAGTCGAGCCGAGAACGGGAGGCCGATCCGGCCTCCGCAGACCCGCCGGACTCAGGGCAGTCGCACACCGAGCGCGGTCTGCACGAGGGCGGCGTGCAGCTTCACCGTGAGCGCCGCCAGCTCCTTGGTACGCGCCTCGGCATGCGCCCTGGTCTGCGGATTGCGGTGGCGCTTCAGCGGGGCCACCACCTGGTCCACCAGCCCGGCCTCACGGTCGGCTGCGCCCTTCATGGCCCTGAGGTGCCGCGGTTCGATCCCGAACCGCCCGAGCTCGACGACGAGCGAGGCCACGGTCACCGTCTCGGCGTCGTACGCCCCGTCCGGCAGCGGGGCGACCAGGCCGTACGACTCCCACTCCGCGAGTTCCTGCTCGCCGATCCCGGCGGCCGCGAGCAGCTCGGCCCGCCCGATCCGAGCCGCGGTGGGCCCCTCGGGCGCTTCGAGCAGGGCCTCACCGTCCCGCTGACGTCCCACGACGGGCAGCGGGACTGCCTCACCGCGCTCCATGGCGTCCAGATGCTCGCGGATCACCTTGAGAGGCAGATAGTGGTCCCGCTGCATCCTCAGCACGTGGCCGAGGCGCTCGACGTCGTCCGCGCTGAACTTGCGATACCCCGACGGGGTGCGCTGCGGCTCGATGAGCCCTTCCGACTCCAGGAAACGGATCTTGGAGATGGTGACTTCGGGGAACTCGTCGCGCAGCACGTTCAGCACCGTGCCGATGCTCATCAGACCGCTGTCCGTGCCGGCGGTGCCGTGCCCGGCACCGCCGCTCGGTGTTCGAAGCATGGACATTCCCTTGGGGTCCCCCCGGACGGGGTCTGGGGGGAGGGTCAGTAGCCCCGCTGGCTTGCGTAGAACACCAGCCGGTACTTTCCGATCTGCACCTCGTCACCGTTGTTCAGAGCGACCTGGTCGATCCGCTCGCGGTTGACGTACGTGCCGTTCAGACTGCCCACGTCGGCCACCGTGAACGAGCCGTCCGCGCCACGGCGGAACTCCACGTGCCGACGCGAGACCGTCACGTCGTCCAGGAAGATGTCGCTCTGCGGGTGACGCCCAGCCGTGGTCAGATCGCCGTCCAGCAGGAAGCGGCTGCCCGAGTTCGGCCCGCGGCGCACCACCAGGAGCGCGGAGCCGAGCGGCAGCGCGTCCACGGCCGCCTGCGCCTCGGGAGAGAGCGCCGGCACCTGTGTCTGGCCGGTGACCTCGGCGTCGTAGGCCTCGATGCCGGAAATCGAGATCGTGGACGTCGTCTCGGACGGCCGCTCGGCCGCGCCGCCGGGCCGCAGCGGGGCGCCGCAGTTGGAGCAGAAGCGGCTGTTCTCCGCGTTGCGGTTACCGCACCTCGTACACACCAGGGCCGACATAGGGGAAAACCCTCCACCCGTACTTGAGGTTGACGGTTGCCCGAAACCTATGCCGCCGGACTGCGCAGGGTCAACAGACGGCGCGCCCTGACCTCCGGGAATGTCACCACCCGGCCCAGGGACCTGGTCCCGGAACAGCGGCCGCTGGCCCTCCGCATCGGGCTGTGCGCGATGACGAGCGGTCGCGTTGTCGCTACCCTCTCGCGCGCTCTTGCCGAACAACTTCGCAAACAACTTCACGGGCGATTCCCCTTGACCGAAACAGACCCGCCCGTGGGGCAGGACGAACCCTGATTGCATACACCGGCCGACCCGGACATCCTCACAACGTCCGTATCCACCAGACAGTTTCCACCACGCACCACCCATTCGGTGCGCCGACCCCCCGCAACCTCATGCCCCCGCCGGACGTCCCCCATGCACCGCTTGTTCACTGGGAGGACGACCGAGCGTAGTCAGGCCGCTTCGCCGCTCGCAAGGCGTCCACGACGATCTTGTTCGACCGCTCGACGGCCACGGTGGCCTGCTCCTTCTCCAGAGTCTGCACCACGCCTCCCGGGATGTTGAGCGCCGGTTCGAGGTCCGCCGGCTTGCCGATGACCTTGAAACGAAAGGGAGCGTTGATCTTGTTCCCGTCGACGCTCACGCTCTTGCCCGAGTCGGTGAGGTAGGTGTTGGCGACGACTCGCACGTTGTTCACCTGGATCGCCTCCGCCCCGGCCGCACGCAGCTCCTGGATCGCGTCGAGCAGCATGTCCGCCTGGACCGTCCCCTTCTTGTCCTCGATGGTCATCGTGATGCCGGGCCCCTGCGCGGCCACCGTGCCCGCCAGAATGCCGAGTTGCTTCTCCTTCTCGACGGTCTGCTTGCGGGCCTCCTCGGCCTGGTTGGAGCTGTTCTCCAGCTCGTCGCGCTGCTTCTCCAGTCCCTGCTTCTCGTCCTCAAGACGCTGTGTACGGTCGTCGAGTTCATCCAGGATGCGAACGAGATCTTCCTGACGCGCGCCGCGCAGGGCGCTGTCGCTGTTGCTGTTCGAAGCCACCTGGACGGCCAGGCCGAAGCCGAGGCCGAACAGCAGGACGGCGACGATGAGTTGGGCGCGGGTGACGCGCGGCGGCCAGAGGCCCTTCACCAGCCGCTGCCGCCCGGTGAGGGAGGGCTGCTCCTCCTCGGGAGCCGCCGTCACGTTCTCCTCGGGAGCCTCCGTCGCCTCGGGCTCCGACGCGGGGACCTCCTCCGGAAGTTCCTTGCGCAGCCTGTTCTCCGGCGTCTCTTCGTTGTCGCTCATCGGCCTCACGCCCGGAACACGTGCCGGCGGATCGCCGCGGCGTTCGAGAAGATGCGGATCCCGAGCACCACGACGACACCGGTGGACAGCTGGGCGCCCACACCCAACTTGTCGCCCAGGAACACGATCAACGCCGCCACGACCACGTTGGACAGGAACGACACCACGAAGACCTTGTCGTCGAAGATCCCGTCGAGCATGGCCCGCAGACCACCGAAGACGGCGTCGAGCGCCGCGACGACGGCGATCGGCAGGTAAGGCTCGACGACCGCCGGAACCTCAGGCCGGACCAAAAGCCCGGCCACCACTCCCACTACGAGGCCCAGTACGGCGATCACGATGTGCCCTTCTCAGTCTTCTCGGTTGTCGGCTGTGCTGTACGTACGATCACACTCGGTGCGGCAGGCAGCCGGAGGTCGCCTTCCACGGAGATGCTGGTCCGGATGCCGTAGGTCTCCTGCAGGGCGTGCAGATACAGCCCGTCGGCGCTGTTCTGGAACCTGCTGCTCAGCTGCTTCCCGTTCCCCACGGCCAGCACCGTATAGGGGGGAACCAGCGGCTTGTTGTCGACCAGTATCGCGTCCCCCGCGGCCCGGATCGCCGAGAGCGCCGTCAGCCGCTGCCCATTGATCGAAACGGCCTCGGCCCCCGACTCCCACAGCCCGTTGACCACACGCTGCATGTCACGGTCGCGTACTCGACCGGTGTCGGAGAAGTCCGAGGTCTCGCGCGGGTTGCCGTTGCCGCCGCTGGTTGCTTCCTTGGCGTCGTTCACGACCAGTTTCACGCCGGGACCGTGCACTTCGACGGCGCCCGACAAAATCCCCACCAGCTCCGACTGATCTCCACTGCCGCTCTTCTTGAGAGCCTCCCGCTGGTGCGCGCTCACATCGTCGCGCAGCTTGTCGACGGAGCCCTCCAGCTTGTCCGCCGACGTGGTCTCCCGGTCGATGCGGTTGATCAGTTCCTCGCGCTCCTTGGCGACGACGGGAGCCGCCACCCGCGCCTGGGCCGCTCCGACGGTCACGACGAGGGCCGCGAGCACCAGCCCGGCGGCCAGGCCGAGCCTGGCCCGAAGGGTTTTCGGGAGAGCGCTGTCGCCCGCGGCCTTCTTCCTGGCGGCCGCCTCGGCGTAGCCGTCGTCCAGGCTGTGGTCCATGACGTTGGTGAGCAGCGACATGGAAGCGTCCGGGCGCGAGGGGCGCGTGGGTGTGCTCCGAACGGGGGGCTGCTGCGGCATGCCGCACATCGTCGCATGTCGCGGCCACTACCTCCGAATGGCCCCACCGGCGTGCCGGACGGACCCCCTCGGGGACGCCTGTCCGGCACGCGCGCGTGCTGCGTTTTTCAGCGGCCGGCGCTGTCCACGACCGCCGACCACTCGTCGAGCAGAGCCTGCGCGGAGGCATCGTCCGGCCCCTCGGCCCACAGGTGGGTGACCGCTTCGGCCGGGTCGGGCAGCACCATCACCCAGCGCCCGTCCGTCTCCACCACCCGCACACCGTCGGTGGTGTCCACGAAGCGGTCTCCGGCCGCCTCGACCACACGCCGCATCACAAGTCCCTTGACGGCCCAGGGAGTCGCAAGGTCCCGCTTGAGGACGTGTGCCCGCGGAATCCGGGCGTCGATCTGGCTGAGCGTGAGCTGCGTCCGCGCCACCAGCCCGATCAACCGTACGAAGGCCGCCGTACCGTCGAAGACGCTGCTGAACTCCGGGACGATGAAGCCGCCCTTGCCGTCACCGCCGAAGATGGTCGAGTCGTCGCCTCCGACCCTGGTCAGGTCGTCGGGCGAGGTCGTCGTCCACTCCACCTGCGTGCCGTGGTACGCCGCAACCTGCTCCGCGATCCTCGTCGTGGTCACCGGCAGCGCCACCCGCCCGCTGCGCCGCTCAGCGGCCACCAGATCCAGCATGACGAGCAGCGCCCGGTCGTCCTCGACGATCCGGCCCTTCTCGTCGACCAGCGACAACCGCTCGCCAACCGGGTCGAACCTCACCCCGAACGCGGCCCGCGACGACGCCACGATCTCACCGAGCCGCACCAGCCCCGACCGCCGCACCTCGGCGGACTCCGTGGGCCGCGACTCGTCGAGCCCGGGATTGATGGTCAGCGAGTCCACCCCCAGCTTGCCCAGCAGGCTGGGCAGGACAAGCCCGGCGCTGCCGTTCGACGCGTCGACGACGACCTTCAGTCCGGACTCGCTGATCCCTGTCGTGTCGACATTACGCAAGAGCGAGCCGGTGTACGAGTCAAAGACGCTGGCAGGGAAGTGCAGGTCCCCGATCTCTCCGGGGAACGCACGCCGGTACTCCTGCCGCGCGAACACCCGGTCCAGCTTTCGCTGGCTGCCCTGCGACAGATCGGCGCCGTTCCCGTCGAAGAACATGATGTCCACGGAGTCCGGCACCCCGGGCGTGGTCCGGATCATGATCCCGCCGGCGCTGCCCCGAGCCGTCTGCTGCCGGGCAACGGGCAGCGGTACGTTCTCCAGGTCCCGTACGTCGATGGCGCTGGCCTGCAGGGCGGAGATGACCGCCCGCTTCAGCGCACGGGCGCCACGGGAGTGGTCGCGGGCCGTGGTGACGGTGGAGCCCTTCTTCAAAGTCGTCGCGTAGGCGCCGGCCAGGCGTACGGCGAGCTCGGGCGTGATCTCCACGTTCAGGATGCCGGAGACCCCGCGAGCACCGAACAGATGCGCCTGGCCCCTGGACTCCCAGATGACCGAGGTGTTGACGAAGGCGCCGGCCTCGATGGTCTTGAACGGGTAGACCCGCACATTGCCCTGAACGATCGATTCTTCACCGATGAGGCACTCGTCGCCGATGACCGCACCGTCCTCGATCCGAGCGGCACGCATGATGTCGGTGTTCTTTCCGACGACGCAGCCACGCAGATTACTGTGCTGCCCCACGTACACGTTGTCGTGCACAACGGCCTTGTGCAGAAACGCACCGCTCTTCACAACGACGTTCGAGCCGACGACGGTGTGCTCACGAATTTCGGCACCGGCTTCGACCTTGGCGTAGTCACCGATGTAGAGCGGGCCGCGCAGCACGGCGTCGGGATGCACCTCGGCACCCTCGGCCACCCACACACCCGGGGACATCTCGAAGCCGTCGATCTCGACGTCGACCCTGCCCTCCAGAACGTCTGCCTGCGCCTTCACATAGCTCTCGTGCGTACCGACGTCCTCCCAGTACCCTTCCGCGACATAGCCGTAGACAGGCTTGCCTTCCTTCATCAGCTGCGGGAAGACATCCCCGGACCAGTCCACGGGCACATCGGGCTCGACATAGTCGAAAACTTCGGGCTCCATCACATAGATGCCCGTGTTCACCGTGTCGGAGAAGACCTGGCCCCAGGTGGGCTTCTCGAGGAAGCGCTCGACCTTTCCTTCTTCGTCGACGATCGTGATACCGAATTCCAGCGGATTCGGCACGCGCGTCAGACAGACAGTGACAAGCGCACCCTTCTCCTTGTGGAAACTGATCAGCTCGGTGAGGTCGAAGTCGGTCAGGGCATCACCGGAGATGACGAGGAAGGCATCGTCCTTCAACGCCTCTTCGGCGTTCTTGACGCTTCCTGCGGTACCGAGTGGCTTCTCCTCGTTGGCATAGGAGAGCTCCATTCCGAGCTCCTCGCCGTCACCGAAGTAGTTCTTGACCAATGAGGCCAGGAACTGGACAGTTACGACGGTCTCGTTCAGCCCATGCCTTTTGAGCAGCCGTAGCACATGCTCCATGATCGGCCGGTTGGCCACGGGCAGGAGCGGCTTGGGCATGCTTGAGGTCATGGGGCGAAGGCGTGTGCCTTCACCTCCGGCCATCACGACGGCCTTCATGTCGGAAGCGTCCTCCTCAAAGAGACGACGGTCTAGCCGACTTCACCCGCCCAGATTGTCCCGCACTTTTCCGCCGAGGGCCATCCGGCCACTACGGCCGCGGCAATCGGCGAGTTCAATCGGCCATGGCGTCCGCGCGGACGAGGCGGCGGACTTGTACCACGTAGAGGACTCCTGCCCACCAATAGAGCGTTGTACCCCATCCAGCGAACGCCCATCCGAAAATAGCAGCGAGTGACGAGATCCATCCAGTTCCGTCACTGAGCAGGAGCAACGGGAAGGCGTACATCAGGTTGAAGGTGGCCGCCTTCCCCAGGAAGTTCACCTGCGGCGGCGGATAGCCGTGCCGCCGGAGGATCCACACCATCACCAGCAGGACGAGCTCGCGCGCCAGAAGTACAGCGGTCAACCACAATGGCAGAATCCCACGCCAGGTGAGGCCGACCAACGTCGAGAGAATGTAGAGCCGGTCGGCCGCGGGGTCGAGCAGCCGGCCAAGGCTGCTGATCTGGTTCCAACGCCGCGCCAGCTTGCCGTCCAGGTAGTCACTGACCCCGCTCAGAGCCAGCACCAGCAGCGCCCACGTGTCACTCTTGGGCCCCCCGAACTCAGGCCTGAGGATCAGCCACAGAAAGACCGGCACGCCGACGAGACGCGCCATGCTGAGGATGTTGGGGATGGTGAGGACCCGGTCCGTCTGTACGCGGGTCTCCTGGACCTCCACCCGGGAGCCTCCTGTGGGAAACGTGCCAACGATGCCCCCTGACCTTACCTCAACGCAAAAAAGCTCTGGCTCTTGGGCTGTTGCCCAAGAGCCAGAGCTCTAAAAGGAGTTCGGCGGCGTCCTACTCTCCCACAGGGTCCCCCCTGCAGTACCATCGGCGCTGTAAGGCTTAGCTTCCGGGTTCGGAATGTAACCGGGCGTTT
>NZ_JBSFHW010000022.1:0-162529 GCF_053597275.1 Streptomyces sp. NPDC001492 | reverse complement strand
CTGCTGCCGCCCCCGCTGCGCGACCGCTTCGGCTTCACCGCACACATGGAGTTCTACGAGCCCGGAGAGCCGCCCAGCACCTCCGCGAGGCCGCCCGCGGCCATCGAGCAGGCCGAGCCGACCTCGCCCTGGCAGCCGACCTCGGCGCCGGAGATGGAGGCGTTCTCCTTGAAGAGCATGCCGATCGCGCCCGCGGCGAGGAGGAAGCGGACGATGCCGTCCTCGTCGGCGCCCGGCACGAAGTTGAGGTAGTAGTGCAGGACCGCCGGGATGATGCCGGCCGCGCCGTTGGTGGGGGCGGTGACCACCCGGCCGCCGGCCGCGTTCTCCTCGTTCACGGCCATCGCGTAGAGCGTGACCCACTCCATCGCACGGGCCAACGGGTCGCCCTCGCTGCGCAGTTGACGGGCCGCGGCCGCGGCCCGGCGCCGTACCTTCAGGCCGCCCGGGAGGATGCCCTCCAGGGCCAGGCCGCGCGACACACAGCCCTCCATGACCCGCCAGATCTCCAGCAGACCCGCCCGGATCTCCTCCTCCGTCCGCCAGGCCTTCTCGTTCTCCAGCATCAGCGCGGAGATCGACAGGCCGGTCTCCCGGGCCAGCCGCAGCAGCTCGTCGCCGGTGCTGAAGGGGTGGGCGAGGACCGTGTCGTCCAGCTTGATCCGGTCCGCCCCGACGGCGTCCTCGTCGACGACGAAGCCGCCGCCCACCGAGTAGTACGTCTTCTCCAGCAGCGGCACACCGTCGGCGTCGTACGCGAAGAGGATCATGCCGTTCGCGTGGTACGGCAGCGAGCGCCGGCGGTGCAGGACCAGCTGGGTCGAGACGTCGAAGCCGATCTCGTGGACCGGGCCGATCTGGGTGCCGAGGAGGCGGATGCGGCCGGTGGCGCGGATGCGCTCGACGTCCAGGTCGGCCTGGGCGACGTCGACCGTGTGCGGCTCGTTGCCCTCCAAGCCGAGCAGCACCGCCTTGGGGGTGCCGTGGCCGTGGCCGGTCGCGCCGAGGGAGCCGAAGAGCTCCGCCCGTACCGCGGCGGTCTGGGCGAGCAGGCCGTCCTGCTTCAGCCGGGCGGCGAACATCGCGGCGGCGCGCATCGGGCCGACGGTGTGCGAACTGGACGGTCCGACGCCGATGGAGAACAGGTCGAAGACGCTGATTGCCACGCCATACTCCGGGGGTTTGCGGGGCGTGCCGAGGGAGGTCACGGACACGCCCCTGCGGGCGGGATGTCGGTTACAGACCTGCGTAGAGGGGGTGCTTGTCGGCGAGCGCCTTGACCCGGGCCTCGAGCGCCTCGACGCGGCCACGACCACATTCGTGGTCCCAGGTGCAGCGCAGGTGCCGCGGGATGCTCGTGGCGGTCATCCGCACTTCCCGCAGGGGCAGTTGAGGAATGGCGCTCATGACACGGCGGCCGGGACAGCGGGGGCGAGGGTGCGGCGGAGCCGGTTGAACAGCTTCGGCTGGTTCAGGGAGAGCACGGCGACCGGGGTGCCCTCGCGCAGGTAGACCGAGACGAAGGAGCGGCTGTCGAGGCCGCCCTCGATGAGTTCGGGGCGGTCGCCGGGGGCGACGTGTCCGGCGAGCTGGATGCGCACCTGGTACTGGTCGGACCAGAAGTACGGCGCGGTGACCCGGGTGGGCGCGGCCGACTCGCCGGTGAGCAGCGTGCGGGCGGCGGTCTTCGCCTGCTCGGTGGCGTTGGTCCAGTGCTCGATGCGGGCGTGCCGTCCGGTGAACGGGTGGGGCCAGCGGGCGACGTCCCCGACGGCGACCACGCCCGGGACGCTGCTCGCGCCGCCTGCGTCGCACACCACGCCGTCGTCCACCTGCACACCGGACCCGGCGAGCCAGCCGGTGGCGGGCCGTACGCCCACCCCGACCACGACGATGTCGGCGGGCAGCAGGCGCCCGTCCGCCAGCCGTACGCCGGTGACCCGGTCCTCGCCGGTGAGTCCCGCCACGCCGGTCCCGCACAGCAACCGCACCCCGTGGTCGGTGTGCAGCGAGGAGACGACCAGGCCCATCTCGCGGCCCAGTTGGCGTTCCAGCGGGACGTCGACGGCCTCCACGACGGTGACGTGGAGGCCGAGTCGGTGGGCGGTGGAGGCCACCTCGGCCCCGATGAAGCCGGCGCCGATGACGACGACCCGGGGCAGTCCGTCGAGCAGTTCGGCGCGCAGGGCCTCGGCGTCGTCGAGGGTGCGCAGAGTGTGGACGCCGGCCAGTCCGTGCATGCCGGGCAGCAGGCGGGGACTGGCGCCGGTCGCCACCACGACCCCGTCGCTGCGCAGCCGCCGTCCTCCGGCGAGGGTGACGGACCGGTCCGCGGGGTCGAGCCGTACGGCGCGCTCGCCGAGCAGCCAGGTGACCTGGAGGGCCTCGTACTCGTCGGCGTCGCCGAGGGCGAGCGCCTCGGCGTCGATGTCCCCCTTGAGGAAGTCCTTGGACAGCGGCGGGCGGTCGTAGGGGGTGTGGCGCTCCTCCCCCACGACGACGACCTCGCCGTCGTACCCCTCTGCGCGCAGCGCGCGGACCGTGCTCAGGCCTGCCAGCGACGCGCCGACGACGGTGATGCTCATGGGGAACCTCCGGGTTGCGGGTGCCCGACCTGGCGTCTCGAATTACACAACATAGCTCGCTATACGCAACATGCTTGAGGCGAGGCAGGGGGCTTGTCAAGAGATGGGCGACATCAGTGCGCAATAGCGCAGAAGGTTGCGCGATGTGCAACCTTCACCCCGCGCACTACGTCACCTCCGACCTCGACGACGGCCCGACGCGAATGCGTATAGTTGCGTCATGAGCAACTACACGGCAGACGGCGAAACCGCGGCTCCCGCGGTGAGCGGGGTGCAGTCCGTCGACCGTGCCGTCAGCGTCCTGGAGATCCTCGCCCAGCGCGGCGAGGCGGGCGTCAGCGAGGTGGCCGGCGAGATCGACGTCCACAAGTCGACCGCGTTCCGCCTGCTCGGCGCGCTGGAGGCACGCGGTCTGGTGGAGCAGACGGCCGAGCGGGGCAAGTACCGGCTCGGTTTCGGGATCGTGCGGCTGGCCGGCGCGGTCACCGGCCGGCTCGACATCACCCAGCAGGGCCGGCCGGTGTGCGAGCGGCTCGCCGAGGAGATCGGCGAGACGGTCAACATCGCGGTGCTGCAGGAGCACTACGCCGTCAACCTCTACCAGGTACGCGGTCCGGGTGCCGTCGGCACGCACAACTGGGTCGGTCAGCTCACCCCGGTGCACGCCACGTCCAGCGGCAAGATCCTGCTGGCCCATCTGTCTCCTCAGGAGCGCGACGACGTCCTCGGGGCGTCCGGGCTGCGGAAACTCACCCCCCACACGCTGACGGTCAGGGCGAAACTGGAGAAGGACCTCACCGCGGCCCGGGAGCGCGGATACGCGGTGACGCGGGAGGAACTCGAGATCGGGCTGCACGCCATGGCGGCGCCGATCCGTTCCCGTGACGGCGAGGTCATCGCGGCGCTGAGTGCGTCCGGGCCCGCGTACCGGTTCACCGAGGAGCGGATGGACGAGGTGGCGCCGGTGCTGCTCAAGGGGGCCGAGGAGATCAGCCATCGGATGGGGTATCTGGGCTAGGCGCTGCGCTGCCTCCCGCGGGGGGGCCGTCTTCTGTCAGGCAGGCGTCTCGGCGCCCCAGCGGGCCGTCACCCGTACCGCGTCCAGTGTCGACGTCACGTCGTGTACCCGTAGACACCAGGCGCCCTGCGCGGCGGCGAGCACGGAGACGGCGGTGGTCGCGGCGTCGCGCTGCTGCGCCGGGCGGGACTGCCCGGTCGCCGGGTCGGCCAGCAGGCGGCCCAGGAAGGACTTGCGTGACGCACCCACCAGGACGGGGTGGCCGAGCGCCCGGATCTCCCCGAGGCGGCCCAGCAACTGCCAGTTGTGCTCCGCCTCCTTGGCGAAGCCCAGGCCGGGGTCGACGATCAGGCAGCCGGGGCGGATGCCCGCCTGCAGTGCGGCCTCGACCCGCAGGCGCAGTTCGCCGACCACGTCGGTGACGACGTCGCCGTAGACCGCGTTCGCCTGCATGGCGGTGGCGTGGCCGCGCCAGTGCATCAGCACGTACGGCGCGTCGGCGCGGGCCATGGTCGGCAGCATCGCGGGGTCGGCCAGGCCGCCCGAGACGTCGTTGATCAGGTGTGCGCCCGCGTCGAGCGCACGGGCGGCGACCTCGGCCCGCATGGTGTCGACGCTGACGACGGCTCCCGCCGCGGCGAGTTCCGCGACGACGGGCAGGACGCGCCGCAGCTCCTCCTCGCAGGTCGGCCGCTCCGCGCCGGGGCGGGTCGACTCCCCACCCACGTCGACGATGTCCGCCCCGTCCTCGAGCAGCGCGAGCCCGTGCGCGACGGCCGCCTCCGGGGCGAACGAGAGCCCGCCGTCGGAGAAGGAGTCCGGGGTGACGTTCACGACGCCCATGACCAGTGTCCGGCCGGGCCGCGGCAGTCCGTGCGGATGCAGTTCCGGCGCCCCCGGGCGCGGCGGGGCGCTCACCTGGACCATGGTGGTCACGAGGAGCCGCCCTTCCGCACCGGGTGAACACCAGCCGCGTCGAACTGGCCGCGCACGCGGTACCGGTCGGACCAGAGGTACGCCCCCGCCGCGGCCCGCGGGGCGGCGAAGACGGTCGAGGCGGCCCCGACGACCGGCCGCCCGTCGCCGGGCGGACACGGCTCGACGGCGGCCCCCACACTCCTCACGCGCCCCCTCCCGCGGGCGCGGCTCCCCGAAGGCGGGCGGCGACGCACGTCGGCGGAAGGTTCGGCGGGGCTTCGGACAGCTCGACGTAGATCGTGCCGTCCTCGACGAGGACCTGGTGGGTGCGGACGGGCAGCCGGGCCGGCGGGGCGTCGACGGCGCCGGTGCGCAGGTCGAACTTGGAAGCGTGCAGCGGGCATTCCACCTCGCAGCCCTCCAGCCAGCCGTCGGCGAGCGAGGCGTCCTGGTGGGTGCAGGTGTCGTCGATCGCGTAGAGCTCGCCGTCCTCGGTGTGGAACACGGCGACCGCCGGGTCGGATTCGAGCCGGAACGCCTCGCCTCGTGGCAGATCGGCGAGACGGCACGCGGGAATCTTCATGACCACCTCGCTGCGTATTACGAAACTGAATGCGCGACGCGCAACGTCAGTTTCGGGCTGCCCCCCACCCTTGTCAAGAAGCAGCCACGCGGCGGTTGTCAAGGAGTCGCCCGCGGCAGCGGTCAAGAAGTCGCCCAGCCGCGGCCACCACGGAGTCACCCGTACCGGCGGGCCCCGCCGCACCGGTCAGGGAATCTCCTGCTCCGCCCAGATGATCTTTCCGTCGGGCGTGTACCGGGCGCCCCATCGATCGGTCAGCTGGGCCACCAGGAAGAGGCCACGGCCGCCCTCGTCCGTGCTGCGGGCGTGCCGCAGCCGGGGGGCCGTGCTGCTGGCGTCGGCGACCTCACAGGTCAGGGTGGAGTCGCGGATGAGGCGCAGCCGGATGGGGGGTTCGGCGTAGCGGATCGCGTTGGTGACCAGTTCGCTCACCACGAGTTCCGTCGTCATGGCCAGTTCCTCCAGCCCCCAGGCTGCCACCTGGCGGGTGGCGCGGGCGCGGACGTCGGCGACGGCGGCCGGGTCCACCGGTACCTCCCACGAGACGACGTGGTCGGAGCCGAGCGCGTGGGTGCGCGCCAGGAGGAGGGCGATGTCGTCCGGCTGCGGCACGGGCACGAGTTGCCGTACCGCCGAGGTGCACAGGACGTCGAGGTCGGTGTCGGAGCGGGCCAGCAGCTCGCCGAGCCGGGACATGCCGAACTCCATGTCGCCGTCGGCGCCCTCGATGAGGCCGTCGGTGTAGAGGCCGATCAGGCTGTTCTCGGCGAGTTCGATCTCGGTGGCCTCGAAGGCCATCCCACCGAGCCCGAGCGGCGGCCCGGGCGGCGGTTCCGGGAAGGACACCTGTCCGTCGGGCGCCACGACGACCGGCGGCGGGTGCCCGGCCCGGGCCATCGTGCACCGCCGGGTGACCGGGTCGTAGACGGCGTACAGGCAGGTGGCGCCGAGGAAGGCGGTGGTGCTGCGGTGGGCCGCCTCGTCGTCGGTCCGCTCGGCGCTCAGCCGCAGCACGAGGTCGTCGAGGTGAGCGAGCAGTTCGTCGGGGGGCAGCTCCATGTCGGCCAGGGTCTGCACCGCCGTGCGCAGCCGGCCCATGGTCGCCGCGGCGGTGATGCCGTGCCCCACCACGTCGCCGACGACGAGCCCGACCCGCCCCCCGGACAGCTGGATGACGTCGAACCAGTCGCCGCCCACGCCGTCCGTGGGATCCGCCGGCAGATAGGCCGAGGCCACCTCCAGCGCGGTTCCGCCGGTCAGGGCCTGCGGCAGCAGACTGCGCTGCAGGGTGACCGCCGCGGTGTGCTCCCGGGTGTAGCGGCGGGCGTTGTCGACGCACAGCGCCGCCCGCGCCACCAGCTCCCGGGCCAGCAGCACGTCGTCGGGCTGGAACTGGACGGGATTGAGCGACCGCATGAACGTGGTCAGGCCCAGGATGGTGTTCCGTGCCCGCATCGGCACAGCGATGAAGGAGTGCAGCCCGAACTCCTTTATCTTTGCCGCTCGTTCGGGCTGTTCGGTGATCCATCGCTCGTCCGTCGGATCGAGGACGGGCAGCAGGATCGGCTCGCCGTCGACGAGCAGGTTCATGTCGTGCGCGGGAGGCAGGAAACCCGCCCGGTCCCCCACCCGCACCACGGCCTCCGGGCAGCCCTCACGCACCGAGCTCATTCCGGCCCGGCGCATCACCGGTCCGACGGAGGCCGGCCCGGCGTCCGTCAGCCACGCACCGTGCCCCTCCGTGCTGAGCACGGGCTCCAGCAGGTCCACGACGACGAAGTCGGCGAAGCGGGGTACGGCGAAGTCGGCGAGTTCCTGGGCCGTCCGCATCACGTCCAGGGTGGTGCCGACGCACGTTCCGGCCTCGTTGACCAGGGTCAGGAGCCGGCGGGCGGTCCAGCGCTCGGTGACGTCCTGGACCATGTAGCAGACTCCGGTGACGGAGTCGTCGGCGTCCACCAGCGGGAAGAAGGATGTCGAGTAGGCGTGCTGGCGGTGCGGGTCGGCCCAGCTCCAGCCCAGGTACTCGTAGTCGGTGACCGGGTCCCCGGTGTCCAGGACCTTGCGCATCAGTCCCTCGATGGCGGCCGCCTGCAGCCCGGGCAGCAGTTCGCCCAGCCGGCGTCCCAGCCGCTGCTCGCGGGGCACTCCGCCGAAGCGTTCCAGGGTGTCGTTGAGCCAGATGTAGCGCAGTTCCCGGTCCATCACGGCCATGCCGATCGGGGAACGGGTCAGGAACCCGTCGAGGACGGACTCGCCGACGGACCACTGCTGGCGCAGCTCCCGGGCCGACATCAGGAAGCACTCGTCCTCGCCGATGCGGAAGGACGCGGAGACCCGCAGGTCGACGTCGAGGCTCCGGCCGTCGCGGTGCCGCACGGAGATGAGACCGCTCCAGCCCATTCCGGCGCGGCACCGCTGCGCCACGGCGGCCACCCGGGCCGGGTCGGCGGGCATCGCCACCAGGCGCGCGGCGGAGCCGCCGACCACCTCGGACGCGGGGCGGCCGAGCAGCGCCTCGGCGCCCCGGGTCCAGCCGAGCACGACGCCCGCCGCGGACACGACCGCCGCCGCGTCGGTGGACGCGTCGAGGAGTTCACGCGGCCCTGAGGGCGTCGGCCCGTCGGATGTTTCTCGCGCAGGTTCCATGGGTGCCATCCGGGTGCCGTCCTCTACACGACCATGTTCCTGCTTGTCCGCCCGATCTGCACGGCCCTGGCGGACTCCCCCGCCCCGCCCGTAGCGCTTCCGCCCTTCCCGGTCCGGGGGGAGCATGGAAGTGCCGCTGGTCGGAACCCGGGTGGCGGATCCCGCCTACGGTGGAGGTGGTTGCGGGATGACAGCCGAATCCTTCCAGTCCGACAGGGACACGGACGACTTCGAGCCGCCCCCGCCGACCGGGCTGCTGGACGTCCTGAGCGTGGCCGCGATGGTCGTGGACGTCGACGGACGCGTCGTGTTCTGGACCCCGCAGGCCGAGGAGCTGTTCGGATACAGCGCGCAGGAGGCGCTCGGCAAGTACGCGGCCCGGCTGTTCATCCACCCCGAGCATCTGAAGTCGGTGGTCAAGCTGTTCACGGAGGTGCTGGAGACCGGCCGGAGCTGGGCGGGTGCCTTCCCCATCCGGCACAAGGACGGCAGCACCCGCGTGATGGAGTTCCGCAACATGCGGCTCCAGGACGATCTCGGGGACATGTACGCCCTCGGCATCGCCGCCGACCACAGTCTGCTGCAGCGCGTGGAGACCGACCTCGCCCTGTGCGAACGGCTGATCAACCAGTCCCCGATCGGCCTCGCCCTCCTCGACCCCGATCTGCGGTACCTCCTGGTCAACCCGGCGCTGGAGCGCATCGACGGCATCCCCGCCGAGGACCATGTGGGCCGGCGGCTGAGGGAGACGCTGCCGCTGCCTGACGTCGGCACCATCGAGAGTGCGCTGCTCCAGGTGCTCACCACTGGGACCCCGCTGCTCGACCAGTACCACGTGGGCCGCCCGCCGACCGACCCCGACCACGAACACGCCTGGTCGCTGTCCTTCTACCGCCTGGAGGACCCGGGCGGGCGGGTGCTGGGGGCGGCCGCCTCGGTCGTCGACGTCACCGAACGGCACCGGGCGGCCGCCGAGGCCGACCGCGCCCGGCGCCGCCTCGCCCTCATCGCGGATGCCTCGGTGCGGGTGGGCACCACGCTGGAGGTGGAGGAGACCGCCCGTGAGCTGGCCGAGATCGCCGTGCCGCAGCTGGCCGACGTGGTCGCCGTGGACGTCCTCGACTCCGCGCTGGCCTGCCGCCGCTCACGCAGACCGGACGACGGCCCGGAGCTCTTCCGCGCTCTCGCGCTCAAGGCGGCCCAGCCGACGGTGGCGCTGCGCGCGGCCGACCCGCCCGGCGGCCTCGCGGCCTACGAGGGGGACCGCCTGGTCACCCTGTGCGTGCACACCGGCCGGCCGGTCCTGGTACGGCACGTCAGCGACCACGATCTGCCGCGCATCGCCCGGGACGCCGAGGCCGGCTCGCTGCTGGCGCGCGCGGGCGTCCACTCCTACCTGGCCGTACCGCTGATCGCCCACGGCGAGATACTCGGCGCGCTGGACCTCAAGCGCACCACCAACCCGCTCCCCTTCGACGAGGACGACGTCGTCCTCGCGAGCGAGCTGGCCGGGCGCGCGGCCGTGGCCATCGACAACGCCCGCTGGTTCCAGAGCGTGCGCAACACCGCCCTCACCCTTCAGCGCAGCCTGCTGCCCGACCATCCGCCGCAGCACGCGGGGCTCGAACTCGCCTCCCGCTACCAGCCCGCCCAGGCCACCAGCGAGGTCGGCGGCGACTGGTACGACGTCATCCCCCTCAACGACGACCGGACCGCCCTGGTCGTCGGCGACGTCATGGGCAACGGCATCGACGCCGCCGCCACCATGGGCCGGCTGCGCACCGCCACCTGCGCCTACGCGGACCTCGACCTCGCCCCCGACGACGTGCTCCAGCACCTCGACAAGATCACCTGCGATCTGGAGCACTACATCGTCACCTGCCTCTACGCGGTGTACGACCCGCGCACACGGCTGTGCCAGTTCGCCAACGCGGGCCACATGCCGCCCGCCCTGGCCGGACCCGACCGCGCCCCCGAGCTGCTCGACCTGCCCTCCGGCGCCCCGCTCGGTGTCGGCGGCATCGCCTTCGAGACCACCACGGCCCGCCTCGACCCCGGCGACCTGCTGGTCCTCTACACCGACGGCCTCGTCGAGACCCGCCACCACCCCATCGACGACCGCCTCGGCGTGCTGCTCGGCTTCCTCGACGAACCCCACCGGCCCCTGGAGGAAACCTGCGACCTCCTGCTCTACGGCCTGCGCCACCCCGACGACCACGACGACGTCGCCCTGCTCGTCGCCCGGGCCCTCTAGCCGGGGCGCGGCGGGGAACGCGAGTGGCGGGAGAGGCGTCCTCCTTCATGAAAGGAAACGGGGGCGACAAGATGAGTGACAAGGCACGGAAGCTGTTCGAGGCGCTCGACCTCGACCACAGCGGAACACTGACCCGCGAAGAGGTAATCATCGCCCTGCGGACCAAGGGCCCGACCCTGGCCGCGTCGGGAGATCTGCCGTTCTGGGCCCTGGGGGACGCCGATGCCTCCTCCGCCCTCTTCGACGCCGCCGACCAGAACGGCGACGCCATGCTGACCCTGGAGGAGTTCGCGGCCCTGGTGGACCGCCGCTTCGGCTGGCACTGACTCGGGCCGGCGCAGCTTCGGCGGACGATCGGCCGAGGTCAGCTGCGCTGCCGTCGGGCCTGCTTCACCTCGCGGTCGACGGCCCAGGCGTCGCCGACCGGGCCGAGGTGAGCGAGCTTGTCGGGGTTGAGCACCGCCCGGACGGTCTGGATCCGGCCGTCGAGGACATCGAGGGCCATGGTCTGCAGGATCCTGCCGTCCCGGTCGCGGAAGATCGCGCCGGGCTGGCCGTTGACCTCGTGCAGCTCGAACGTCACGTCGATCCGGATCAGCCAGGGGAACACGGTGCCCAGCAGCCGGGCCACGTTCTCCGCGCCCGCGACCGCCCTGGCCAGCTGCGGAGCCTTGCCTCCGCCGTCCCCGACCAGCTGGACGTCGGCAGCCAGCAGGTTCTGCAGCCCGCCCACATCGCCGTTCTTCAGCGCGTCGAAGAACCGCGTCGCCAGCTCCTCGCGGTCCTCACGGTCCGCCGCGAACCGGGGCCGGCCGTCCTGCATGTGCCGCCGGGCCCGTACCAGCAGCTGCCGGCATGCCGCCTCCGAACGCCCCACCGCCGCCGCGATGTCGTCGAAACCGAAGGCGAACACCTCGCGCAGCACGAACACCGCCCGCTCCAGCGGGCTGAGCCGCTCCAGCAGCACCAGCGCCGCCATCGACACCGAGTCGGCCAGCTCCACCGACCGCTCCGGATCCTGGTACGGGTCGCTGAGCAGCGGCTCGGGAAACCACGGCCCGACATACTCCTCCCGCCGCACCCGCGCGGAACGCAGCACATCGATCGAGATCCGGGTCACCACGGCCGACAGATACGCCTTGGTCGACGTGGGCCGGGTCGCCGAGCCGTCGAAGCGCAACCACGCCTCCTGCACCGCGTCCTCGGCCTCACTCACGCTGCCCAGAATCCGGTAGGCGATCGAGAACAGCAGCGGCCGCAGCTCCTCGAACTCCTCGACCTTGCTCACACCGGTCCCCTTCCCCCGTGAGCTGCTCCCCCGTCGCGCGTCCATGGTGTGCTCCTCTGCCGTCGTCACTGACCACACCCTCTGAGACGGGGCGGCCCGACACCCTGTGACATGGCCGAATGTGACCTGCGTCTCCCAACCGCCAAAGCGCCTTCGGAGCGCCGATTCACACCCTGTCGGGGGTGGGCCGCACGTTGCTGCGCGTACTCGGCCGCCGGGCCGCCACCCACCCGAACACCACCACCGAGCACACCGCCGCGAACGCGCACCAGGTCGAGACGAACTCCAGCCGCCACAGCGCCCAGCACACCACCGCGCCCACCCCGGCGAGCACACCGAACGCCACCAGCCGGCGGTCACCGGACAGCAGCAGGGCGCCCACCGTGGCCAGCAGATACCCCGCGATCAGAACGCCCGCATGCGGCAGCCCGATGACATAGCCGACGGTGTGCCCACGGATCTCGGCCCGCACGGGACGGGTGGCGACGGCGTACGCCAGCACTCCCGCGGTCGCGACACCGGACGCCACGGGAATCGACAGCCGGGCCGCGGCATCCCGCGGGACGGCGCTCAGCACGGCCAGCGGCACCCACACCGCCAGCAGGGGAAGGGCGATCACGGCCCAGACGACGGTGGCCCATCCGGTGCCGCCCCCGACCTGCCACACCCGCGCCTCGACCAGCTGATGGACACCGAGCAGCACCGGCAGCGCGGCAAGGGGGAGATCGCCGATCCGGTGCACGCGCGCCACGCAGGCCACCCCCACGCAGGTGATCCCGGCGCCCGCCGCGAGATCGGCTGTCGCACTCCAGCACATGGCACCACCTTGGCGGCGACGGCTCGTCAATTCCAGCGGTGCCCCCGGCGACGCAGGAGTCTCAGCCACGTTTGCGGAGGTACGCGTCCAGCTCGGCGGCACCGGTCAGCATCGCCCGCCCGCGGGCGGACAGCCGGCTGCGCCAGTCCCGCGGTGCGGTCTCCAGGGGCTCCAGTCCTCCGGCCGCCCGCACCTTGCTCGACCAGCGGGGCGATCTGCTCCAGGAAATAGCCGCCCGGTCTGAACTGGTGGGCCAGCCGTGCGTCCCGCACATCGAACCCGTCGTAGACGCGGTACCCGGTCAGCGGGTCGCGGCGCGGGCGCGCCAGCCCGGCGTGCTCCCAGTTGCGCAGCCTCGCGGACCGGATCCCGAGCCTGCCCGCCAGCGGACCGATGAACGTGCCGCCGGGCCCGGCGCCGGCGTCCCGCGCGGAAGCCGTGGCGGGATCCAGGTCGCGCAGGGCGCTCTCCACAGCCTGGAAGGTACGGCGCTCCTGGAGGAGCCGGGCGCCCGTAGGGCTGCCGCGCGAAGGCCTGGTCGACGTCTCCGACTTCCTGCGGCTGGGCCCGCTGCTCGCCCTGGAGCGCCGCCCCACCGAGCCGCGTGGCCGCACGGTGTTCCTCCAGGTCCGCGCCATCGCCCGGCAGAGGACGGCCGATGTGGTCAGGCAACTGTTCCCGGACCTGGGGTATGCCCTCGCCGGCGCCGACGGCCCGTTCGTGCACCGCGAGATCAACGGTGCTGCCGTCGACCTGGTCGCGATGTTCGAGCTGCACGCGCGGCTGCTCTACGACGCCGCGACCCGCATGCGCGGCCGTGGAACGGCCGCCTGCCGCATTCGCTTCTATCGTGGGAGCACACTGACGGTTGGCGCCAAGGCAGGCAGCACATGAGGAAACCGCAACCGATCGACTACGCGGCGGTCTTCCAGGCCCTGCCCGGCATGGTGGCGCTGCTGACGCCCGAGCTGGTCTACGTCGACGTCAACGACGACTTCGCGCAGCTGGCGGGGCGCTCTCGTGAGCAGCTCCTCGGCCGCTACATCTTCGACGTCTTTCCGGAGAACCCGAACGATCCGGCCGCCGCCGGCATGCGGGAGACCCGGGAGTCGATGCTGCGCGTGGTGGCCACCGGCGAGCGGGACACCATGGCGGTGCTCCGCTACGACATCGAGGACGCCCAGCGGCCCGGCCACTGGCAGGAGCACTTCTGGAGCCCCGTCAACGCGCCCGTCCTCGGCCCGGACGGGAAGGTGGTGCTGGTCGTGCACCGGGTGGAGGAGGTCACCGAGCTCCTGCGCGCCCGCGGCAGCCTGACCGGCAGCGACCGGGCAAGCGTGCTGGAGGCCGAGCTCTACACCCGGGCCCGGGAACTGCAGGAGGTCAACGAGCGGCTGCGCCGGGCCCACGCCCACGAGCGTGAGGTCGCCCTGGCCCTGCAGACGGCGATGATGCCCACCCCGAGGCATCTCGGTCCTCATCAGGCGGCCGTGCGCTACCGGCCGGCCATCGGTGACCTGAACGTGTGCGGCGACTGGTACGACCTGGTGGACCTGCCGGGCAACCGGATGGCGGTCGCGGTCGGCGATGTCGTGGGCCACGGACTGGCGGCCGCCTGCGCGATGGGGCAGCTGCACAGCGCGCTGAGTGCGGCCACCCGGGTCGCCGACGGACCGGCGCAGGCCCTGGAGGCCCTCGACATGTACGCCTGCTCGGTCGACGGGGCCGAGTCCGCCACGGTGGCGACGACCATCATCGACTGGGGCGGGCACGGCATCACCTACAGCTGTGCCGGCCATCCGCCGCCCGCCGTGCTGCACCCCGACGGCACCGTGTCCTTCCTGGACCAGGCCACCGACCCGCCGATCGACGCGCGCCCCCGTCACGTCGCCCGCCCGCAGGCCCGTGTGTCCTTTGCCGAGGGCGACACCCTGGTGCTGTACACCGACGGGCTGATCGAGCGCCGCGGCGAGGACATCGACACCGGCCTGGGCCGCCTCGCCGACTGCCTGGCCCGCCACCGCCGGACCGCTCCCGAGGCGCTGGCCGACGCCCTGCTGGCCGACCTCCTCCCCGCCACGGGCAACACCGACGACACCGCGCTGGTCGTCGTCAGCCTGTAGCCGACGAGCCCGATTCCGACGCGTTCCTGCCGAGACGGCCGCTCACGCCGGCCGGCGCTCACCCATGCCCGTCGTACTGCACATGGCACCCCAGGCGTCCCCCAAAGCGCGAAAGACCTTCCCCTTTGACATCGTTCCGGGTCTTTGCGGCAAGGCCGCCTACGGATTCGCCTCAGTCTCCCCCGTACTCAGCAGGAGGTACACCGCATGGTCGGCAGACATGCAGCGCGCAGGCGCCGCGCCGCCCTGGCCACACTCGGCACCCTCGTCCTCACCGGGATCCCCGCGGCCGCGGCGGCCGCCCCGCCGCCCGCACCCGGGCCCCTGCCCGCCGGGGCCCGGTCGCTCGGCGCCGACAAGCCATCCGCTCAGATCCTCAGCGCGATGCAGCGCGACCTGCGTCTGACGCGGGCGCAGGCGGCCACCCGGCTGGTCAACGAGGAGGAGGCGGGCACCCGCGCGGGCCGGCTGCACAACGCCCTGGGCGGGCACTTCGCCGGAGCCTGGGTGAGCGGGAAGACCTCCGCCGATCTCACCGTCGCGACCACCCATGCGGAGGACGTGCCCGCCATCAAGGCGCAGGGCGCCAAGGCCGTGGTCGTCAAGGCGCCGCTCAGCGCCCTCGATGCCGTCAAGGCGAAGCTGGACGCGGCCGCCGTCCGCGTGAAGACGCACGACACCCCGGTCTGGTACGTGGACGTGCCGGCGAACCGGGTCGTCGTCGAGGCGACGAGGCAGTCGGCGGCCGCCGCCTTCCTCAAGGCCGCCGGGGTGGAGGACCGCGGTGTGGCGGTCCGGCTGACGACGGACCGGCCGCGGCTGATGGCCGACCTCGTCGGCGGTGAGGCCTACTACATCAACAACGCCGCCCGCTGCTCCATCGGCTTCTCCATCACCAAGAGCCAGCAGCAGGGCTTCGTCAGCGCGGGGCACTGCGGCAAGGCCGGCGACAAGACCACCGGCTACAACAAGGCCGACCAGGGCACCTTCCAGGCGTCCACGTTCCCCGGCAAGGACATGTCCTGGGTGGCCGTCAACAGCGACTGGACCGCCACGGCCGACGTCAAGGGGTCGGGCGGCAGGAACACGCAGGTCGCCGGCTCGGTGCAGGGGCTCGTCGGGGCGTCGGTCTGCCGCTCGGGCTCCACCAGCGGATGGCACTGCGGCACGATCCAGCAGCACGACGCGTCGGTCGACTACGCCCAGGGCACCGTCGACGGCCTGACCCGGACCTCGGTGTGCAGCGAACCCGGTGACTCCGGCGGCCCGTTCCTGTCCGGCGCCCAGGCGCAGGGCGTCACCTCCGGCGGCTCGGGCGACTGCACGGCCGGAGGGACCACCTTCTACCAGCCGGTCAACCCGATCCTCAGCACCTTCGGCCTCACCCTGAAGACCGCGTCCGTGCAGACCGGCCCGCCCGCGCCGCAGGGCGCCGGCACGGCGAACGCCTGGGCCGCCGGCCGGGTCTACGAGGTCGGCGCCACGGTGACCCTCGCGGGCGTGCGCTACCAGTGCCTGCAGACCCACCAGGCGCAGGGTGCCTGGTCGCCGGAGGGCACGCCGGCCCTGTGGCAGCGGATGTAGCGGCCGCGGAGGCTTGCGGTGCGGGGGCCCGGCCCCCGCACCGTCCGCTCTCACCGGACGAGTTCCGCGACCCTGGTCGCCCTGCCCAGCAGCCATTCCAGCGGCCCGCGCCGGAAGTACCGGGCCCACAGCGTCGCGAACACGGTCACGGCGGCGATGAAGCCGAGCAGTACGTGCAGCGGAGAGCCGGGCAGTTCCTCGATGCCGAGGAAGTGGATGCCGACGATGTGGAACACATAGGCCGTCAGGGACATCGATCCGACGGCGATGACCGGGCGGGCCAGCCGGTGGAAGCGCGGGAAGGCGTCGACCACGGCGAGGCAGACGGCCAGGACGGCGATGGCCACTCCGGTGTTGGCCACGATCGACAGGGTCGTCTCACTGTGCGGTGAGGCCACCAGCAGGCCGGCCGGGGTCTCCCCGCTCGGGTAACCCCAGGTGTCGGACCACCAGGCCGACCCGGCCGAGCCGCCCTCACCCCAGCCCTCGGAGCTCAGCTTCGACAGCGCGCCGGGGACCAGGTGCAGGGCCAGCCAGGAGCCGCCGTAGCCGAGGACGGCGAGGCCGAGGCCGGTCAGCGCCAGGCGTGTGCGTACGGCGGTGGCGGCGAGGTCGAGGCGGGCCACGGCCATGCCGGCGATGACGAACGGGACCCAGGTCAGGGCCGGGTAGCTGCCGGTGAACAGCAGCGAGACGATGCCGTCGCCGCCCTCGGGCCAGGCCCAGATGCCGCCCGGGCCGCCGTCGGCGGTGCTCAGGGCGCCCTGCACGACGTACAGGATCTGGGGCAGGACCAGGGCGCTCGCCGCCGCGATGACCGCGAGGGGTCCGGCGCCGAGGCGGTACAGCGGGAGCACGAGCAGGAAGTACAGGCCGTAGAAGGCGAGGATCACCTCGACCGGTGTGCCGCTCAAAGTGAGTGCGGTGCCCAGGGCCAGCAGGATCAGCGCCCGGATGACGACCTTGGCGACCGCCTGGCGGCCCGCCCGGCCGGTCCTGGGGGTGCGCCAGCCGGTCATCAGCATGATCGAGAAGCCGGCCAGGAAGGCGAACAGGGCGGAGGCCCGGCCGTGCGCCAGCTCCATGAGGTGACCGGTGATGCCGCCTTCGGAGGTCGGGGCCGACATGGGCGGCGTACATGCCGTAGACCGCGAGGCCGCGGGCCAGGTCCACGCCGATCAGGCGGCCGACCTGGGCGCGTTGAGCCGCCGAAGCTCCGGCCGGTTCGTTCGCCGGGCCCCCGGGCCGGGCGGAGTGGGGCGCGAGGAACACCGTGTCATCTGCGTTCTGGGTCATGTCTCCAGGCTGGAGAACCGTCCGGGCAGGGAGTATCCGGCGGGTGTCCGGTCCTCCCCCGCCACCTGGCGGGGGCGCCCCCCGGACGGCGGGACAGGGCCCCCCGAGTGGCGGGAGTGCGTAGCCGTGCAGACTCATGAGGAGTTTGGCGCCCTACGGTCGGGACTACGGTCGGAGCGACAGCGCCGATCAGCAGCAACCGAACGTGCGGCCGGGGACGTACGCACAACGACGACGAGGCGGACCGCACGTGATCCGGGTAGTGGTGGTGGACGACGAGGCCCTGGTGCGGTCCGGGTTCCGGCTCATCCTGAACGCGGCCGACGACATCGAGGTCGTCGCCACCGCGCAGGGCGCCGACGCGGTCGAGACGATCCAGCGGGAGCGCCCGGACGTCGTCCTGCTCGACATCCGGATGCCCGACGTCGACGGACTGACCGTACTGCGGCAGCTGCGGGCACTGCCCGACGCTCCCGTGGTCGCGATGCTGACCACGTTCGACGCCGACGAGTACATCGTCACCGCGCTGCGGACCGGCGCGGCCGGCTTCCTGCTCAAGGACACCGAACCCGATCAACTGGCCCAGCTGGTACGGACATTGGCCGCCGGCGGGGTGGTCATGTCGCCGAAGGCCTCCCGTGCCGTCTGGCAGAACCACCCCGGCACGACCGCGCTGGACGACGCCGAGGCCGACCGGGTGGGACGGCTGACCGAACGGGAGCGCGGGGTGCTCGTACTGATCGCGGAGGGGCTGTCCAACACCGATATCGGCGCCCGTATCCACCTCAGCGCGGGCACCGTGAAGGACCACGTCAGCGCGATCCTCACCAAGCTGCGGGTCGGCAGCCGGGTGCAGGCCGCGCTGCTCGCACAGCGGGCCGGACTGCTGGACGGGGCGACGGGCTCGGAGTCGGGTCGATGAGCGCGCTCCGGCCGTGGTGGGCGCGCATCCCCGATCCGGTCGTCGACCTCGCGGTGCCGGCCGTCGCGGCCGCCGACGTGTGGTTCAGCCTGGGGGACGAAGGTCCCCTCGCGCGGGCGATGGCCGCACTCGCCTGCGCCGTGCTCCTGGTCCGTCGGCGGTTTCCGCTCCCGGTGTTCCTGCTCACGCTCCCGGCCAGTCTGATGCTGGACATCGTGTTCGCCCCGTTCGCGGCGCTGTTCACACTCGCCGAGCGGTCCCGCAACCGGCGCCTCCTCGTTCTGTGCGCGGTGCTGTTCGGTCTCGCCTCCGCCGCCCCCTGGCCACTCGACGACGTCTCGGCGCACGACCGCACCGGGACGCTGATCTACTCCTTCTACACGCTGGCCACGGCCGCGGCCCCCGTGCTGCTGGGCCAGCTCCTGCAGGCGCGGCGGGATCTGGCGCAGCGGCTCGTCGAGATCGAGGAGGCCAGGGAGCACGAGCGGCTGCTGCACTCCCAGGCGGTGCTGGCCCGCGAACGTGCCCAGCTCGCCCGGGAGATGCACGACGTCGTCTCCCACCAGGTCAGTCTGATCGCCGTACAGGCGGGTGCGCTCCAGGTCGCCGTGCGGGACCCGGATGTAGCGGAGGGCGTGCGCACCATCCGCACACTCAGCGTCGACACGCTCGACGAGCTGCGGCACATGGTCACGCTGCTGCGTGCCTCCGGCGGCCGCGCCACCGAACTGACCCCGCAGCCCACGCTCGCCGACCTGCAGAAGCTGGTCGCGACCAGCGGCATCGACACGGAACTGACCGGCGGGCTCCCGCCGGACATCGGCACTCCCGCGCAGCGTGCGCTCTACCGCACCGTGCAGGAGGCTCTCACCAACGTGCGCAAACACGCGCCGGGCGCCACCGCCGTCGTGCACCTGTGGCACGAGTCCGGCGATTACGGCGTGACGGTCACGAACTCGCCGTCCACCCGCCCCTCGCTGCCCCTGCCCGGCTCGCAACAGGGTCTCATCGGCCTCAAGGAGCGGGTCGAACTCCTCGACGGCACCTTCGAGTCCGGCCCCACGGAGGAGGGCGGCTACCGGGTGTGGCTACGGCTGCCGGTCCACGGGGACTGAGGCGGCGGGTGCGGGCACTCGGACGTGGTCTCCGCCCCGGAGGGCGAAGACCACGTCGGTCCGGTATCCGCTCAGATGTACTCGGTCGCCGCGTCCAACAGCCAGTCCGTCAGGTAGCCGGCGAAGGACGAGCGGACCAGGACCCAGAAGCCGGCCCCGGGTTCGTCCCGGGCGACCAGGACGACCTGGGTGCGGCCCAGCGTCGTCTGGGCGCAGCGGCCCGCGCCGAAGGCGCGCGGGTGCAGGTCCAGTGCGCAGCCGTGGGCCAGCAGGTCGCGGGCCCTGGAGCCGGAGACGAGGAGGGTGGTGCGCTGGGCGGAGACGTCGGTGACGGAGACGGGCTCCTCTCCGACGGCCTCCCGGATCCGGGTCTCCAGATCCCGCTCGCTGCCCGGCGGGCGCACCACCAGCCATTCGTCCGGGCCGAGCCACAGCGCGGTCGACTCCCCCGCGCGAATGGCCGTGTCGGGTTCGAGCGGCAGCTGCAGGCCCAGCGCGAGCCCGACCGCGTCGGCCGCTCCCCCCTTGGCGTCCAGGCGGACGTTCACCTGGGCCAGGAAGGGGAGTTCGGCCAGCCGGACGGCACCCTGGGAGGTGCGGGTCGCGGCGGCCAGGCGGTCGGCGTAGGGCGACAGGGGGCTGCGGGGCGGGGCGGTGAGTGCGGTGTCAGCCATCGCGGCGGGCTCCCTCGGGGTCGTAGAGGACGGGGCCGGCGACGGTCACCGGCACCAGACGGTCGCGCGCGACGGCGTACAGCCGCTCACCGATCCGTTCCCGGCCGCCCTTGATCAGGGCCAGCGCGAAGGTCCGGCCGAGGGCGGCGCTGCGGTAGCTGGAGGTGACGTGGCCGAGCATCGGGACGGGCGGCGCGGGCAGTTCGCTGTCGGCGACCACCTGGGTGCCCTCGGGGAGGAAGGTGCCGGGGTCCTCCGGGAGCAGGCCTACCAGGTGCTTGCGGTCCGGGCGGACGGCGTCGGCGCGGGCGAAGGAACGCTTGCCGATGAAGTCCCGCTTCTTCTTCGACACCGCCCAGCCCATGCCGAGGTCGTGCGGGGTGATCGTGCCGTCGGTGTCCTGCCCGATGATCGGGTAGCCCTTCTCGGCGCGCAGCACGTGCATGGTCTCGGTGCCGTACGGAGTGATGTCGTACGGGGCACCGGCCTCGTCCAGCGCCTCCCACAGGGCGAGGGCCTGCCACGGCGACACGTTGATCTCGTAGGCGAGTTCACCGGAGAAGCTGATCCGGCACACGCGCGCCTCGATGCCCGCGACGGTCGTCTCCCGCCAGGCCATGAACGGGAAGTCGTCGTTGGAGACGGCCAGTTGGGGAGCGAGGGAGCCGAGAACCTCGCGGGACTTCGGGCCGACCAGGGCGACCGTGGCCCACTGCTCGGTGACCGAGGTGCAGTGCACCTTCAGCTCGGGCCACTCGGTCTGCAGCCACTCCTCCATCCAGTCCAGTACGGTCGCCGCGTTGCCGGTGGTCGTGGTGACCAGGAAGCGGTCGGGGGCGAGGCGGATGACCGTGCCGTCGTCGAAGACCATGCCGTCCGGCTTGCACATCACGCCGTAGCGGATCATGCCGACCTTCAGGGTGCTCATCATGTTGGTGTAGAGCAGGTCGAGGAAGACGCCGGCGTCCGGGCCCTGTACGTCGATCTTGCCGAGGGTGGAGGCGTCCATGAACCCCACGCTGTCGCGGGCGGCGGCGCACTCGCGCAGCACGGCCGCTTCCATGTCCTCGCCGTCCTGGGGGTAGTACCAGGGGCGCTTCCACTGGCCGACGTTCTCGAACAGGGCGCCGTGTTCGACGTGCCACCCGTGCAGGGCGGTGGTGCGGACCGGGTCGCTCAGCACACCCCGGTCCCGGCCGGCCAGGGCCGCGAAGGAGACGGGCGTGTAGGGCGGCCGGAAGGTGGTCGTGCCGAGCGCGGAGATGTCCACGCCGAGCAGGTCGGCGACCACGCCGCTCGCCAGGACGCCGGAGGTCTTGCCCTGGTCGTTGGCGGTGCCTGCCGTGGTGTAGCGCTTGGTGTGCTCCACCGAGCGCATGCCGGCGCCGGTCGAGCGGGCCAGGTCGTCGACGGTGACGTCGCGCTGGAGGTCGACGAAGCGGGGGGCGCCCTCGCGGCCGGGGACGGTGAAGACCTGCATGGGCGGCGTGGCCTGCGGCTGGACGGGCACGGCCGGGAGCGCCGGGGCGTCCGGGGTGTAGCCCTCGGCCTCGATCGCGCGGGCACCGGCGGCGGCTCCCTGGGCGAGCACGGCGGCCAGGCCGAAGGTGCCGTTCGCGCTGCCCGCGACCTCGACGGCCTGCCGGACGACGTCGGGCACGAAGGTGCCGAGCGTCTCGTCGTGGCGGAGCTTGCCGCCCGCCTGGCTGAACAGGTGCGCCACCGGGTTCCAGCCGCCGGAGACCAGCAGCAGGTCCGCGGCGAACTCCCGCTGCGCGACGGTCTGTCCGAACGGCGCCACGCTCACGGCGGTCAGCCGCGCCTCGCCCTCCGTGCCGGTCACCGCGTATCCGGCGAGCACCTCGATGCCCGCGGCGCGGGCGCGGTCCGCCCACTCGCCGGGTGCGGGGCGGGTGTCGACGATCGCCGCGATCCCGACGCCCGCCGCGGCGAGGTCCAGTGCGGCGGCGTAGGCGCTGTCGTTGGTGGTGAACACGACCGCGTGACGGCCGGGCAGGACGCCGTGCCGGTGCAGGTGGGTGCGGGCCGAGGCGGCCAGCATGATGCCGGGGCGGTCGTTGTCCGCGAAGGCCAGCGAGCGCTCGTGGGCGCCGGTGGCGAGGACGACGCGGCGGGCGCGGATGCGGTGGACGCGCTCGCGGGACACGTTCTCCGGGGCCGCGGCGCCGAGGTGGTTGGTGCGGCGCTCCACGGCGAGGAGGTGGTTGTCGTCGTAGTACCCGAAGACGGTGGTACGGCGCAGCACGCGCACCTCGGGGGCGGCCTCCAGCCGGGCGCCCAACTCTTCCGCCCAGTCGAGGAGTTCGCCGGTGCCGAGGAGGCTGCCGCCGAGTTCGGGGCGGTCGTCGGCGAGGATGACGCGGGCGCCGCTGCTCGCCGCGGCCGCTGCCGCCGCGAGACCGGCCGGGCCGGCGCCGACGATCAGCAGGTCGCAGTGGGCGTGTACGGCGTCGTAGCGGGCGGGGTCCGGTCGGGTGGCCAGACGGCCCTGGCCCGGGAGGCTGGTGGCGACCAGGCCGTCGTAGAGCTCGACGGTGGTGGCCGGGAGCATGGGCTCGGGGAAGGGTTCCTCGATCTGGATGACGGCGTTGGGTTCTTCCACGCCGGCGGAGAAGATGCCCCGGGGGCGGCCGAGTCTGATGCTGGTCGCTGCGGTGATCACTCCGTTGGCCAGGAGGGCCGAGGCCAGGGTGTCGCCTCGGTAGCCCTGGTATTCGGTGCCGTCGAAAGTGAACGTGAGGGGTTCGGCGCGGTTGATGCGGCCGCCGGTCGCGAGGCGGAAGCCCGTTGCCGTGGACGTCACGGGGGGCTCCGCCCCCAGACCCCCGATCGGCCCTGAAGGGGCCTCGTCCTCAGACGCCGGACGGGCTGGTTGCGCCGGCCGCGGCTCGACAGTGGCCGCGGGCGAGGCTGGAGTGACCGGCCGGGGTTCGACAGTGGCCGGACGCTCCTCCCCCGCCCGGTACACCGCCAGGATCTCGTTCGTCGACGTGTCCCGTACCGCGTTGAACCAGCGGCGGCAGCCCGCCGAGTGGCTCCAGCGTTCGGCGAAGGGGCCCTTCGGGTTGTCGCGGAAGAACAGGTACCTGGCCCACTCCTCGTCGGTCAGCGCCGACGGGTCCTGCGGGTACGCCACATGCGCCTGGCCGCCGTAGTGGAACTCGGCTTCGTCGCGGGGCCCGCACCACGGGCATGAGATCAACAGCATGGTTCGGGCTCCCTAGTGGGCCACCGCGGCAGCGCCGTGCTCGTCGACGAGCGCGCCGGTGGTGAAACGGTCGAGCGAGAAGGGGGCGTTGAGCGGGTGGGGCGTGTCGTGGGCGATGGTGTGGGCGTAGACCCAGCCGACGCCGGGGGTGGCCTTGAAACCGCCCGTGCCCCAGCCGCAGTTGAGGTAGAGGTTGTCGACGGGGCTGAGGCCGACGATCGGCGAGGCGTCGGGGCTGACGTCGACGATGCCTCCCCAGGTGCGCAGGACGTGGGCGCGGGCGAAGACCGGGAAGAGCTCCAGGGCCGCGGCCATCTGCTCCTCGATGATGTGGAAGGCGCCGCGCTGGGTGTAGGAGTTGTAGGCGTCGATGCCCGCGCCCATCACCAGCTCGCCCTTGTGCGCCTGGCTGACGTACACATGGACGGCGTTGGACATGACCACGGTGGGGTGGACCGGTTCCAGGAGCTCCGAGACCAGGGCCTGAAGCGGGTGGCTCTGGACCGGGAGGTCGATGCCGGCCATGGCGGCGAGGACCGAGGTGTGGCCCGCGGAGCACAGGGCCACCTTGCCGGCCGCGATGGGGCCCAGGTTGGTCTGGACTCCGACCACTCGGCCGCCGACCACGTCCAGGCCGGTGACCTCGCAGTTCTGGATGATGTCGATGCCTGCCGCGTCCGCGGAGCGGGCGAAGCCCCAGGCCACGTAGTCGTGCTTGGCGATGCCTGCACGGGGCTGGTAGGTGCCGCCGAGGACCGGGTAACGCACGTCGGGTGAGATGTTGACGATCGGGCAGACCTCTTTGACCTGCTCGGCGTCGAGCCACTCGGCGTCGACGCCGTTGAGGCGGTTGGCCTCGACACGGCGGACGCTGTCGCGGACGTCCTGGAGGCTGTGGGCGAGGTTGAGGACGCCTCGCTGGGAGAAGAGAATCGGGTAGTCCAGCTCCTCGTCCAGGCCCTCCCACAGTTTGAGGGCGTGCTCGTAGATGCCGGCGCTCTCGTCCCACAGGTAGTTGGAGCGGATGATCGTGGTGTTGCGGGCCATGTTGCCGCCCGCGAGCCAGCCCTTCTCCAGTACGGCGACGTTGGTGATGCCGTGGTTCTTGGCCAGGTAGTGGGCGGTGGCCAGGCCGTGGCCGCCGCCGCCCACGATCACGACGTCGTACGACCGCTTCGGCTCGGGGTTGCGCCAGAGGAAGTCCGGGTGGTCGGGGAGGTCGGCGCCGGGGGTGGTGGGGCTCATCGGGCGTCTCCTGAGGTACCGGAAAGGTGCGGGTAGAGCGGGTGCCTGGCGGCCAGGGCCTCGGTACGGGCGCGCAGGGCGGCGATGTCGGGCTCCGGCTGGAGGGCCAGCGCGATCACGTCGGCGACCTCCGTGAAGTCCTCCTCCGTGAAGCCGCGGGTGGCCAGCGCCGGGGTGCCGATGCGCAGGCCGGACGTCACCATCGGCGGGCGCGGGTCGAAAGGAACGGCGTTGCGGTTGACCGTGATGCCGATCTCGTGGAGGAGGTCCTCCGCCTGGCGGCCGTCCAGCGGCGATTCGCGCAGGTCCACCAGGACCAGGTGGACGTCCGTGCCTCCGGTGAGGACCTTCACGCCGGCTGCCGCCGCGTCGGACTGCGTCAGCCGCTCGGCCAGGATGCGGGAGCCGGCCAGGGTGCGGGCCTGGCGTTCGGCGAACTCCGGGGACGCGGCGACCTTGAAGGACACCGCCTTCGCGGCGATGACGTGTTCGAGAGGGCCGCCCTGCATGCCGGGGAACACCGCCGAGTTGATCTTCTTGGCGAGGTCGGCCTCGTTGGTGAGGATGACTCCGCCGCGCGGGCCGCCGAGCGTCTTGTGGGTGGTCGTGGTGGTGACATGGGCGTGCGGGACCGGGTTCGGGTGGAGTCCCGCCGCGACGAGGCCCGCGAAGTGCGCCATGTCGACCATCAGCAGCGCGCCGACCTCGTCGGCGATCCGGCGGAAGGCCGCGAAGTCCAGCTGCCTGGGGTAGGCCGACCAGCCCGCGATGATCATCTTGGGGCGCTGTTCCTTGGCGAGCTGCTCGACCTCGTCCATGTCGACCAGGTTGTCGGCCTCGGACACGTGGTAGGGCACCACGTTCAGCATCTTGCCGCTGTAGTTGATGCGCATGCCGTGCGTGAGGTGGCCGCCGTGCGCGAGGTCCAGGCCGAGGATGGTGTCGCCGGGCTGGAGCAGCGCGAAGAAGACCGCTGTGTTGGCCTGGGCTCCCGAGTGCGGCTGGACGTTGGCGTAGCCGGCGCCGAAGAGGGACTTGACGCGCTCGATCGCGAGCCGCTCGGTGACGTCGACGTGTTCGCAGCCGCCGTAGTAGCGGCGGCCGGGGTAGCCCTCGGCGTACTTGTTGGTCGCGACCGAGCCCTGGGCCTCCATCACGGCGGTGGGGGCGAAGTTCTCGGAGGCGATCATCTCCAGGGTGGACTGCTGGCGGTGCAGTTCGGCGGCGAGCGCGGCGTGGACCTCGGGGTCCAGCTCGGCCAGGGGGGTGTTCAGCGCGTTCATACGGCGTTCGCGTTCCTCTCGGCGGCCTCGACGACGTTGGCGAGCAACATCGCGCGGGTCATGGGGCCCACGCCCCCGGGCATCGGCGCGAGCCAGCCGGCGACCTCGGCGGCCGCCGGGTGGACGTCGCCGACCAGCCCGTTCTCGGTGCGGGTGATGCCGACGTCCAGGACGGCCGCGCCGGGGCGCAGCATGTCCCTGGTGATCAGTCCGGGCGATCCCGCCGCCGCGATGACGATGTCCGCCTCGCGTACGTGCCAGGACAGGCCCTTGGTGCCGGTGTGGCAGAGGGTGACGGTGGCGTTCTCGGAGCGACGGGTCAGGAGGAGGCCGATGGGCCGTCCGACGGTGATCCCGCGTCCGATCACGCACACCCGGGCGCCCGCGAGGGGCACCTGGTAGCGGCGGAGCAGTTCGACGATGCCGCGCGGGGTGCAGGGCAGCGGCGCCTCGGTGCCCAGGACGAGCCGGCCGAGGTTGACGGGGTGCAGTCCGTCGGCGTCCTTGGCCGGGTCCATGCGGGCCAGTACGGCGCCCGCGTCCAGGTGCCCCGGAAGCGGGAGCTGGACGATGTAGCCGGTGCAGGCCGGGTCGGCGTTGAGTTCGTCGATGACGTCCTCGACCTGCTGCTGGGTCGCGTCCGCGGGCAGATCGCGGCGGATGGAGGCGATGCCCACCTGCGCGCAGTCCCGGTGCTTGCCGCCGACGTATGCGTGACTGCCGGGGTCGTCGCCGACGAGGACGGTACCGAGGCCCGGCGGCCGTCCGCCGTCGGCGGTCAACTTGGCGACGCGCTCGGCGAGTTCGCGTCGGATCTTGGCGGCGGTGGCCTTGCCGTCAAGCACCTGTGCGGTCACGGACGGCACTCCTTCCCATAGGGCAACTGCAGCTTCTCAAGGGGCGCGAGGAACGGCGCGACCCGCCACGACTCACCTGCACACGATCGACAACCCATCGAGGCAACGCCTACGAACCACTCACCCACGAAGACGGGACATAGTCGGGTCGAACAGAGGCTCCTCGGCCACGACCGCCTCGATGCGCTGATCGAAGTACCCGATCTGCAACGCGGTCCCAGGAGTGGCCAGCTCACTCGGCAGCCACGCATACGCGATGCCCTTGCCGATCGTGTAGCCGTACGCGGCACTCGTGACATACCCGACTGCGCTCTCACCGTCGTACACCGGCTCCTTGCCCATGACGACCGACCGCGGGTCGTCGATGGTGAGGCAGGTCAGCCTGCGCCCCACGTTCTCCTTGCGGAGCAACAGTGCCGCCTTGCCGATGAAGTCACCCTTGTCCAGCTTCACGGCGAACCCGACCCCGGCCTCGTACGGGTCGTGCTCGTAGGTCATGTCGGTGCCGAAGGACCGGTACCCCTTCTCCAGGCGGAGGCTGTTGAAGGCGCCGCGGCCGGCGATGATGCCGCCGAGCGGCTTCGCCGCCTGCCACAGGGTGTCCCAGAGCTTCTGGCCCTGGTCGGCGGTGGTGTACAGCTCCCAGCCGAGTTCACCGACGTACGACAGGCGCATCGCGGTCACCGGCACCGAGCCGATGTAGGCGTGCTTGGCGCGGAAGTACTTGAGGCCGTCATTGGAGAAGTCCTCGTCCGTCAGCGGCTGCAGGACCTTGCGGGCCAGCGGTCCCCACAGTCCGATGCAGCAGGTGCCGGGGGTGATGTCGCGGACCTGGACGGTCCCGTCGGCGGGCAGGTGGCGGGTGAACCAGTCGAGGTCCAGGTTGCCGTTGGCGCCGACTTGGAAGAGGTCGCGGGCCAGGCGGGCGACGGTGACGTCGCTGCGGATGCCGCCGTCGTGGTCGAGCAGCAGGGTGTACGTCACCGAGCCGACGGACTTGGCGACCTTGCCGGTGACCAGCTTCTCCAGGAAGTCGGCGGAGCCGGGGCCGCTGACTTCCAGGCGCTTGAGGGCTGTCATGTCGTACAGGGCGACGGTCTCGCGGGTGGCCTGCGCCTCCGCGCCGACGATGGGCGACCAGTACTGCGCCGCCCAGTCGCCCGGGGTCGGGATGTTGCGGCCTTCGACGAGGGAGGCGTTGGCCTCGTACCACTGCGGGCGCTCCCAGCCGTTGGCCTCCAGGAAGAAGGCGCCGTGCTCCTGCTGGCGGGCGTGGAAGGGGCTGGTGCGGATCGGGCGCGGCTTCCCGGACGGCTGGAGGGGGTGGAGGATGTCGTAGACCTCCACGAAGTTCTGGCAGTCGCGGGCCAGGACGTACTCCGGGGAGAGCTGGTGCGGCTCGAAGCGGTTGACGTCGCACTCGTGCAGGTCGAAGGAGGAGCAGTAGCCGTCGACCAGCCACTCGGCCATGGCCCGGCCGACGCCCGCGGAGTGCGTGACCCAGACGGCCTCGGCGACCCAGAAGCCCTTGACGTCGCTCGACTCGCCGAGCAGCGGGAAGTTGTCGGTGGTGAAGGAGAACAGGCCGTTGATGCCCTCCTCGACCTTGGCCTCCTGCGTCGCGGGGAGCAGGGACTGGGTCTCGGCCCAGGCCGGCTCGAAGTCCTCCTCGGTGAACTTCAGGACCGACGGCATGGGCGCGGTCTCGTCGAAGGCGAGGATCTCGTCGGCGGTGATCGGCATCGGGCGGTGGCCGTAGTAGCCGATGCCGATACCGTCGAAGCGGTCGCGGTAGTAGAGGTCGGCGTCCTGGTGCCGCAGGATCGGGCGGACCGCCTCCTCGGTCTGGCCGGCGAGCGCGGGCACGGGCCCGGTCCAGGCGAGCTGGTGGGCGAGCGGGGTCAGCGGGAGGTTCATGCCCACCATGCGGGCGATCTTCGGGCCCCAGATGCCGGCGCAGCACACCACGATGTCGGCCGCGATCTCGCCCTGGTCGGTGAGGACGCCGGTGACGCGGCCGTCGGCCTGCTGGACGTCCAGGACCTCGTGGCGGGCCAGGAAGGTCACGCCGCGCTCGGTGGCGCGGCGGATCTGTGCCTCTACCGCGAGGACCGCCTTGGCCAGGCCGTCCGTGGGGACGAGGAGGCCGCCGAGGACCTTGTCCCGGTTGACCAGGGGGTGCCGCTCGACGCACTCGTCGGCGCTCAGCAGCCGGGCCTCGATGCCCCAGGCGGTGATCCAGCCGTGGCGGCGGTGCAGTTCCGCGAGGCGCTCGGGGGTGGTCGCCACTTCGAGGCCGCCGACCTGGAGGAAGCAGGGCTTGCCGTCGACGTCGAGGGAGCAGAACTTCTCGACGGTGTAGCGGGCCAGTTCGGTCATGGTCTTGGAGGAGTTGGTCTGGAAGACCAGGCCCGGCGCGTGCGAGGTGGAGCCTCCCGTGGCGGGCAGCGGGCCCTGGTCGACCACGGTCACTTCGGTCCAGCCTCGCGCGGAGATCTCGTCAGCGAGGGCCGCTCCCACGACGCCTGCTCCGATGATCACCACTCGGGGTCCCGCCATCGCCGCACCTCCGAAATTCAAACCGTCGAGTTGCCTTCTGCGCAACGTGATTCAGGTTGCGCAACTCAGCGTGCCTGTCGCGGGAGGGGGTGTCAAGAGGGCTGTGACGTCGGAAAACGGGCCGAAACACGCACCCGGACACGGCGATGCCCGGCGGGCGGTACGCGCAGATGCGCGCACCGCCCGCCGGGCATGTCCGACCGGCCTCGGGACTCGGCTACTTGATCCAGGCGTCGACCTTGTCCTTGTTGGCCTCGACCCACTTCTTGGCCGCCGCGTCGTCCGTCATCTTGTCCTGGGCGATGTACTTGGCGACCTCGTTCTGGTCGTCGTTCGTCCAGTTGAAGTTCTTGACCAGCTTGTAGGCGGGGCTGCCGGCCTTGGCGAACTTCGCGCTGACGATCTTGTTGAGGTTGTAGACGGGGTAGTCGCAGGCGACCTTCGCCGCGTCGGTGTCGCAGCCCGTCTTGTAGGCGGGCAGGCTGACCTTCTTCAGCGGCACCTCGGACAGGAACCACTGCGGCTCGTAGAAGTAGCCGATCACCCACTGCTTGTTCTTCTCGGCGGTGCGGAAGGCCTGGATGAGCGCCGTCTCGCTGCCCGCGTACACCACCTTGAAGTTCAGCTTCAGGTTCTTGACCAGCGCCTCGTCGTTGGTGACGTACGACGGGTCGCCGTCCAGGAGCTGGCCCTTGCCGCCCGACTCGGACGTCTTGAACTTCGACGCGTACTTGTTGAGGTTCTTCCAGTCGAGGATGTCGGGGTGCGCCTTGGCCAGCCACGGCGGCACGTACCAGCCGATGATGCCTTTGTTGCCGGTCGGGCCGGCGTCCACGGCGGTCTTCTGCTGGTCGATGTACTTCTTCACCAGGTCGGGGTGGCCCCAGTTCTCCAGGACCGCGTCGACCTCGCCGGTGCCGAAGCCCTGCCAGGCGATCTCTTCCTTGAGGTTCTTCTTGGTGACCGTACAGCCGAGGTTGTGCTGGGCGACGTACGCGACGACCGCTGCGTCCGCCTCGTAACCCACCCACGGGTTGACGGCCAGGTTGAACGTGCCGCACTTGCCCGAGCTGCCCGAGCCCGCGGAGGAGCTGTCGCCGACCTTCGCCCCGCCGCACGCGGTGAGGGTGAGGCCGAGGACGGCCAGGCCGGCCGCGCCGGCTCGCCAGTGTCTTGCCATGGTGTCGTGCTCCTTAAGCGCTGGCGCGGCGCGCCGCGGCCTGAGTGATCCGGTCGAACATGACTCCGAGAAGGACGATGGCCACACCCGCGGCAAGCCCCTTCCCGTACAGCTGCCCCTGGGAGAAACCGGCCACGACGTCGTAGCCGAGAGCGCCTGCACCTACCAGGCCGCCCACAACAACCATCGACAGCACGTAGATCAGGCCCTGGTTGGTCGCGAGCGTCAGGGCACTGCGTGACATCGGCAGTTGAACCTTGGTGATGATCTGCCAGGTGTTGCACCCGGCGGAGGTGGCCGCCTCCACGGTGGTCTCGGGCACGGCCCGGATCCCGTCGGCGATGATCTTCATGGCGACGGGGGCCCCGTAGACGATCGCGGCGACGATGGCCGTGAAGCGGGTGGGGCCGAACAGCGCGAGGAACGGCACGAGGTAGACGAAGGGCGGCATGACCTGGGCGGCGTCCAGGGTGGGCCGGATCAGCCGGTCCACCATCATGCTGCGCCCCATCCACACCCCGAAGACGATGCCGAGCACCATCACCAGCACGGTCGCGACGAGCGTCGAGGCCAGGGTGGTCATGGCGTCCGACCACAGACCGGTGCCGACCAGCAGGCCCACGCACACGGCCGTGGTGAGCCCGGACTTCCAGCCGCCGAGCACCACGCCCAGCGCCACCAGCACCGCGCCGACGAGCCACCACGGGGAGTCGGTGACCAGCGTCTGGAACGGGTTGAGCAGACCGTTGGTGATGACGTCACGGATGGCGTTGGTGACGCCCGAGAGGCTGTCCTGCGCCCAGTTGGTCGCACTGTCCGCCGCGCTCGCGATGTGGCTGCCGACCGTGCCGTCACCGGGGAAGTCGGCCGCCCACAGGTAGGTGTGCGACAGGTAGATCAGGACCGCCGTGACCGCGGCACCGGCGGCCAGCAGGGGGCGCCGCCACTTCGCGAAGTCGTGCTTGGCGTTCCGCGCGTTCTCCTCGCGTGCGGCGGCCGCGGTGGTCACCCGGTCCAGCACGATCGCCATGACGACGATGGCGAGACCCGCGTTGAAGGCGGTGCCGACGTCGAGCGACTGCAGCGCCTGGAGGACGACCGGGCCGAGCCCTGGAGCGTTGATCAGGGCCGCGATGGTCACCATGGCCAGGGCGGCCATGATGGTCTGGTTGACGCCCATCACCACGGTCCGCTTGGACATCGGCAGCAGCACCTTCAGCAGCGACTGACGGCGGGTGGCACCGAGGGAGTCGGCCGCCTCGACGGTCGTCTTCGAGACGTTGCGGATGGCGTGCGCGGTGATGCGGATCGTCGGCGGGGCCGCGTAGACCACGGTGGCGATGGTGGCGGAGGCGCCGCCGATGAGGAAGAACAGGGTCAGCGGTGCCAGGTAGACGAAGGTCGGCATCGTCTGCATGAAGTCCAGGAAGGGTGTGACGATCCGGTTGAACCGGTCCGACAGCCCGGCCCACACCCCGAGCGGGATCGCGAACAGCAGCGCCACGAACACCGCGGAGAGCGTGAGGGAGAGGGTGTCCATGCTCTGCTGCCACAGCCCCTGCAGCCCGAAGAAGGTGAACCCGGCCACGGCCAGCAGCGCGACCCGCCAGTTGCCCAGGGCCCAGGAGACGTAGCCGACGATGCCGACGACGCCGAGCCAGCCGATCTCCGGGACCGGGCGGGCCCCGGACGGCTGGGAGATCAGGTGCTGGATGAAGGTCGCCAGGTTGTCGACGACCAGCCGGATCTCGTTGAAGAAGTACAGGAAGAGCGGGTTGGAGTTGCGGTTGGCGCCGATGGAGTCGTTGAGGTCGTTGATCCAGCGGTGCAGATCGGTCAGGTCGGCGGCCGCCAGCGTCAGCGTCTGCTTGCCGCGCAGTACGGCGAAGAGCACCAGCCAGACGACGAGGATCGCGCCGAGCACCATGGGCCGGCTGATCCTTCGGGCCGTCTTGACGGGCGCAACCGGTTCCGCAGCCTCCGTCGTCTCGGGTTTCTCCACGGCGACGGTCATCACGCGCCGCCTTCCTGCCCGGCGACCACCGCGAGGATCTCCTCGTCGCCGACGATGCCGAGCAGCTTGCCGTCCTCGACGACCTTGACGGGCTTGTCGGCCGCGAGCACCGCCCGGGTGGCCTCCTTCACCACGACGTCCGGGCCCAGCTCGGGGCCGTCCAGCTCGTCGCCGTCCTCCGGCGCCCGCATGATCCAGCGCAGGGTGAGGACGTCGCCGCGCGGCACGTCCTTCACGAACTCGCGGACGTAGTCGTCGGCCGGGGCGCCGACCAGTTCGTCGCCGGTGCCGCACTGGACCATCTTGCCGTCGCGCATGATCAGGATGCGGTCGCCCAGCTTCAGCGCCTCGGAAAGGTCGTGGGTGATGAACACCATGGTCTTGCCGACCTCGTGGTGCAGACGGATGACCTCGTTCTGCATGTCACGGCGGATCAGCGGGTCGAGCGCGGAGAACGGCTCGTCGAAGAAGAGCACGTCCGGGTCTCCGGCGAGCGCCCGGGCCAGGCCCACGCGCTGCTGCATACCGCCGGAGAGCTGGTCGGGGTAGGACTTCTCGTAGCCGGACAGGCCGACCAGCTCGACGACCTCCAGGGCCCGCTTGGTGCGCTCGGCCTTGCTCATGCCGCGGATCTCCAGGCCGAAGGCCACGTTGTCCACGACCCGGCGGTGCGGCAGCAGCCCGAAGTGCTGGAAGACCATGGAGAACTTGCGGCGGCGCAGGTCGCGCAGCCGGGCCGCGTCCGCCTCGCGGATGTCCTGGCCCTCGAAGACGACCTCGCCCGAGGTGGGTTCGATCAGCCGGGTCAGACATCGCACCAGGGTGGACTTGCCGGAGCCGGACAGACCCATGACGACGAAGACCTCGCCGGGCGCAACCTCGAAGTTGACATCACGTACGGCGGCGGTGCATCCGGTGCGGTCCATGAGCTCGCGGCGGCTGAGGCCGCACAGCTCCTCCGATTCCGGTACCCGGTCGGCCTTCGGCCCGAACACCTTCCACAGATTGCGCACGGATATGACGGGCGTGCCGTCCGAGTCCTGGGGGGTGCCACGCCGCTGCGGCACCTCTGTCTGTGTGGGGGTCACGATCGACCTCATTTCGGCGTTCAGCCGCGGAACCAGCGCTGCGGCCGGGGTTGGATGTTCTGCCAGATGTGCTTGGGCTCTCGGTACTCGTCCAGACCGGTCGGTCCCAGCTCCCGGCCCGTGCCCGAGTGCCCGAAGCCACCCCATTCCGCTTGCGGCACATAGGGGTGGTAGTCGTTGATCCACACCGTGCCGTGGCGCAGCCGCCGGGCGACCCGCTGGGCCTTACCGGCGTCCTCGGTCCAGACGGCGCCGGCGAGGCCGTACTCGGTGTCGTTGGCGATGCGTACGGCATCGTCCTCGTCGGTGAAGCGTTCGATGGTCAGCACGGGTCCGAAGGACTCCTCGTGCACCACCCGCATGTCCTGTGTGCACGCGTCGAGCACGGTCGGCGGGTAGTAATGGCCGTTCGCGAGCTCGGGGTCGGTGGGCCGCTCCCCGCCGCAGCGCAGTACGGCGCCCTCTTCCAGACCTGCCGCGACATACGCCTCGACCTTCGCCAGGTGCTGCGGGGAGATCAGCGCCCCGGTCTCGGCGTCGGGGTCGAAGGGCCCGCCCAGGCGGATCAGCCGGGCGCGGCGGACCACCTCGTCGACGAAGCGGTCGTGCAGCGAGTCCTCGACGATCAGCCGGGCGCCGGCCGAGCAGACCTGCCCGGAGTGCAGGAAGACGGCCGTGAGAGCCATGTCCACGGCCGTCTCGAAGTCGGCGTCCGCGAAGACGACATTGGGGTTCTTGCCGCCGAGTTCCAGCGCCACCTTCTTCACGGTGGCGGCCGCGGTGGCCATGATCCGCTTGCCCGTCTCCAGACCTCCGGTGAAGGAGACCATGTCGACGCGCGGGTCCTCGGAGAGCGGGGCGCCCACCTCGGGGCCGGTGCCCAGGACGAGGTTGGCGGCGCCGGCCGGCAGCCCGGCCTCCTGAAGTGCCTTCATCAGCAGGATGGAGGTGGAGGGGGTGAGCTCGCTGGGCTTCAGGACGATCGTGTTGCCGGCGAGCAGCGCCGGGGCGACCTTCCAACTGGCCTGCAGCAGCGGGTAGTTCCAGGGGGTGATCAGTCCGCACACGCCGACCGGCTCGTACACGACGCGGCTGATGGCGTCGTCGCGGCCGGTGTCGATCACCCGTCCGGCGTCGGTGCCGCCGATCCCGCCGTAGAAGCGGAAGCAGGAGACGACATCGGCGATGTCGTACTCGCTCTCCACCAGCCGCTTGCCGGTGTCCAGCGACTCGGCGCGGGCGAACTCCTTGGCGTCGCGCTCGAGGATGTCGGCGGTGCGCAGCAGCAGGGCGCCGCGCTCGCGCTCGGGGGTGCGGGGCCAGGGGCCCTCGTCGAAGGCCCGGCGGGCGGCGGCGATCGCGGCCAGGGTGTCGGCACGCGTCCCTTCCGCTACGGTCGCCGAGAGGGTGCCGTCGGCGGGGCAGCGGATTTCGCGGCGCCCGCCGGCCACCGGCTCGCGCCACTCTCCGTCCACATACAGATCTGCCACGCGCCAAGCCTTTCAACCGAAATTCGTTGCGCATCGTGCATTCAATTGCTTGTGGTGGAACACCCTGACGAATGTCCAGACAGACGTCAAGAGGTTGGCGGATGACGATTTCGCACGGGGGCCAATGCCCCTTCCTCTCTTGACCGAGGGGCCCACCGGCCCGACCATGTTGCGTATCGCTCACCTTGTTGTGCAATACGCACCGACGGAGGCCGCACATGTCCCCTCGCCCGCAACCTGGCCGTGAGTTCGTCCTCACTCTCTCGTGTCCCGACAGCGCGGGACTGGTCCATGCCGTGAGCGGCTTCCTCGTCAGGAACTCCGGCAACATCCTGGAAAGCCAGCAGTTCGATGATCGACTCCAGGGCCGCTTCTTCATGAGGGTGCACTTCGACGTTTCCGATCCAAACGCAGATCTGGAAACTCTGCGTTACCGGTTCGGTCCCGTCGCCGAGGCCTACCGCATCTCCTGGAAGCTGTGGGACGCCTCGACCCCGACCCGGACACTGATCATGGTGTCCAAGTTCGGCCACTGCCTCAACGACCTGCTCTTCCGCCGCCGCACCGGCGCCCTCAACATCGAGATCCCCGCGATCGTCTCCAACCACCGGGACTTCGAGGGCCTGGCTCAGACCTACGGCATCCCCTTCCACCACATCCCGGTGACCAAGGAGACCAAGCCGGAGGCGGAGGCGCGGCTGCTGGAGCTGGTGCGCGAGCTGGACGTCGACCTCGTGGTGCTCGCCCGCTACATGCAGGTCCTCTCCGACGACCTGTGCAAGCAGCTGGAGGGCCGCGCGATCAACATCCACCACTCCTTCCTGCCCAGCTTCAAGGGCGCACGCCCGTACGTCCAGGCCTACGACCGCGGAGTGAAGCTGGTCGGCGCGACGGCGCACTACGTGACCTCGGACCTGGACGAGGGCCAGATCATCGAGCAGGACGTGGTCCGCGTGGACCACTCCCTCGACCCCGGCGAGCTGGTCACGGTCGGCCGGGACGTGGAGGCCCAGGTGCTCGCACACGCCGTGAAGTGGCACAGCGAGAGCCGCGTGATGGTGGACGGCAACCGCACGGTGGTCTTCCGCTGAGCAGCACCACGACAGTGGGCGGGCTGGAGATCTCCAGCCCGCCCACTGTCGTATACGGCGATCGTGCACGGCTCAGCCGCACCCGCTTCCGGAACGCCGGACCCAGCGCCGCAGCCGCGCCAGCCACTTTGCCTTCGCCTCCCGCAGCGACGCCGGCTCGCCCGCACTGCCCATGAACGCCGTGACCGGCGTCCACCGGCTGCGGCCCGTGGCCGTCTGCCGGCGGACCGCCGGAAAGTCCGTGACCGCCCGAATCCGCTGCCGCGGTATCACCCGGGTCCACAGCAGGCCCCGCACGAGCAGCCGGTCGGCCTCACAGCGCACGCCGATCCGATAGCCGCGGACGGTGAGCATCACGCTGAGCGCGAGAACCGCCCCGGCGGCGCTCCACGACGACGCATGCGCGCTCCCGGCACCGAAGACGACGGCGCCCGCCGCGGGCACGGCCCACGGCGCCGCGCAGGCCACCCGGGCCAGTCTCGGCGGCAGTATCCCCACGGCGCCTCAGCCTACGAGTCGGTCCAGCAGCGCGCGGCGCCACACTTCGGTCTCGGCGATCTGGTTGAAAGTGAACACGTGCAACCCCGCCACCCCCGCCGAAGGCGCCGTCAGGGCAGCCTCACCGCGCTCCAGCAGCCGGTCCGGCGAATAGCCCCCGGGTGCCGCGAACCGCAGGAACCACGACGCGTGCTTGGTCAGGAACCGCGTCGACTCCCCCACCCCGATCTTCGTCGCCATCGCCAGCAGCTTGGTCCGCTGCACGGGCCCGGCGACGCCCACGTACACGGGCAGGGTGACGTCCCGCCGCCGTATCCGCGCCACCCACTCCGCCAGTACCCGCGGGTCGAAGCACAGGTTGCTCACGATGTACGTGGCGTGCGCGCGCTTGTCCCACATCGCCTGGATGGTGAGGTCGTCGTGGATGAGGGGGTGGCTCTCGGGATAGCCGGTGATGCCGACGTCGGCAAACGGCCCGCCCAGCTCGCTCAGGCGGCGCAGCACCGGCAGGGCCCCGTCGTAGGACCCGGCCGGCGGGTCCGCGTCGCCCGCCGGCACGAAGACGTCGTCCACGCCCGCCTCGCGGAGGCGGTCGACGACCTCCTTCAGATGGGCGTCGTCCCGCAGCAGCCGCGCGGGCACGTGCGGCACGACGCGGTAGCCGTGCGCCGCGAGCCGGTCGGTCAGATCGAGGGTCGGCTCCAGGCCCTTGACCGGCGACGCCGTGACCGTGACCACGACGTCGCGCGGGACATGGGCGAGGACCTTGTCCTCGGTGGCCTTCGCGGGCAGCACCTCGTAGCGGACGCCGGCCAGCAGCGCCCTCAGCCCGGTGGCGTCCAAGGCCTACCCGGCCTGCTTCTGGGCGTCGCGGTGCCGGTAGTACGCGGCCTTCGACGGCGCCAGGGGTTCCTTGCCGAGGATCAGGTCGGCGGCCTTCTCTGCGACCATCATCACCGGGGCGTAGATGTTGCCGTTGGTGACGTACGGCATCACCGACGCGTCGACGACCCGCAGGCCCTCCACGCCGTGCACCCGCATGCTGGTGGGGTCGACGACGGACATCTCGTCGGTGCCCATCTTGCAGGTGCAGGACGGGTGCAGGGCGGTCTCGCCGTCCTTGGCGACCCAGTCGAGGATCTCCTGGTCCGTCTCCACGGACGGGCCGGGCGAGATCTCACCGTCGTTGAAGGGCGCGAGCGCGGGCTGGTTGAGGAGCTTGCGGGCGACGCGGATCGCCTCGACCCACTCGCGGCGGTCCTGCTCGGTGGAGAGGTAGTTGAACCGCAGCGCCGGGTGTTCGCGTGGGTCCTTGCTCTTGATCTTCACCGAGCCGATGGCGTCGGAGTACATGGGCCCGACATGGACCTGGTAGCCGTGGCCGCCCGCAGGCACGGAGCCGTCATAGCGGACCGCGATGGGCAGGAAGTGGAACATCAGGTTGGGGTAGTCCACGTCCTCGTTGCTGCGGGCGAAGCCGCCGGCCTCGAAGTGGTTCGTGGCCGCGGGGCCCTTGCGGAACAGCCACTGCAGGCCGATGAAGGGGGCCCGCCATTTGGCCAGATACGGCTGCATGGACACGGGCTGCTTGCAGGCGTACTGGATGTACACCTCGAGGTGGTCCTGCATGTTCTCGCCGACGCCCGGCAGGTGGTGCACGACGTCGATGCCGAGGGCGCGCAGCTCCTCCGCGTTGCCGACGCCGGACAGCTGGAGCAGCTGCGGGGAGTTGATCGCGCCGCCGCACAGGATGACTTCCTTGGCGCGGACCTGCTTCAGGGCGCCCTTGCCGCGCCGGTACTCGACACCGACGGCCTTCTTGCCCTCGAAGAGGACACGGGTGACCAGGGCGCGGGTCGTGACGGTGAGGTTGGGCCGCTTCCTGGCGGGCTTGAGGTACGCCTTCGAGGCCGAAAGGCGGCGTCCGCGGTGGACGTTGCGGTCGAACTTGGCGAAGCCCTCCTGCCGGTAGCCGTTGACGTCGTCGGTGGGGGCGTAGCCCGCCTCCTGGGTGGCCTTGAGGAAGGCGCCGAAGAGGGGGTTGTCGGCGGGGCCGCGCTCCAGGACGAGGGGGCCGTCGTGGCCGCGGAACTCGTCGTCCGGGTCGGCGGCCAGGCAGTTCTCCATTCGCCGGAAGTAGGGCAGGCAGTGCGCGTAGTCCCAGGTCTCCATGCCGGGGTCGGCCGCCCAGCGCTCGTAGTCCATGGGGTTGCCGCGCTGGAAGATCATGCCGTTGATGCTGCTGGAGCCGCCGAGCACCTTGCCGCGCGCGTGGTAGATGCGCCGGCCGCCCATGTGGGGCTCGGGCTCGGACTCGTACTTCCAGTCGTAGAAGCGGCTGCCGATCGGGTACGTCAGTGCCGCGGGCATGTGGATGAAGACGTCCCAGGGGTAGTCGGAGCGGCCTGCCTCCAGGACCAGCACCTTGTTCGCCGGATCAGCTGAGAGTCTGTTCGCCAGTGCACTGCCGGCCGAACCGCCGCCGACGATGACGAAGTCGTATTGGGGAGCCATGGTGCCTCGTCTCGCTCGCGCCGTAGATACGCGAGGCATGCTAGTACCAGTAGCGCTATACGCACTAGGTTGCGAGCCACGCAACTTACGGGTTGTTGATTTCGCCACGGTTACTTGCAGTGGTGTTGTTTACTGCGCGTATAGTTTCGGAGTGAGCAACCACAGCCAAGACACCGAAACGACAAATTCGCAGGCCGGCGGAGTGCAGTCGGTCGACCGGGCCATCAGCGTCCTGGAGATCCTCGCGCAGCGCGGCGAGGCAGGGGTCAGCGAGGTGGCCGCCGAGATCGATGTTCACAAGTCCACCGCCTTCCGCCTTCTCGGCGCCCTGGAGGCACGCGGTCTGGTGGAGCAGGCGGGCGAGCGCGGCAAGTACCGGCTCGGCTTCGGCATCGTACGCCTGGCCGGCGCGGTGACCGGACGCATCGACATCACCCAGCAGGGCCGCCCGGTCTGCGAGCGGCTCGCCGAGGAGATCGGTGAGACGGTGAACATCGCCGTGCTGCAGGAGCACTACGCGATCAACCTGTACCAGGTGCGCGGCCCCGGAGCGGTCACCGCGCACAACTGGGTAGGCCAGCTGACCCCGCTGCACGCGACGTCGAGCGGCAAGGTCCTGCTGGCGTACCTGCCCGCCAAGGAGCGCGCCGCGCTGCTGACCGAGGCGGGCCTGAAGAAGGTGACTCCGCACACCATCACCTCGAAGGCCAAGCTGGAGAAGCATCTCGCGGAGGCGCGGGAGGCGGGCTACGCCTGGACCATGGAGGAGCTGGAGATCGGTCTGCACGCCATGGCCGCCCCGGTTCTGGACCGGGACGGCGAGGTCATCGCGGCGGTCACCGCCTCCGGACCCTCGTACCGCTTCACGGAGGAGCGGATGCGCGAGCTCGCGCCCGTGCTGATCAAGGGTGCGGAGGAGATCAGTCACCGCATGGGCTACCTGGGCTGAGTCACCCCTGGGAGAGGCCCAGGCGCTCGTTGACCCAGTCGTGGAAGGCGCCGATGTGGTGCTCGCTGGGCACCAGCACGCCGCCCTTGGCGTACATCCGGGAGCTCATGCCGGGCTGCGTGCGCTCGCAGGCGTCGAAGTCCTGGCGGTTGACGCGGTCGAAGAGCTCCACGGACCGGCTGACGTCCTTGCCGCTCTCGACGACGTGCGGGAGGTAGAGCCAGTCGCACTCGACGATGGTGCGGTCCACGGCCACCGGGTACATCCGGTGGAAGATCACGTGATCGGGGACGAGGTTGATGAAGACCTGCGGCTTGACCGTGATCGCGTAGTAGCGGCGGTCCTGGTCCTCGGCGACCCCCGGGATGCGGTCCAGGCCCTCGGAGCCGTCGACGGTGAAGCCTTGCACCTCCTCACCGAACTCGGCGCCGTGCCCGACGTAGTACTGGGCGGCGTAGCCGTCCGCGAACTCGGGGAGCACCTCGGTGAGCTCGGGGTGGATCGTGGCGCAGTGGTAGCACTCCATGAAGTTCTCGATGATGAGCTTCCAGTTGGCCTTCACGTCGTAGACGATCCGCCTGCCGACGGAGAGGTTGTCGATGTCGTAGTGCTCGATCGACTCCACGTCGCCGAGGCGGGCGACGACCTCGCCGACGACGTCCTCCTCGAAGGAGGGCGGGTTCTCCGCCAGGCACACCCAGACGTAGCCGAGCCATTCGCGGACGGCCACGCTGACCAGGCCGTACTCGGTGCGGCCGACGTCGGGCATCTTGGTGAGGTTGGGCGCCGCGACCAGCTTGCCGTTCAGGTCGTAGGTCCAGGCGTGGTACGGGCACTGGAAGGCCCGCTTGACCTCGCCGGTCTCCTCGGTGCAGAGCTTGGCGCCGCGGTGCCGGCACACGTTGAAGTACGCGCGGATCGAGTTGTCCCGGGCGCGGGTGACGAGGATGCTCTCGCGGCCCACGTCGACGGTGCGGAAGGCGCCGGGCTTGGCCAGCTCGGAGGAGCGTGCGACGCAGAACCACATGGTCTCGAATATGCGCTCCTGCTCCTGGGCGAAGATCGCCGGATCCGTGTAGGAGGAGCCGGGAAGGGTGGCGATCAGGCTGTCCGGCAGGCTGGTCGAGGTCACGGTGCACTCCTCGGAGGACGTCGGGGAGCGCCCCGAAGGGGCGCGGGGCAGTATCGATGTGCGGCTCCGCCGCGGGGCGCGACAAGCCACAACGGTGCCGCGGACGAACAACAACCCATCTCGGTGCTCACAGCGGAGCGCCAAGCTGCTTGCGCCAGCGGGTGAACAGCCGCGGCTGGTTCATCCCGAGCACGGCGACCGGGTGCCCGGCACGCCGGTAGACGGCCAGGACGTTGCGGTCGTCCGCGGTGCCCTCCTCGACCGTCACACTGTCGGCGCCGGCCGCATGACCGGCGAACTGGATCTTCACTCCGTACTGGTCGGACCAGAAGTACGGCGGCCGGGGCACACCCGGCTCCACCGCGCCGCCCGCCAGCAGCGTGGCGACGGCGGCGCCCGGGCGCTCGCGCGCACCGGTCCAGTGCTCCACGCGGCGATGGGCGCCCGCGCGGGGGTCGTACCAGTTGGCGCAGTCGCCGACCGCGACCACACCGGCGAGGCTGGTGCGGCCGTCCGCGCCGCACTTCACGCCGTTGTCGAGCGTGACGCCGGAGCCTTCCAGCCACTCGACGCACGGGCGGGCACCCACGCCGACGACGACGATGTCGGCGGGGACGCTGCGGCCGTCCTCCAGCAGGACGGCGTCGACCTTCCCCCAGACTCCGTCCGGGGGGACCCCCATCTCGCTTCGCTCGTCACCGCTGAGCCCCTTCACGCCCACGCCGCACAACAGCCGTACGCCGTGATCGGTGTGGAGCGCGGAGACGATGGCGCCCATGGTCTCGCCGAGCGGGCCCGCGAGCGGCGTCGGGGCCGCCTCGATCACCGTCACGTCGAGCCCGAGGGCGTGCGCCGTGGAGGCGACCTCGGCGCCGATGAAGCCGCCGCCGATCACCACCAGCCGGCCACCGCGGGCCAGTTCGTCCCGCAGGGCACGGGCGTCGTCCAGGGTGCGCAGGGTGTGCACTCCGGCAAGGCCTTCGGCGCCGGGCAGATTGCGCGCCGCGGCACCGGTCGCGATGACGATGCCGTCGGCGCGCAGTTCCCTGCCGTCGGCGAGCCGCACGGCACGGCGGTCGCGGTCGAGGCCGCTCGCACGGGCGCCGAGCAGCCACTCGGCCTGCAGGTCCTCGTCGTCCGTCTCCAGCACCAGGTCGGCTTCGCCGATCGTGCCGGCCAGGAACTCCTTGGACAGCGGGGGCCTGTCGTACGGGCGGTGGGTCTCGTCGCCGATGACGACGAGCCGCCCGTCGTAGCCCTGCCCCCGCAGTGAGCGCGCCGCCGACAGGCCGGCCAGTGAGGCGCCGACCACGGCGACCGTCCTCACGCGGGACCTCCGGCGAGGCGGGAGGCGATGCAGGGCGGCAGGTTGGGGGCGTCGGTCGACACCTGGACGTAGATCATGCCGTCCTCGACGACCACCTCGTGCGTCCGCACCGGCAGCTTGGCCGGCGGGGCGTCGACGGCGCCGGTGCGCAGGTCGAACTTGGAAGCGTGCAGCGGGCATTCCACCTCGCAGCCCTCCAGCCAGCCGTCGGCGAGCGAGGCGTCCTGGTGGGTGCAGGTGTCGTCGATGGCGAAGACCTCGCCGTCGTCGGTATGGAACACCGAGACCGGCGGATCGATGTCGAGCCGGAAGGCCTCACCTCGCGGGAGGTCCGCGAGACGGCACACGGGAATCATCATGACACCTCGGTGCGTATAACGAAACGGATTGCGGTAAGCGCAACATCAGTCTGAGGTCGCCCTGAACCCTTGTCAAGGAGTTCAGGGGCCCCGATGACCCCTGCCTGGTGTTGCATTTGATGCAACAAAGAGCACATTAAGCAACTGATCACAGGCAGGGGTCGGCACAGGAATCAGTGCCTTCGAGCAGGTCAGCGGGTCAGTGACCGCGCGCGATCCAGTCCTGTAGGTGCGGGGCCTCCGCACCGATGGTCGTCGTGTCCCCGTGACCGGTGTGCACGACGGTGTCGCCGGGCAGCGACAGCAGCCGTTCCCGGATGGACTCGATGATGGTCGGGAAGTGGCTGTACGACCTTCCCGTGGCGCCCGGTCCGCCCGCGAAGAGCGTGTCGCCGCTGAAGAGTGCGCCGAGCGCCGGCACATACAGACAGACGGCTCCGGGGGCGTGGCCGGGCGTGTGCAGCACGGTCAGGTCGACGCCCGCCACCGTCAGGACCTGGCCGCCGGCCAGTTCCGCGTCGGGCGCCCGCTCCGGATGGGTCTGCTTCCACAGCGGCAGGTCGTCGGGATGGAGCAGGACCGGGCCGCCGGTGCGCGCCGCGAGGTCGGGCGCGGCGTCGATGTGGTCGTTGTGGGCGTGGGTGCACACGATCGCCCGCAGGGTCCGGCCGCCGACGGCCTCGGCGATGGCCTCGGCGTCATGGGCCGCGTCGATCACGATCACCTCGTGGTCGTCGCCGATGATCCACACGTTGTTGTCGACGTCCCAGGTGCCGCCGTCCAGCGAGAACGTGCCCGAGGTGACCAGGTGTTCGATACGGGCGGCCATCAGAGCACCACCACCGAGCGCAGGACGTCGCCGCCGTGCATCCGCTCGAAGGCCTTCTCGACCTCGTCCAGGGCGATGGTCTCGGTGACGAAGGCGTCCAGGTTCAGCCGGCCCTGCAGATAGAGGTCGATGAGCATCGGGAAGTCGCGGGAGGGCAGGCAGTCGCCGTACCAGGAGGACTTGAGTGCGCCGCCCCGGCCGAAGACGTCCAGCAGCGGCAGCTCCAGCTTCATCTCCGGGGTCGGCACCCCGACCAGGACGACCGTGCCGGCGAGGTCGCGGGCGTAGAAGGCCTGCTTGTACGTCTCCGGACGGCCGACCGCCTCGATGACGACGTCGGCGCCGTGGCCGCCGGTCAGTTCGCGGATCGCCTCGACGGGGTCGGTCTCCTTGGAGTTGACGGTGTGGGTCGCGCCCAGCTTGCGGGCGGTCTCCAGCTTCCGGTCGTCCAGGTCCACCGCGATGATCTTCGCGGCGCCGGCCAGGTTCGACCCGACGATCGCGGCGTCGCCGACGCCACCGCAGCCGATGACCGCCACACTGTCACCGCGGCCGACGTTGCCGGTGTTGATCGCGGCGCCGATGCCCGCCATCACGCCACAGCCGAGCAGACCGGCGGCGGCCGCCGAGGCGGACCGGTCGACCTTGGTGCACTGCCCCGCCGCGACCAGCGTCTTCTCCGCGAACGCGCCGATGCCCAGCGCCGGGGAGAGCTCGGTGCCGTCCTCCAGGGTCATCTTCTGCCTGGCGTTGTGGGTGTTGAAGCAGTACCAGGGCCGCCCGCGCAGACAGGCCCGGCACTGCCCGCACACGGCACGCCAGTTGAGGATCACGAAGTCACCGGGGGCGACATCGGTGACGCCCTCCCCCACGGCCTCCACCACACCCGCGGCCTCGTGGCCCAGCAGGAAGGGGAAGTCGTCGTTGATGCCGCCCTCGCGGTAGTGCAGATCGGTGTGGCAGACCCCGCAGGCCTCGACCTTCACCAGCGCCTCGCCCGGTCCCGGGTCGGGCACGATGATCGTCTCCAGGCTGACGGGGGCGCCCTTGCCCCGCGCGACGACTCCACGGACCTGGTGCGTCATGGCCACTCCTCGGCTGGTACGAGACTGAGTCAGATGTTGCTCAATACGGCACGCATCTCATGTGCCGCAACACAGCATCGTGGAGCGCAGACCCCGGGTCAAGGCTCTCGAAGAGGCGCGGCGAGATCGCCGATCCCGAGGACTGACGGGCGTTCTCGCCGCTCTTGCCGGAGCGATCATTACGGCAACGGGTGCAGTGATCGCTACGGCGGCGCGACATCCTCAAGGCGGCGGTGCCGTTGGGCGCCGCGGCGGCGACCACCCCTGGGTGACGACGGGGTCACCCTGCTCGCCGACAACCAGGGCACGTACCTCGGCGCGGGCAGCCGGGACCAGCTGCGGCAGGTCCTCGACGACCGCAGCGCCGTCGCACCGATCCACCCGGCGGACCTGCCGGCGCCCGCCGTCGAGAACGTCCTGGTCCCGGGCGGCATCGTCCGGCGCCACCCGAACATCCGGTTCATCCTCGGCCAGGCGGGCGGCTTCGTGCCGTATGCCTCGCACCGGATGGCCGTCGCCATCGCGAGCGACACGGACGCAGCCCGCTGGACGTCCTGCGCAGCTTCCACTTCGCCACCGCGCCGTCCTCCGGCCCGGCCGCCCTGCCCACCCTGCTCGCCATCACCCGCCCCGGCCACGTCTTCTTCGGCAGCGACTGGTCCCTCGCCCCCACTCCCGCCGGGCAGTACTTCGCGAACGGCACCGGAGTCGAGCCCGGCTCCGGCCGGGTCCCCGCCGTCCGCCCGCGCCGGTCCGCCCGACGGGGCGCGGCACGGCTCGTGTTCAGGCTCGTCCGACCGGGCACCCGGTGAAGGCGGAGCACTCAGCGGCGCAACCGCCGCCGCAGGCGCCGTACTTGGCCGTGGTCCGCGACCGAGTCGAGGAGTCGGCGTCCGCTGCCGGGCTCGTACGCCGGGCCCTCCAGGCGGAGCAGGGCACCACCGCGGACGACGGCGTGAGCGAGCGGGGTGTCCGTCTTCGGGAGGGTGACCGGGTGGCGGCCGGCCGGGAGGTCGAGACGGGCGGGCAGACGCAGTTCCGCCGTCGTGCCGTCGGGAGCGGGGACCAGCTCGGCGTCCAGCGTCAGGGCGGAGACCGTGACCTTGGTACGAGCCGGGGCTCCGCCCGCACCCGCCGCCACATACGGCAGCGGGAGCGAACGCCTGCCGCGCCCGGTGTTCGCCGGGGCGGCACCGGCCGTGTCGGGGCCGAGTCCGCGCTGACGCTGGTCCACGTCGAGGGCGAGCTGGCCGCCTGCCGTCCAGTACGGGAGCGCGAGGCGGCCGCCGGTCACCGCCGGGTTCGCGGCCGGGGCACCCGGGGTGCCGTCACCGGTGACGCGGACCATCCGGTCGACGCCGAGGAGTTGGACGTACGCCCACACGTCGTGCACCCCGCGCTCCAGCGGACGGCCCCCGGCCAGGCGCTCGGGATCGAGGAGCAGCCGTCCGGAGGCGACCAGCCGCGAGCGGCCCTCGCCGAGCGGCTCCAGGCGCACCTCCAGGTCGCCGTCGGGGTACCACCAGTCCTCGCGGTCCCGGTCCTTGACCACCAGTTCCGCGTACGCCAGCCGGAACGGGTCGCGGACCTCCCAGCCGTCTTCTACGCCGGTCACGCCGGCCGGCAGCCCGGGGTCCAGCCATCGCCTGCCGTCCCGTTCGACGAGGGCCAGGGGTTCGCCGTCACCGCGCAGCAGGTCGAGGGTGACGTCGGCAACCAGCCGGCCGTCCTCCCAGCGCAGGTCGCCGACCTCACTGCGGGCCTTCACCTCGCGGACGCGCTCGGCGAGAGCGAACGCGCCGTCGAAGTCGCCGCGTTCGAGGAGTTCGGCGCGTAGCCGGGACACGGCGGGCAGCCCCTCGCGTACGGCCGCCGGGAACTCCGTCAGCGCCAGTTCGCGGGCCGCCTCGAAGCGCTGCCTCTGCTCGGCCGGGTCCTCGCGCAGGATCTCGGGCTCGCGGGTGCGGGAGAGGATCTCGACGTGGTAGAGGCGGTGCAGGAGGCGGTTCTGCAGAGCGTCGATGTCGTCGGAGGCCTCGGTGCCGTCCTTGATCTGGCGGACGACGGCGCGGCAATGGGGCCAGAAGCCGTGCCGGGAGCTGAACCGGTGCTGGGTGTTGTTGCCGCCGTCGTCCCGCTTCATCCAGTAGTAGCAGGGGTAGTCGGCGAGGATCGAGATCCGCTCCGCCTTGAGGTAGGCGGCACTGACGAAGAGCAGGTCCTCCAGGATCCAGGGGCCCTCGGGGAAGCGCAGTCCGTGCTTCTCGACGAAGGCGCGCCGGAACATCTTGTGCGGCGACATGCTCTGCATCAGCTCGTCGTTCTCGATGGTGCAGGCGTCCACCGTGTGCCGGAACAACCGGCGGGGCCGGACCATGGTGGTGGACATCTTGCCGAGCACCACGTCGGCCTCGTTGCGTCTGGCGAACTCGTAGAGCCGCTCCAGCGCCTCGGGGCCGAGGGTGTCGTCGTGGTCGACGAACTGGATGTACTCGCCCCGGGCGTGGCTCATGCCGAGGTTGCGCGGTGCGCCCGGCCAGCCCGAGTTGGGGCGGGTGTGCACCTGCACGTTCGGGTGCTCCGCCGCGATCTTCTCCAGGCGGCCCAGGGTGTCGTCCGTCGAACCGTCGTCGACGTAGATCACCTCGTACTCGTCGGCGGGCAGGGACTGCCCCAGCAGCGACGGCGCACACTCGTCGACGTACTTCCCGGTGTTGTACACGGGCACGACGACGCTGACCTTGACTCTCGGCATCCGCGAGACGCTACCGGGCAGCCGGAAGGACGAACGGGTCGAAAAGGACCGCCCGGATTCGTCCCAGTTATCCTCTTACGTCATTCATGGGACGGCCTTACCTGGAGGGGAGCCGTCCGCCGGGGGTGCCGGGCGGCAGCAGTCCAGCCGAACTGACGAGCCGCCACAGGCCCGGTCCCCCCGACGGGCAGGTGGGACCGGGCCTGTGACACATGCGCGGGTGCTCTCCTCGTCAGCCGATCTCGACGAGCAGGTCGCCCCCCTCCACCTGCTGGATCTTGTTGATCGCCAGCCGGCCGACGGTGCCCGCCTTGGGTGCGGTGATCGCGGCCTCCATCTTCATCGCCTCGATGGTGGCCACCGTCGCACCGGCGTCCACCTCGTCGCCCTCGGCGACCGCGAGGGTGACCACGCCGGCGAACGGGGCGGCGACATGGCCCGGGTTGGTGCGGTCGGCCTTCTCCGTCACCGGGACGTCGGAGGCGGCCGCCTTGTCGCGCACCTGGATCGGGCGGAGCTGGCCGTTCAGCGTGGACATCACGGTGCGCATGCCGCGCTCGTCGGCCTCGCCGACCGCCTCCAGCTCGATCAGCAGCCGGACGCCGGGTTCGAGGTCGACGGCGTACTCCTTGCCCGGGCGCAGCCCGTAGAAGAAGTCCTTGCTGTCCAGCACGCTGGTGTCGCCGTAGGCCTGGCGGTGGGTCTCGTAGTCACGCGTCGGGCCGGGGAACAGCAGCCGGTTGAGGGTGGCGCGGGGCTCCTTAGCCAGGCCCTCGCGGTCCTCCGCGCTCAGCTCCTGCACGGGCCTGGGCTCGGCGCGGCCTTCGAGTGCCTTGGTGCGGAACGGCTCCGGCCAGCCGCCGGGCGGGGTGCCCAGTTCGCCGCGGAGGAAGCCGATGACGGAGTCGGGGATGTCGTAGCGGTTCGGGGTCGCCTCGAACTCGGCCGGGTCCACCCCGGCGCCCACCAGGTGCAGGGCGAGGTCGCCGACCACCTTCGAGGACGGGGTGACCTTCACCAGACGGCCGAGCATCCGGTCGGCGGCCGCGTACAGGTCCTCGATCTCCTCGAAGCGGTCGCCGAGGCCGAGCGCGACGGCCTGGGTGCGCAGGTTGGAGAGCTGGCCGCCGGGGATCTCGTGGTGGTAGACGCGCCCCGTCGGGGAGGCGAGGCCCGCCTCGAAGGGGGCGTAGACCCTGCGGACGCTCTCCCAGTACGGCTCCAGGTCGCCGACCGCCTGGAGGTCGAGGCCGGTGGGCCGGTCGGAGTGGTCGGTGGCGGCGACGATCGCCGACAGGGACGGCTGGGACGTCGTGCCCGCCATCGAGGCCACCGCGCCGTCCACCGCGTCCGCGCCCGCCTGGATCGCGGCCAGGTAGGTGCCCAGCTGGCCGCCCGCCGTGTCGTGGGTGTGCAGGTGGACGGGGAGGTCGAACTCCCGGCGCAGCGCGGATACCAGCTTGGCGGCGGCCGGGGCGCGCAGCAGGCCCGCCATGTCCTTGACCGCCAGGACGTGGGCGCCCGCCTCGACGATCTGCTCCGCGAGGCGAAGGTAGTAATCCAGCGTGTACAGGCGCTCGTTCGGGTCCGACAGGTCCGAGGTGTAGCAGAGGGCCACCTCGGCGATCGCCGTGCCCGTCTCGCGTACGGCGTCGATGGCGGGGCGCATCTGGCCGACGTCGTTGAGGGCGTCGAAGATGCGGAAGATGTCGATGCCGGTGGCGGCGGCCTCCTGCACGAAGGCGTCGGTCACCTCGGTCGGGTACGGGGTGTAGCCGACGGTGTTGCGGCCGCGCAGCAGCATCTGCAGACAGATGTTGGGCACGGCCTCCCGGAGAGCGGCCAGGCGCTCCCAGGGGTCCTCGGCGAGGAAGCGCAGCGCGACGTCGTACGTCGCTCCGCCCCAGCACTCCAGGGACAGCAGCTCGGGCAGGGTCCGCGCGACCACGGGGGCGACCGCCAGGAGGTCCTTGGTGCGGACGCGGGTGGCGAGCAGGGACTGGTGGGCGTCGCGGAAGGTGGTGTCGGTGACGCCGATGGTGGGCGACTCGCGCAGCGCGCGGGCGAACCCCTCCGGGCCGAGCTCGACCAGCCGCTGACGCGAGCCGGCGGCCGGCTCCCCGGCAGGCAGCACCGGCAGCTTGCTCACGGGCTCGACCAGCTCGGGACGTTCGCCGTTCGGCTTGTTCACCGTCACATCGGCCAGGTAGGTGAGCAGCTTGGTGCCGCGGTCGGCGGAGGAGCGGGAGGTCAGCAGGTGCGGGCGCTGCTCGATGAACGAGGTCGTCACCCGCCCGGACTGGAAGTCCGGGTCGTCGAGGACCGCCTGCAGGAACGGGATGTTGGTGGCGACACCGCGGATGCGGAACTCGGCGACGGCGCGCCGGGCCCGGCCGATCGCCGCCTTGAAGTCCCGGCCCCGGCAGGTCAGCTTGACCAGCATCGAGTCGAAGTGGGCGCTGATCTCCGTACCGGCGTGGGTGGTTCCGCCGTCCAGGCGGATGCCCGAGCCGCCGGGCGAGCGGTAGGCACTGATGCGGCCGGTGTCCGGGCGGAAACCGTTGGCCGGGTCCTCGGTGGTGATACGGCACTGGAGGGCCGCACCGTGCAGCTTCACCGTCTCCTGGGACAGGCCGAGGTCGGCGAGGGACTCGCCGGAGGCGATGCGCAGTTGGGACTGGACGAGGTCGACGTCGGTGACCTCCTCGGTGACCGTGTGCTCGACCTGGATGCGCGGGTTCATCTCGATGAAGACGTGGTTGCCGTCGCGGTCCAGGAGGAACTCGACGGTGCCCGCGTTGCGGTAGCCGATCTCGCGGGCGAAGCGGACCGCGTCGGCGCAGATGCGGTCGCGCAGCTCCGGGTCGAGGTTGGGCGCCGGGGCCAGCTCGATGACCTTCTGGTGGCGGCGCTGCACCGAGCAGTCGCGCTCATAGAGGTGGATGACGTTGCCCTGGCCGTCGGCGAGGATCTGCACCTCGATGTGCCGGGGGTCGACGACGGCCTTCTCCAGGAAGACGGTGGAGTCGCCGAACGCGGAGGCCGCCTCGCGGGACGCCGCCTCGATGGACTCGCGCAGCTGGGCCGGGTCCTCCACGCGGCGCATTCCGCGCCCGCCGCCGCCCGCGACGGCCTTCACGAACACCGGGAAGCCGATCTCGTCGGCCGCGCGGACGAGTTCGTCGATGTCGGTGGAGGGCTGGGAGGAGCCGAGCACCGGGACGCCGGCCGCGCGGGCGGCGGCCACGGCGCGGGCCTTGTTGCCGGTCAGCTCCAGGGTCTGCGCGCTCGGCCCGACGAAGGTGATGCCCGCTTCCTCGCAGGCCTTGGCCAGCTCGGGGTTCTCGGACAGGAAGCCGTAGCCGGGGTAGACGGCGTCGGCGCCCGCCTGACGCGCCGCGCGGACGATCTCCTCGACGGAGAGATACGCGCGGACCGGGTGGCCCGGCTGGCCGATCTCGTACGCTTCGTCGGCCTTGAGCCGGTGCAGCGAATTTCGGTCCTCGTGCGGAAAGACGGCGACGGTCCTTGCGCCCAGCTCGTAGCCCGCCCGGAACGCCCTGATCGCGATCTCACCACGGTTGGCTACCAGCACCTTGCGGAACATCGCCGCTCCCTTCAGCCTGCGGATGACGTCCCCCATGGTGTCGGTGACATGCCCTCCTGGCCATGTGAGCCGGGCCACTCGCACCGCGTGTCGTCGCGCGGACGCGGGAATCGGTCAGGAACGGAGGTCGGTTGCCGCCTTCTTGATGGCCTCGCGGATGCGGGCGTAGGTGCCGCAGCGGCAGACGTTCTCGATGCCGTCGATATCGGCGTCGGTGGGTTCGGGCGTCTTCTTCAGCAGGGCCGCGGCAGCCATGATCTGGCCGGGTTGGCAGAAGCCGCACTGCGAGACGTCGCAGTCGATCCACGCCTGCTGCACGGGGTGCAGGGTGTCGCCGTCGGCCAGGCCTTCGATGGTGGTGACCTTGCGGTCCGCGCAGTCCTTGACCTCGACGACGCAGGGCTGGAATTCCTCCCCGTCGAGATGGCTGGTGCAGGCGCGGCAGACACCGACCCCGCAACCGTACTTGGGACCGGTGACGTGCAGCAGATCGCGCAGCACCCACAGCAGCGGCATGTCGGCGGGGGCCTCGACGGTCACCTTCTCGCCGTTGAGGGTGAAGGAATAGGAGGGCATCGATACCTTCTCGAAGGCTGGTACGGCGGCGGTCAGAAGTTGAGCGGGAAACGGCGGGGCTTGGTGCCGGTGGCCCGGGCGTAGGCGTTGGCGACGGCTCCGGAGGCGGCGGGGACGCCGAGTTCGCCCGCGCCGCCGGGCTCCCTCTTCGACGGCATGATGTGCGCCTCGAAGTGCAGCGGGGCATGGCGCTGGCGGGCCCACTGGAAGTCGGCGAAGCTGCCCTCGCGCACCGCGCCGCGGTCGATGTGCAGGCCGGCCTGCAGCACGGTGGAGATCCCGTCGACGGCGGTGCCCATGAGCTGGGCCTCCAGGCCACGCGGATTGACGGCCGTGCCGACGTCGGCCGCCATCACCACCTTGGTCACCCGGGGGTGCTTCGGATCGGTGGCGTCGATCTCGGCGAGACAGGCCACGCAGGAGCCGTACTCCTCGTGGACCGCCACGCCCTGCGCGTGCCCGTCCGGCATGGCCCGCCCCCAGCTCCCGGCGGCGGCCACCTTGTCGAGGACCGCCTTGACGGCCTTGCCGCGCAGTGTCGTACGGCGGAAGGCGAGGGGATCCTTGCCGAGGCTGCTGGCGATCTCGTCGACGACGATCTCCTCGGCGGTGCGCACCATCCCGGAGTCCACCGACCGCCAGGCGCCCAGCGGGATCGCCAGTTCGATGCCGCCCGCGTCTTCGGAGAGACGGCCGAAGTTGTACAGCCCGGAGTCGCTGGGCAGCGGCCCGGCCGCCCGCACGGGCCCCGGACGTACGAAGGCCGCCGGGTTCGCGGTTTTCTTCCTGCCGGACGACTCGCCCACCCCGGCCATCACATGGCTGAAGGCGACCACCCTGCCGCCGGCGTGGCTGGCGCGGAAGCGGTGGTGGGTGGCGGGGCGCATCCGGCCGTGACGGGTGTCGTCGCCCCGGCTCCACATCAGCTTGACCGGCCGCTTGGCCGCCTTCGAGATCAGCGCCGCCTCGATGGCCGCGTCGAAGTTCAGCCGCCGTCCGAACGAGCCGCCGCCGCGCAGCACATGCACGGTGACCGCGGACGCCGGCAGTCCGGTCGCCGAGGCGATGCTGTCCCGGGCGTCCGTCGGGGTCTGGGAGGAGAACCAGATCTCGGCCTTGTGGGCGCGCACGTCCGCGATCGCGGTCAGCACCTCCATCGGGGCATGGCTGACGAAGGCGAACTCGAACTCCGCCTCGACCTGCGTCGATCCGCGCGGCGGAGAACCCAGGTGCGGGACGGCGGCCTTGAGCCGGGAGCGGATCTGCGCGTCGGACAGCGAGGCCAGCGGGCCCGGCGCCCACTTGATCTTCAGGGCGTCACGGGCCTGGAAGGCGTGGTGGAAGGACTCGGCCACCACGGCGACCCCGCCGGGGACCTCGACGACGGCGTGCACACCGGGCAGGGCGCGGGCCGCCCGGTCGTCGACCGAGACGAGCCTCCCGCCGAGCGTCGGCGGCCGGGCCACCACGGTCGGCTTCGCATCGGCCACGGTCAGGTCACCGGTGTACTTCGCCTTGCCGGTGACGATGTCCCGGGCGTCGATACGGCTCGTGGGCCGACCGATCAGCTGGTGCCGGGAGGCCGGTTTGGGCTTGGCGGACACGGACGTACGGCGGATCCGGGCGGCGCTCGCGCTGAGCGAGCCGAAGGTGGCGGTGCGGCCGTCCGGTGCGATCACCATCGTGTTGGAGGTGCGCAGGCTCCAGGCGGGCAGATGCCAGCGTCTGGCGGCGGCGGTGACCAGCCTGGCCCGTGCGGTGGCCGCGAGCCTGCGCGCCGGGCCGTACAGGGAGACGACCGAGTTCGAGCCGCCGGTGTACTGGTTGCCCTTGGTCCGGGCGTCGGCCAGGGGGATGTCGACGTCGGCCAGGCGGGCGTCCAGCTCCTCGGCGATCATCATGGCGACGGCGGTCGTGATGCCCTGGCCGACCTCGACCCGCGGCAGCCGTACGACGATCCTGTTGGCGTGGGTGACCTCCAGGACGAGCATCTCCTCGTCGGCGCCGGTCACCACCGTGTCGGAGGACCCGCGGCGGGGCTCGGAGCCCTGGGCCGAGGACGTGTCGCAGGCGAGCGGGGCGGCGATGGTCAGCGTGGCCGCGGACAGGGAGTACACCATGAACCGGCGGCGGGACACGGCGTGCCGTGGGGCGCCTGTGTCCGGGGCCGGGCCGGTGGGTGCGGCGGAGGACTCGATGCCGTCCAACAGACACTCCTCGCGGGTCGTCCGACTGATGGGTCAACAGGTATGAGGGGCCAGTCGGTCCGTGGGTTGCCTGAGAGCCGTCATGCCGCCGTGCGGTTCCGGCCTGTCGCGCGCGGCCTTGCTGCCTCCGCGCCCGCTCCTCCGTAGGCTCTGCTTGCTGCCCCACGGGGCACCGCCCGCCCTGCTGGGACGCTCCGACACCCGACCTACGGAGAACCATGGCCGACGCCAGCCCCCAGGCCCGTGCCGTCACACTGCTGGGCCGCCCCAAGCTGTGGCTCATGCCCACCGTCCTGACCGGACTGCTCGCCTTCCTGCTGGCCCTGCTCTACATGGGCGGCATCGTCAACCCGCAGCGCGATCTGCACCATCTGCCCATCGCCCTGGTCAACGCCGACACCGGCACACCGCCGGCCGGGCAGAAGCAGAACGCGGGCACGCAGATCGCCGCGGCCATCACCGCCGACACATCGAACGACAAGGCCGAGTGGCGGACGCGGAGCCTCGCCCAGGCCCAGGACGACCTCGACTCCGGCAAGGTCTACGGCGCCCTGGTCATCCCCTCCGACTTCACCGCGTCCATCACCGCGCTGACCACGCCCGGGGCCACCGCCCGGCCCACGATGACGGTGCTCACCAACCCCGGCAAGGGCAGCCTGGGTTCGTCCCTCGCCAGTCAGATCACCACGGCGGCGGCGCACCAGGCCTCGCAGACCATCGGCAGACAACTCACCGCTGCCGTCGGGAAGCAGGCGAACTCCACGACCAGGCTGCTGCTCGCCGACCCGGTGAACGTCGTCACCCAGGTCGGCCACCCGATCGGCAGCCACAGCGGCCTCGGGCTGAGCGCCTTCTACTACACGCTGCTGCTCGTGCTGGCGGGCTTCCTCGGCGGCAACGTCATCAGCAACGCCGTCGACACCGCCCTCGGCTACGCCGACAACGAGATCGGCCCCTGGCACACCCGCCGCCCCACCGTCCCGATCAACCGCACCCAGACGCTGCTGCTGAAGATGGCCATGACCGCGGGCATCACCGTCCTCAGCGTCTCCCTGGTCATGCTCGCCACCATCGGCATCCTGGGCATGGACGCCACCCACATCCCGCTGCTGTGGATCTACTCCTACTGCGCCTCCCTCGCCGTCGGCCTGGGTGTGCAGGCCATCAACGCGGCCTTCGGCGGCATCGGACAGCTGGTGTCCATGTTCGTGTTCATCGTCCTGGGCCTGCCGTCCTCGGGCGCCACCGTCCCCCTCCAGGCCATCCCGGGCTTCTACCGCTTCCTGTCCCACTTCGAGCCCATGCGCCAGCTCAGCGACGGCGTCCGCGCCATCCTGTACTTCGAGGCCCGCGGGGACGCCGGTCTGACCCGCTCCTGGATCATGATCGCGATCGGTGCGGCCCTGGGCCTGCTCTTCGGCTTCGCCATGACGCGCTACTACGACCGCAAGGGCCACCAGCGGCTGACGCCGCAGCCGGCCCAGGCCCCTACCTGATACCGGCTGATCTTGAGGACCACCGACCCGTCCCCTCTCGTCCGGCCTCGAACGGACGGTGACCTCGCCGTCTGCGTCGAGGTGTTGGCCGCCGTGCACCGGCACAGCGGCTATCCGGTCAACTGGCCCGACCGCCCCGCCGATTGGCTGACCACACGCTCCCAGCTGGCGGCCTGGGTGGCCGAACTCGACGGCTCCGTGGTCGGCCATCTCAGCCTGTCCCGGGCCACCGAGGGGGACGCGGCGGCCGCGGTGTGGGCCACCCGCACGGGCGTCGGCATCGACGTCACCGCCGTGGTCGGCCGGTTGTTCGTCTCCCCGGCCGCACGCGGGCACGGGCTGGGCGCCGCGCTGATGGCGCGGGCCGTCGCGCAGGCCCGGGCGCTGGGGCTGCACCCCGTGCTCGACGTCGTCGGCTCCGACACCGCGGCGACGGCCCTGTACGAGCGCCTGGGCTGGGAGCTGCTCGACGTCGTCGAGCAGCGCTGGGGACCGGAGCAGGTGGTGTCGCTGCGGTGCTATGCGGCGCCCGGGCCCTCCCGGTGACGGCCGACGCCGAAGGCGTGGCCGCGTGCAACCCTCTCGCAACCTCCGCCGTGCTGCCCTGGACCCATGCATGAGGAGACCCCGCGCGTCGAGCTCACCCCCGCCGCCGCCGACCTGCTGCGCCGGCTGCGCGCCACGCACGGCCCGCTGATGTTCCACCAGTCGGGCGGCTGCTGCGACGGCAGCGCGCCCATGTGCTACCCGGAGGGCGAGTTCCGCACCGGCGGCTCGGACGTGCTGCTCGCGGAGCTGCAGGTCGAGGGGGTGCCGGAGCCGGTGACGTTCTGGATGTCGCGCAGCCAGTACGAGGTCTGGAGCCACACCCGGCTGATCGTGGACGTCGTAGCAGGCCGCGGCAGCGGTTTCTCGCTGGAAGCACCCGAGGGGGTGCGTTTTCTCACTCGTTCTCGCGTAGTCGGCACATAGCCGTCCCGCGGACCACCACGATCTGGTGCACTTCCCCTGAGACCTGAGAAAGTTGACGATCCCTCAGGGGGAACTGTGAAGCACCGTCAAAAGCGTTTCGCAGCAGGCAGATCCGAGGCAACGGTCCGGACGTCGGTCAGATCGGCACTGGCGTTTCTCACGGCATTCGGCGCGCTGGCCGGTGCGGCCCTGGTGGGGGCGGCACCGGCCAGCGGTGTGGAGAGCGGCACCGCGCTCGCGCCGGGGGTCACCTACAAGCAGTTCGACGTCCAGGGCGCCAAGGGTGTGACCCACGCCCATCTGGTCACCGTCGACCTGCGCAACAGGCACGTACGCCTCGGCCTGCTGTATCCGGGAGCCGTGGCCGCACGTGCCGCCGTCTCCAGGATGGCCGACGCACAAGGGGCCGTCGCGGGCATCAACGGCGACTTCTTCAACATCTCCGAGTCCCAGCACCCGGGCGTCGAGGTCACGGGCGCGACCGACGGGCCGGCGATCGCGAACGGGCACGTGCTGAAGGCGTCGGTGCCGGACGGGCAGCGCTTCGGGCCGGTCCTGCCGCCGGGCACCAGCACCCGGGACGTGCTCGGCGTGGGCGTGGACCGCAGGGCGCGGCTGGACCGTCTGACCCTCGCCGGGTCGATCCGCACTCCGGCGGGACGGCTGGGGCTGGGCGGGCTGAACCAGTACGCGCTGCCGGAGGATTCGGTCGGCGCCTTCACCTCCGACTGGGGCAGCGTCTCCCGGGTGCGCGCCACCTGCGGCACGGACACCGACCGGGCGGCGGCCTGCAGCACGGACACCTACGAGGTGACGGTCCGGCGGGGCCGGGTCGTCGCCACCTCCGGCACTCCCGGCAAGGGCGCCATCGCCGCGGGGACCACGGTGCTCGTCGGCCGGGAGGCGGGCGCGCAGCGGCTGCGGAAGTTCTTCAAGGGCGAGCCGGTGAGGGTGACGCACCGGCTGGTCTCCGCCACCTCCCGGAAGGCCTACAGCTTCGCGCTCGGCGGCTATCCGGTCCTGAAGGGCGGCCAGCCACTCACGGGCCTGGACGACACGGCCGGGGCCGTGCGCACGGCCGTCGGCATCGCGAACGGCGGGAAGCGGCTGCTGCTGTTCGCACTGGACGGTGCGCCCGCCTACCGCAAGGGCCTGACGATCGCCGAAGTGGCCGACACCATGCGGGCGTTGGGCTCGACCGACGCCTTCAGCCTGGACGGCGGCGGATCGACGACCCTGGTGGCCCGCGTGCCCGGGGCGGCCGCCGTCTCCGTACGCAATCACCCGTCCGGCGACGCGGAACGGCCGGTCCCGAACGGCATCGGGGTGTTCTCCACGTCATGAACGCCAGTCAGCAGCCTCAGGCCCGGGAACCTCAGGGCCGGAGGCTGCTGACGATGCCCGCCGTCGCCGACACACCGCTGTGAATGGTGGGCGCGATGTTCGTGCCGGCCAGGTAGAAGCCCAGCAGCGTGCAGACCAGGGCGTGGGAGATCTTCAGTCCGCCGTTGCGGGTGAAGATCACCGCCAGGACCAGCAGCAGCACCACCACTGAGATGGAAATCGCCATTGTCAACCTCCTCCGCTGCGCCGCCACTTCCGGTTCGCGGCGTTCGGCCGCAAGTGTGGCGTAGCGGAGGGTTCGTCCGGGCGGCTGACCTGTCCGCCGAACGTGTGGTGTCTACGCCGCCCGGTGGGCGTCCAGGAACGCCTCGAGCCCGGCGAGGTCGTCGGTGTTGAAGTAGTCGACACCGGCGGCGAGCAGTTCCGTCCACAGGGCGTCGCGGGCGGGACCCGCGAGGTCGGGGGTGTTCCAGAAGCGCACCTTCTGGCCGCGCGCGTGCGCCTGGCCGATGATGCCGCGCAGCTTCTGCCGCTCGGCGTCGGGGAACGTGCCCTCTCCGAGCCAGGTGAAGTTGAGCTGCCAGTTGTCGCTGATCAGTGGGACGAAGGAGGCGGGCGCCGAGGTGCCGAGGTCGCTGAGCCGGCCGTCGTAGAAGGCCCGCCGTACGGTCTGGGCCTCCATGGGGACACGGGCGGCACGGTCGCCGGAGATCACGTTGGTGACCGCGCCGGCGTGCACACGGCCGTGGGCGCAGGTCGTGAACAGGTGCTTGTAGCGCCGGAGATGGCGGTCGAGTTCGAGGTAGGTCGACGAGCCCTCGGTCTTGATGTCGATGAGCAGCTGGAGCGGCCTGCGGTAGCCGCGGTACACGGAACCGTGGTTGGCCTTGACGATCGCGGCCAGCGGGTCGAGGTAGAGGGATTCGAGGGTGCGCTTGGGGTCGAGGTCGTCCGGGGTGTGGCCGATGAGAAGTTGGTCGCCGACGAGGAAGATGTCGGCCTCGACGCTGCCGAAGCGGTGGTCGAGGGCGTCGAAGAGGGGGCGCGGATGCTCGTAGTCGTTGTGGGCGTGGGCGTTCCACAACGGGGCACGGTGCTTGTGTTCACCGGCGAACGCGCTGCCGGCGGGCGGGGCGAGCACTGCCGCGAGCGTGGCGCCGAGCGCGGTGAGGGCTCTGCGGCGGGTGACGAGGGCCATGTTCTGCCTCCCTGTGGGGCGGGTCGGAACCACAGGGAGTATCGGGCGGAAACGGCCTCAATGGACCTGCCCATGCCAGGAGTTGGCCGGACTGCCCTTGTCCGTTCACTCCTTCCGCGGGGCGGCATGGAAAAGCCCGCCCCAGGTGGGGCGGGCTTCACCGGGTGACGCTCAGGGGGCGTCAGGGTGCCTGGAGGCCGACCAGTTCGGCCACGGCGGACCGGTGGGCGCCGGCCGTGCCGTAGGCGATCGAGTCGGACTTGGCCCGCTTGAGGTTGAGGTGGATCGGGTGCTCCCAGGTCATGCCGATGCCGGCGTGCAGCTGGAGCGCCTCCTCGGCGGCGTGCACCGCGACCGGCGCCGCGTACGCCTGCGCCACGGCCACCGCCACCTCGACATCCTCTCCGGTGGCGAGCGCGTCTGCCGCGTTGCGGGCGGCGGCGCGGAGGTTGACGACCTCCAGCCACAACTGGGCGAGGCGGTGCTTGAGCGCCTGGAAGCCGCCGACGGGCCGGTTGAACTGCTTGCGCTCCTTCAGATAGCGCACGGTCTCCGTCAACGCCCAGTCGGCGAGCCCGAACTGCTCGGAGGCGAGCAGCCCCGCCGCGGACCGCAGGGCACGTCGTACGGCGGGCTCGGCCTCACCGAGCCTGCGCGCCCGCGCCCCGTTCAGGGTGACGGTCGCGAGCGGCCGGGTGAGATCGAAGGACACCTGAGGGGTGACGGTCGCCTCGGAGGCGTCCACCGCGTACAGCCCGCCGTCCTCGGCCGGCACGAGCAGCACATCCGCGGCAGCCGCGTCCGCGATGCCGGTCAGCTCCCCGTGCAGGGTGCCGTTCTCCAGTCGTACGGCGGGAAAGGCGGTGCCGGGGGCCCGGTGCAGCGCGACCGCGAGCGCGCCGATGGCCCGCCCGGAGGCCAGCTGCCCGAGCAGTTCCTCGTCCCCGCACTCCAGCAGGGCCTCGGTGGCGACGACGGCGCTGGTGAGGTAGGGCACGGGGGCGACCGCGCGCCCCAGCTCCTCCAGTACGACGGCGACTTCGCGGTGCGTGGCGCCCTGGCCGCCCTGCGCCTCGGGCACCAGCAGGCCCGCCAGGCCCATGCCGTCGGCGAGGGCCTTCCAGGCGGCGAGGTCGTGCGGGGTGTCGGACTCGGTGCGCGCGATGACGCCGGGGGCGTCGCAGTGGTCGGCGAGGAGGTCCCGTACGGCGGACCGCAGCGCCTCTTCCTCCTCGGAGTAGAGAAGATCGGGCTGTGCGCTCATCGGGCGAGGTCCTTCCATGCGACGTCCTTGTCGGTGCGCGGCTCGGACGGGAGGCCCAGGACGCGTTCGGCGACGATGTTCAGCAGGACCTCGCTGGTCCCGCCCTCGATGCTGTTGCCCTTGGCGCGGAGGTAGCGGTAGCCGGCCTCGCGGCCGGTGAAGTCCACCAGTTCGGGGCGGCGCATGGTCCAGTCGTCGTACAGCAGGCCCTCCTCGCCGAGGAGTTCGACCTCCAGGCCGCTGATCTCCTGGTTGAGGCGGGCGAAGGCGAGCTTCATGCCGGCGCCCTCGGGGCCGGGCTGACCGGCGACGAGCTGCTGGCGCAGGCGTTCGGCGGTGAGCCGGGCGACCTCGGACTCCACCCACAGCTTCAGCAGCCGCTGGTGCAGGTCGTGGGTGCGCAGCTCGGGGCGCTCGCGCCAGGTCTTCGCGACCGGGGCGATCATCCCGCCCTCGCGGGGCAGCCGCATGCCGCCGATGGCGACGCGCTCGTTGTTCAGGGTGGTCTGGGCGACCCGCCAGCCGTCGCCGATCTCGCCGAGGCGGCGGGAGTCGGGGATGCGGACGTCGGTGAGGAACACCTCGTTGAACTCGGCCTCACCGGTGATCTGCCGCAGTGGACGCACATCGACGCCGGGGTCGGTCATGTCGCAGATGAAGTACGTGATGCCCGCGTGCTTGGGCACGTTCGGGTCGGTGCGGGCGATGAGGATGGCCCAGCGGGCGTTGTGCGCGCCGGACGTCCACACCTTCTGCCCGTTGACCACCCACTCGTCGCCCTCCCGTACGGCCCGGGTGCCGAGGGCTGCGAGGTCGGAGCCGGCGCCGGGCTCGCTGAACAGCTGGCACCACACCTCCTCGCCGATCCACAGGGGTCGCAGATAGCGCTGCTTCTGCTCCTCGGTGCCGTACTTGAGGATCGTCGGGGCGGCCATGCCGAGCCCGATGCCGTTGCGGCGCGCGTCGTTGTCGGGGGCGCCGGCGGCCTCCAGCTCGGCGTCCACGACGGCCTGCAGGGAGCGGGGCACACCGAGCCCGCCGAGGCCCTCCGGATAGTGCACCCAGGCCAGACCCGCGTCGAAGCGGGCCCCCAGGAAGTCCAGGCGGTCGGTGGTCGCCGGTGGGTGGGCGGCCAGCAACTCCTGTGTGCGGCTGCGCAGTTCGGCTGCGTCGGTCATGCGGCGGCTCCGTTCTCCAGGGACGGCAGGACGGCCACCCGGCCGGTGGTCACGCCGTCGGCGACACGCTGCACGGCGGCCGCGGCCCCGGCCAGCGGCACGCGCTCGCTGACCAGCGGCTTGATGGCGCCCCGGGCGGCCAGCTCGGTGAGCTGCTCGTGGCAGTGCGCGATCAGCTTCGGGTTCTTGGTGCCGTACAGGCCCCAGTGCAGGCCGAGGATCGAGTAGTTCTTCACCAGGGCGTGGTTGAGCCCCGGGCTGGGGATGACACCGCTGGCGAAGCCGACGACCACGATCCGGCCCTCGAAGGCGACGACCTTGGTCGACTGGGTGTAGGCCTCGCCGCCGACGGGGTCGTAGATGACGTCGGCGCCGCGGCCGCCCGTGGCCTCCTTGACGGCGGCGATGACGTCCTCGCTCTTGCGGTCGACGACGACGTCGCAGCCCGACTCCCTGGCCGCGGCCACCTTGTCGGCGCCGCCGACCACCCCGATGACCCGCGCCCCGGCCGCCTTGCCGAGCTGCACGGCCGCGCTGCCGACCCCTCCAGCGGCAGCGTGGACGAGCAGCGTCTCGCCTGCTTCGAGGTGAGCGCGACGGTGCAGACCGAACCAGCCGGTCTGGTAGCCGATGTGCAGGGCGGCGGCCTCGGCGTCGTCCAGCGACTCCGGCGCGGGCAGCAGGGTGGCGGCGTCCGCGAGGGCGTACTCCGCGAAACCACCGTGGGGCAGGGCGGGGTTGGCGATGACCCGCCGCCCGTCCTCGGTCTCCCCGCAGATCTCCACGCCCGGCGTGAACGGCAGCGGCGGGCGCACCTGGTAGTGGCCCCGGCACATCAGCACGTCCGGGAAGTTGATGTTCGCGGCACGCACCTTCAGCAGCACCTGGCCGTCGCCGGGCGTGGGCCGCTCCACCTCCTCGAGCCGCATCACCTCACTCGGCTCGCCGTTCTCGTGCACTTGCCATGCCTGCATGCGGTGCCTCCAGGGACTGCTCTGTCTGACCGGGGTCCATCGCATACTAAGCGGTCGCTTGCCCGGGAGGAAATACCTCCCACGGAACAACACCGGTCGAGTGCCGTGGGTGACGAGGGCGGCGCCTTCGCGGCCGGCCGACGCTGCCGCCCCGCACAGAGGGGACCGGGTCGGACTCCGAGCCGCCGAAGATGACCCACAACGGATCACCTACACGGCCGTGCGGCCGAACAACCGGAGCCTGTGGGCCGTCCCTGCCGACGGCGGCACGCCCGTGGTCATCGCCGAGGGAGGCCTCCCCACGCACGGCACCTGGCAACCAGCGGCCCCGCGCCGGCCCGGTTCACCCCGGCAGTACGCCCCGCCCGTCGCGGACCTCGAAGACCAGCTGGGTCTCGGTCTGCCGCACCATCGGGTGGACCGTCACGTGTTCCAGGATGAGGTCGCGCAGCTCCTCCGGGCTCGCCACGGCCACATGCAGGAGAAAGTCGTCGTCGCCGCCGACGTGCCACACCGTCAGGGCTCCCGGCACCTTGACCAGCCGGTCGTAGAGCGTGCGCACGTGTTCGCGGCTGTGGCTGCCGAGGCGGACCTTGATGATGGCGTGGATCGGGTGGCCGAGTGCGCCGAGGTCGAGCCGGGCGTTGATGCTCGTGATGACGCCGGACTCCCGCAGCGCACGGACCCGGTAGGCGCAGGTCGACTCGGCGACGCCCACCCGGGCCGCGAGCGCCGCGTTGGTCATCCGGCCGTCCTCCACGAGCGCGACCAGGATGGCCAGATCGGTGCCGTCGAGCCCCGCCGCAGCGGGTTGTGGTTTCTTCAGCGGCCGGCCTGCCATGAGCCCTCCTCTTGGCGAATCTGCACCAATATCGGGGATCGGCCACGCCTTCCACAATGACTCTTGCAGGACATTGCGGATCACCTCACTCTCTGGGCATGACCTCGTCGTATCTGCAATTCGACTCCCTGGCGGTCCACGCCGGCCGTGAGGACCTGACAGAGCTCGGCGTCCACGCCCTCCCCATCGACCTGTCGTCGACCAATCCGCTGCCGGACATCGACGCCGGCGGGCTGTCCTACGAGGCCATGGCGGGCGGAGGGACGCCGACCGCGGACGGCGGAGCCGTCTATGCGCGGCTCTGGAACCCGACCGTGGCGCGGTTCGAGTCGGCGCTGGCCCAGATGGAGCACGCCCGGGCCGCCGTGGCGTTCTCCTCGGGCATGGCGGCGATGACCGCGGCGATCCTGGCGACCGTGAAGGAGACCGGCCGCCGCCATGTCCTCGCCGTCCGCCCCCTCTACGGCGGCACGGACCATCTGCTGGCCTCCGGCCTCCTCGGTACGGAGGTGAGTTACTGCTCGGCGCCGGACGTCGCCGCCGCCATCCGTCCCGACACGGCGATGATCGTGCTGGAGACGCCCGCCAATCCGACCCTCGAACTGGTCGACATCCGTGCCGTGGTCGAGGCCGCCCAGGGCGTTCCCGTCCTCGTCGACAACACGTTCGCGACGCCCGTCCTGCAGAATCCTCTCGATCTCGGTGCCGCGATGGTCCTGCACAGCGCCACCAAGTACCTGGGCGGGCACGGCGACGTGATCGCCGGTGTCATCGCCTGCGGCGAGGAGCAGGCAGCCGCACTGCGCCGGGTCCGCGCGGTCACCGGCGGTCTGCTGCATCCGCTGGGCGCCTACCTCCTGCACCGCGGACTCGCCACGCTTCCGGTTCGGGTACGGGCCCAGCAGGCGAACGCCCGGCGCATCGCCGCGTGGCTGACGACCCACCCGAGCGTCGCCCGCGTCCACTACCCCGGGCTCGACGGAGACCCGCAGGGGCTGCTCGGCCGACAGCTGAAGGGCACGGGCGCGATGATCTCCGTCGACCTCCGCGGCGGCTACGAACAGGCCGTACACGCCACTTCGACGGTCAGCCTCTTCACCCATGCGGTGTCCCTGGGCGGCGTCGACTCGCTGATCCAGCACCCGGCCTCGCTGACGCACCGGCCCGTCGCCCCGGAGGCCCGCCCGGGCGCCGGCCTGCTCAGGCTCTCCATCGGCCTTGAGGACCCCGAGGACCTGATGGCCGACCTCGACCGAGCCCTCGCCGCACACCGGCCGATTCCCGTGGCGGCGGACCTGTCCCACGCATGGACCGCCGACACGGCGTGACCTGGAGGTGGGACGCCGGGGCGGCCGAGAAGAGGCATGTCGCTCAGTGCGACTCGCGGCTCACCTCCGAGCCGCTGGAGCCGACGAGGAAGTCAAGGTCGGCGCCCGTGTCGGCTTGCAGGACGTGGTCGACGTAGAGGCGTTCCCAGCCCCGGCGGGGGTTGGCGAAACCCGTGAGGGTCTCCTTGGTGGGGGTCCGGCGGACGAGTTCGTCGGCGGGTACCTCGACGTCGATGCGGCGGGCTTCGACGTCGAGGGAGATGACGTCCCCCGTGCGCACCAGTGCGAGGGGGCCGCCGGCCGCGGCTTCCGGGGCCACGTGCAGGACGACCGTGCCGTAGGCGGTGCCGCTCATGCGGCCGTCGCAGACGCGGACCATGTCGCGGACGCCCTGTTCGAGGAGCTTCTTCGGGAGCGGCATGTTCGAGACCTCGGGCATGCCGGGGTAGCCCTTGGGGCCGCAGCCGCGCAGGACCAGCACGCTGTCGGAGTCGACGTCGAGGTCCGGGTCGTCGATACGGGCGTGGAAGTCCTCGATCGAGTCGAAGACGACCGCCCGGCCGCGGTGGCGCAGCAGGTGCGGTGAGGCGGCGGCCGGTTTGACGAGGGCGCCGTCGGGGGCGAGGTTGCCGCGCAGGACGGCGATTCCGCCCTCGGCGACGAGCGGCTGGGCCCGGGGGCGGATGACGTCCTCGTCCCAGATCGGGGCGTCGTCGAGGTAGTCGGCCAGAGGGCTGCCGGTGACGGTCAGGGCCTCGGGGTCGAGCAGGTCGCGGACCTCGCGCAGCACCGCGAGGAGGCCGCCGGCGCGGTGGAAGTCCTCCATGAGGAAGCGGCCGGCCGGCTGGAGGTCGACGAGGACCGGTACCCGGGAGCCGATGCGGTCGAAGTCGTCGAGGGTCAGGTCGATGCCGAGGCGGCCCGCGATGGCGAGGAGATGGACGACCGCGTTGGTGGAACCTCCGACGGCGGCGAGCGCGACGATCGCGTTGTGGAAGGAGGCCCTGGTCAGGAAGGAAGCGGGCCGGCGGTCGGCGCCCACCATGTCCACCGCCAGCCGGCCGGTGCGGTGCGCGGCCTTCAGAAGCCGGCTGTCGGGGGCGGGAGTTCCGGCGGTACCGGGCACGACCGTGCCCAGGGCCTCGGCCACCAGGGCCATCGTCGAGGCCGTGCCCATGGTGTTGCAGTGGCCCCGGCTGCGGATCATCGACGACTCGGAGCGGGTGAACTCCTCCTGGGAGAGCGTGCCGCCGCGGACCTCCTCGGACAGCCGCCACACATCGGTGCCGCAGCCCAGGGGCATGCCGCGGAAGGTTCCGGTGAGCATGGGTCCGCCGGGGACGACGACGGCGGGCAGGTCGACGGAGGCGGCGGCCATCAGCAGCGAGGGGATCGTCTTGTCGCAGCCGCCGAGCAGGACGACGCCGTCCACGGGGTTGGCCCGCAGCATCTCCTCGGTGGCCATCGCCGCCATGTTGCGCCACAGCATGGCCGTGGGACGGACGTTCGTCTCGCCGAGCGACACCACCGGCAGATCCAGCGGGATCCCGCCCGCCTCGTACACGCCGTTGCGCACGGAGGCCGCCACCTCGTTCAGGTGGGCATTGCAGGGGGTCAGGTCCGAGGCGGTGTTGGCGATGGCGATCTGCGGGCGCCCGGTGAAGGCGTCGTCCGGTGCGCCCCGCCGCATCCAGGCCCGGTGGATGTAGGCGTTGCGGTCCTGGCCCTCGTACCACTGCGCGCTGCGGAGCGTCACCATGGAGCCTCTTCCAATAGTCGGTACGGCGCTCTAAAGTCCGGAACATCATGAAGCGTACGCAGACGTACGAGGGTCCGACAGACCCCGGCACGGACGGCTCGACCGGCGCCGACGGAAGCCGGCTCGTGGGGTCGGACCGCGTGCTCGCCGTCCTCAAGGAGCTTGCCCGGTATCCCGAGGGCGTGGGCCTCGAGGAGTTGACCCGGGTGATCGGCAGTCCCAAGCCGACCGTGCACCGGGCGCTCGCGGCCCTGCGCCGGGCGGGTCTGGCCGGTCAGGACGCCCGCGGCCACTACACGCTCGGGGACGAGTTCCTGCGGATGGCCTTCGCCCACCACGAGGCCCGGCCCGACCATGTCCGCGTCCGCCCGGTCCTGGAGGCACTGGCGCAGCGGTTCGGTGAGACCGCGCACTACGCGGTCCTCGACGGCCGTGAGGTCGTCTACCGCGCCAAGGTCGATCCGCCCAGCGGTGCCGTCCGGCTCACCTCGATGGTGGGCGGCCGCAACCCCGCGCACGCCACCGGAGTCGGAAAGCTGCTGCTGGCCCGCCACCTGGGGACCTTGGCGGAGGTCGAGGCATGGATCGGCGACTCTCCCCTGGTGCGGCGCACCCCGCGGACCCTGTGCACCGCCGACGCGCTTCACCGCGAGTTGCAGACCATCCGCGAGCGGGGCCACTCCCTCGACGACCAGGAGAACGAGCCGGGCGTCAACTGCCTCGCCCTGCCCGTGTACGCGACCTCGCCGAGGACGCCTTCCGGAGCCGTCAGTGTCAGTGCGCTGACCTACCGGACACCGCTGAGCACCCTGGTCGAAGCGACTGACGAGATCCGTGCGCTGCTCGGTCCCCTCGGCGAGCCCCACCGCTGAAGAGCCGCCGAGGCCGCCCCTCTTCCCCACCACCCATCCCGTCGAACCCACCCTGGAGACTGAGCTCGTGTACCTCATGCGCATCGGCGCCGCCGGCGCCGAAAAGCCCGTCGCCCGCATCGACGACGAGACCTACGTGGACCTCTCGGACGTCGTCACGGACTTCGACGAGGCGTTCTTCGGCGCGGGCGGCCTCGACCGCGTCCGTCCCGTCGTGACGGAGCGGGCGGCGGCCGGGCAGGTGTCGCGCTTCGCCGGGGAGCGCATCGGCGCTCCCGTCGCCCGCCCGCACCAGATCCTGTGCATCGGCCTCAACTACCGCGACCACGCGGCCGAGAGCGGCATGGCCGTGCCCGACGAGCCGATCCTGTTCACCAAGTCGCCCAACACCCTGGTCGGGCCCCACGACGACGTGCGGATCCCGCGCGGGTCCACCAAGACGGACTGGGAGGTGGAGCTCGGCATCGTCATCGGCAAACGCACCCGTTACCTGGACTCGGTCGAAGAGGCGCGCGAGGCCATCGCCGGCTATGTGGTCGTCAACGACGTCAGCGAGCGCTCCTTCCAGCTGGAGCGGGGCGGGCAGTGGGCCAAGGGCAAGTCCGCGGAGACCTTCAACCCCGCCGGTCCGTGGCTGGCCACCGCCGACGAGATCGAGGACGTCCTCGCGCTCGACATGTGGCTGGACGTCAACGGGGTGCGCCGGCAGACCGGCAACACCAAGACGATGATCTTCGACCCGTACTTCATCGTGCACTACCTCAGCCAGTTCCTGGTCCTGGAGCCCGGCGACCTGATCAACACCGGCACCCCGCCCGGCGTCGGCATGGGCCTCACTCCGCCCGTGTATCTCCAGCCGGGCGACGTGATGGAACTCGGCATCCAGCAGCTCGGCACCCAGCGGCAGCGCGTGCTCGGACCCCGGTGACGGGTCGCCCCATGCGCGCGTTCGTCCTGACCGGCCCCGGCAAGTACGCCGTACAGGAGGTCGCGGCGCCGGTGGCGGGCCCCGGCGAAGTCGTCGTCGACGTCGAACGGGTCGGCGTGTGCGGCACCGACGTGGAGTTCTTCACCGGCGCGATGGCGTATCTCCACCAGGGCCATGCCGCCTACCCGATGCGCCTCGGTCATGAGTGGGCGGGGCGGGTGGCGGCGCTCGGCGCCGGTGTCGACCCCGGCTGGCTCGGGCGCCGCGTCATGGGCGACACCATGCTCGGCTGCGGTGCGTGCCGCCGTTGTCTGCGCGGCCACCAGCACGTGTGCGAGAAGCGGCAGGAGGTCGGCGTACGCGGGAACCGGCCCGGCGCCCTGGCGGAGCAACTCGCGGTCCCTGCCTCCTCGTTGCACCTCCTGCCCGACTCCGTCGACGCCGTGCTCGGGGCGCTGGTGGAGCCGGGCGGCAACGCCCTGCGCGCCGCCGAGGCCGCCGCTCCCCGTCCCGGGGACCGCGCCCTGGTCCTGGGACCGGGGACCATCGGACTGCTGACCGCGATGTTCCTCCGTACGACCGGTGCGGAGGTCCACCTCATGGGCAGCACCGACAGCTCCCTCGCCTTCGCCCGCGCGCTGGGCTTCGAGCACGTCTGGGCGGAGGACTCCCTGCCGGACCTGCCCTTCGACGCGGTCGTCGACGCCTCGAACGCCGCCCATCTGCCGGACAGGGCCCTGGAGTTCGTCGAGCCGTCCGGCCGGGTCGTGTACATCGGGCTGGCCGGCGAACCCAGCAGGATCGACACCCGCACGCTCGCCCTCAAGGACGTCACCGCGGTGGGCGTCCTGTCCGCCTCTCCCGGCCTGGACGCCGCCATCCGCGCCTACGCCACGGGGTCGGTCGACCCCAGGCCGCTCGTCGCCGCCACCGTGGGCCTCGACGAGGCGGGCTGCGTACTCGCCGGCGAGCGCCCACCCGGCGCCGGCCCCGGCCCCAAGATCCATGTGGATCCCCGCTCGGACTGAGGCGTGAAACCCGGACAAGAGCCCTGTCACGGCCCAAGTGGGCCGATACGCTGGAGAACGGCCATGGACCGGGGGCGGGGCTGGGGGCGGGGGCATGGATCCACGGATGCAGCTGTCGGTGGGCGGGTACGTCTGCGAGCGTGAGCTGGGCCGGGGTGGGCAAGGGGTGGTGTGGCTCGCCCGGGACCGGGCGGGGCAGCCGGTGGTGGTGAAGTTCCTGCTGCCGGGCAAGGAGTACGACGAGGTCGCGCTGGCCCGCGTACGGCGGGAGTTCGGTGCGGCGAGCCGGGTCGGCGAGCTGGCCACGGCACGGGTCCTCGATGCCGACCTGACCGGGCGCAATCCGTACATCGTGAGCGAGTTCGTGCCGGGCCCCACCCTCCACCAGCATGTGGCCGCGGGCGGCCCGCTGTCCTCCGGGCGGCTGCAGTCCGTGGCGTTGGCGGTCGCGCACGCGTTGGCGCAGGTGCACCGGGTGGGTGTCGTGCACCGGGACATCAAACCGTCCAACATCCTGCTCTCCCCGGACGGGCCGCGGATCATCGACTTCGGCATCGCCCGCGACGACGGGCTGCTCGAGTCGGCGCTCACCACACCGGGCAGTGTGCTCGGCTCGCCCGCGTACATGTCGCCCGAGCAGGTCAGGTCGATGCGGGTCAGCGGCGCCACCGATGTGTTCTCCCTCGGCGGCACGCTGTACTTCGCCGCCACGGGGCGGCATCCCTTCGAGGGGGAGGGCGGCTACGAGGTGCTCGTCGCGGTGTGCGAGCGCGACCCGGATCTCTCGGCGGTGCCGGAGCCGGTCCGTTCGGTCATCGCCGACTGTCTGCGCAAGGACCCGGCTCAGCGGCCCACCGCGGCCCAGCTCGTCACCCGGCTCGCGGGGGCGGCGGAGGGCGCGCGGTCGCAGTCCGGGACGTCACAGCCACCGCTGCCGGCGGCCGGGCGCGGGAAGGGCGGCTTGCGCCTGGGCACGAGCGCCCGGCAGCTGCGGCTGTGGGGGTTCGCGGCCGGCAGTGCCGCGGCGGCGGTGCTGCTTGCCGTCGTGCTGAGCACCACCTCCTCGGGGGGAGCCCATGGCTCGGGCTCCCCTTCCTCGTCCGGGAGGCCGAAGAGCGCCGCAGGCTCCCAACCCCTGTCGTACACCGATGACTTGACCGATTCGGGCGACTGGTCGCACAAGGACCCGACCCTGGCGAAGATCACGCACCAGGGCGGGACCATGCTGGTGGACCCGAGGACCGAGCTGGAGGTGTGGCCGCAGGCGCCCTTCGAGCCGTCGTCGTTCGCGGTACGGCTGAGCACCCAGACGGAGTGGTACGGGGGCGAGGGCGGGGTCGGGCTGTGGTGCAACGGCTCGGGGGACTACCGGAAGGGCTCTCGCTGGGCGACCTACCTGACGACAGGTCAAGAGGCCCTGATCGTGCGGGAGTTCCGGTTCAAGGGGGCTTTCCAGCATGACCGGGTCGTCGAGGTCGACCTGGCGGATGTGGGTCTGAAGGTGGCGAGCCGGCAGCAGGTCGACATGGCGATGACCTGTTCCCCGGCCGGTGCGGGCCGGATCAGGGTCGAGCTCGGCGTGGACGGCACCCGGGTCGCCTCGTACACGGGGGCCGCCTTCGACGCGCGGGGCTGCGGTGTGGCCGCCTTCCACTACAGCGCGACCGACCCGCGGGGCACGGCCTTCCACGCGGGGTTCGAGCGCTTCACCGCCTCCGAGCTGCCCGGGAGCTGACAGCCGGCAGGAGCGGTGCCGCCACCGAGCGGCTGATTCCTCGGGCCGCGCGGCGTGTCCGGGCCGGCGGGGCGGCAGGCCCGGAGCAGGGTGGGCGGCACTGCCGTCATGGAGGAGGAACCGTGAAGCGTCGTGTCGTCGCCGTCCTGGCCGCTGCCGTCGCCGGGCTGATGCTGTTCGCGGTACCGGCCGCGGCCCAGGACGGCCGTGGTGACGTCGAGAGCAATGACTGGAACATCCCGCTCACCAACATCGGCATCCTGTAGCGCCGAGTCCGGCCCCCGCCCACTCGCCCCCAGCTCCGGATGCCTTTCGAACCCCTGACGCATGACAGCGCAGTCAGCCGCAGGGGTCGGCCCGGCCGCGAATGGCATGATTGAGCCCGATCGACGGGCCACCGGGAGGCACCATGGCGCGAGGGACAGGGCGGCGCGCAGGCTCCTCCGCACCGCGCAGCGTGGACGTCGCCCGGCTCGCGGGTGTCTCGCAGAAGACGGTCTCCCGGGTCTTCAACGACGAGCCGTACGTCTCGGCCGAGGTGCGCCGGCGGGTGCTCGACGTCGCCGAACAGCTCGGCTATCGGCTGAACAACGCCGCCCGCGCGCTGGCCTCCGGGCGCACCCGTTCGATCGGCGTGGTGACGCTGGGCACGGCACTGTACGGGCCGGCCTCGCTGCTCATGGGTGTCGAGCGGGTCGTCCGGGACACCGGTTACACGCTGCGCGTGGTCAACACGATGAAGGGCGACCCGGCGGGCCTCGCGGGTGCCGTGGACTCGCTGCTCGATCAGGGCGTGGACGGCATCGTCATCTCCGAACCGATCGACGAGCAGACCGACGGCACAGCGCCCTCCCTCCGCCTCGACGTTCCGGTCCTCGCCTTCGGCGCACCGCCGCCCGTCACCGCGCCGATGGTGCTGACCGCGGGCCACGGCGTCGACCTGATGGCCCGGACCGCCACCGAACACCTGCTGGCCCTCGGCCATGTGACGGTCCATCACCTCGCGGGTCCGCAGCGGTGGTACGCCGCCCGGGACCGATGCGAGGGGTGGCAGGCTGCCCTGACAGCGCAGGACCGGGAGGTGCCCGCGGTCGTCGGGGGCGACTGGTCGGCCGCCTCCGGCTACCGGGCGGGACGGAAGCTGGCCGAGGACGGCGGCGTCACCGCCGTCTTCGCGGCCAACGACGACATGGCGATCGGACTGATCCGCGCGCTGGGCGAGGCCGGCCGGCGCGTGCCGGGTGACGTCAGCGTCGTGGGCTTCGACGACATCCCGCTCGCCGCCTATGTGACGCCTCCCCTGACCACGGTGCGGCAGCCGTTCGACGCCGTGGCCCAGGAGGGGCTCAAGCGCCTGGTGCATGCCATCGAGAACCCGAAGGCAGAGTCCTTGGCGCCGAGTGGCCCATCGGTCGACCTCGTCGTCCGCGCCTCGACCGCGCCGCCACCGCCGAGCCGGAAAACCCCGGCCCGCGGGCCGCGCACCGCCTCCCGTGCCGACAGGACATCCCGTCCGCCTCTCGCAAGTGGCGGCCCGTCCACCGGGCACTGAACCCGTCCGCAGGCCGAGCCGACCACAGCCCTCGCGGACGACGCCGACCAGGCTGTGTGCGGCGCGGCGGCGCGCCGCCCTGCGCGGCAGACGTCCCCTCAGGAGCCGCAGCCGCCGACCCGCCTGCTGCTCAGCGCCACGTCGTCCATGTGCATGTCGTAAGAGGAGGGGCTGGGGTCGGCCTGGTACAACTGCCAGCCCAGCTTGAGCCTGTCGAAGTGAGGGAAGACGAAGTCGTCCTCGGTGCCGCCGTGTTGTTTCCTCGACACCGTCAACTCGGGCTGTTCCGCGCCGTCCAGGTAGACGGTGACGCGGTCGTCGGTCGCGTCGAGGTGGAATTCGACGCACTGCCAGGTTCCGGCCGTGGCGGGAGCGGAGGTCTTCCAGGCGGTCCAGTCGCCGGTGGGGCCGAGATCGGAGCCGACCCCCCAGAAGTTGCCCTGAGAGGTGGGAACGTACTGGCCGCCCAACGGCCGTACCAGCGTGGGGACATCGGATCCGGAAGCCTCCGCGATGGTCCAGTGCGCCCAGTCGGGAGCCTTGGGCAGGCGGTCCACGCGCAGTCGCAGCCGGGCCCAGAAGCTGTTGCCGGCGGGTGTGAGACCGGACAGTGCGAGGAAGGCGCGGCCGTTGCCCTCGGTGTGGAGCCGCAGTTCGTGTCCGTGGCCGGTGGCGCCGGGCTCGACGGTCAGCGAACCGTTGGAGGTGTCGGCGCTCCAGCCGCGGCCGGCGGTGACCGGCCCGAGGGGAAGGCGGTCGAAGTTCTCCCTGAAGAAGGTCTTGTGCGCGGTGGGGGTGGCGGAGGCGGTGGGGGGTATCGCGAGCAGCGCGGCCGATGCGGCCAACAACGCGGCTGCGATCTTCCTCATGCGTGTCATGCGCTCAGTGTGCAACACCTGTCACAGCAGTCACACAGGCCGGGGCCTACGAGAAGTGAAACGGCCAACGGACAGGCAGTGGCGGCGAGTTGTCGTATCGGCACGACCGTCATGACCTCTTCGGCCGCGCCCGCACATGCATCCGCTCCCCCTGCGGCCCGAACAGGCTCAGGAACTCCACCGGCCCCTCCCCCGTCGACCCGAACCAGTGCGGCACCCGTGTGTCGAACTCGGCCGCCTCGCCCGCGGCCATGACGACGTCGTGCTCGCCCAGCACCACCCGCAGCCGCCCGGACAGCACGTACAGCCACTCGTACCCCTCATGGGTGCGTGGTTCGGGCTCCTCCGTGCCCTGCGGTACCAGCACCTTGAAGGCCTGGAGGCCGCCGGGCTGCCGGGTGAGCGGCCAGAAGGTGCGGCCGTGCCGCACCAGGGGCTTGCCGCGCACCCGCGGGTCCCCCGCCGGCGGCGCGCCGACCAGCTCGTCCAGCGGCACCTGGTGCGCCCGCGCGATCGGCAGCAGCAGCTCCAGGCTCGGCCTGCGCAGTCCGGACTCCAGCCGGGACAGCGTGCTGACCGAGATGCCGGTCGCCGCCGACAGCCCGGCAAGCGTGGAACCCCGCTCCTTGCGGATCCGGCGCAGCCGGGGGCCGACCTCCGCGAGGACCTCGTCCGTGTCGTCGCCACTCATGGAAGACATTGCAGTTTCGGCAAACGGGTTTGTCAATGCGGCAGCGGCGGGGCGACCGTCGGGCGTGGAGGTGGTCACCCATGGCCGAGAAGCACAGCGAGCAGTACGAAGTGATCGTGATCGGAGGGGGCGCGGCCGGGCTCTCCGCCGCGCTGGTCCTGGGCCGGGCCCGGCGCCGCACGCTCGTCGTCGACGCGGGCGAGCCCCGCAACGCCCCCGCCGCCCATATGCACGGCTATCTCTCGCGGGACGGCATGCCACCCGCCGAGTTCCTGGCGATCGGCCGCGAGGAGATCGCACGGTACGGCGTGGAACTCGTCCGCGACCGGGCCGTGGACGTCACGAAGGGCGCGGAATTCGCGGTCGTCCTCGCGAGCGGCCGGACCGTGCGCGCACGGCGCCTCGTGATCGCCACGGGCCTGCGGGACGAGCTGCCGGGGGTGCCCGGCGTGGCCGAGCGCTTCGGCCGGGACGTGCTGCACTGCCCGTACTGCCACGGCTGGGAGGTCCGCGACCAGGCCTTCGGCGTACTGGCCACGACCCCGCTGAGCGTCCACCAGGCACTGATGGTGTCCCAGTGGTCGAAGGACGTGACGCTCTTCCTGCACACCGTGGCCGAGGAGGAGCTCTCGGACGACGACCTGCGCAGGCTCGCGGCGGCCGGGGTGAAGGTGGTGGCCGGCGAGGTCGCGGAGCTGGTGATCGAGGACGACCGCCTCGCAGCCGTACGCCTCGCGGACGGCACGACACACCCCCGCGAGGCCGTCTTCACGGCACCCCGCGCGCTCCCGCAGACGGATCTGCTGGAGCGGCTTGGGGCGGAACTGCGGGAGACGCCGTTCGGCGCGTACCCCGTGGTCGACCCGACCGGGCTCACCTCTGTGCCTGGCGTCTGGGCGGCCGGAAACGCGATGGGCTTCGCCGAGCAGGTCGTGAACGCGGCGGCGGGGGGCTACCGGGCGGGGGCCTACATCAACGGGGAGCTGCTGATGACCGACCTCGACACGGCCGTACCGGCATAGAACCACCGCCGTCCGGGTGTAGAGCGCCCGCCTCCGTTGGAGGATGGCTGCATGCTGCTTGCCCGCCTCGCCCACGTCTCCCAGGAGGTCGCCGCCACCTCGGCGCGGTCCCGGAAGATCGCGCTGCTCGCCGAGCTGTTCCGGGACGCCGAGGCGGACGACGTGCCGATCGTGATCCCGTATCTGGCGGGACGGCTGCCGCAGGGGCGGCTGGGCGTCGGCTGGAAGGTGCTCGGCCGCCCGGTCTCCCCGGCCGCCGAACCCACGCTCACCGTGCGGCAGGTGGACGCCCTCCTCAGCGAGCTGGGCAAGGTCTCGGGCACCGGCTCGCAGGCCGAACGGGCCCGGCTGGTCGGCGAGTTGATGGGAGCGGCCACCGAGGACGAGCAGCGGTTCCTGCTCGGACTGCTGACCGGTGAGGTACGACAGGGCGCCCTGGACGCCGTCGCCGTCGAAGGCCTGGCGCAGGCCACCGGGGCACCGTCCGCGGACGTACGCCGGGCGGTGATGCTCGCGGGTTCCCTGCAGACGGTGGCGCAGGGGCTGCTCGCCGAGGGCCCGGCGGCCCTGGACCGCTTCCGGCTCACCGTCGGCCGCCCGGTCCTGCCGATGCTGGCGCACAGCGCCTCCTCGGTGGCCGAGGCGGTCGACAAGCTGGGCGCGTGCGCGGTCGAGGAGAAGCTGGACGGCATCCGGGTGCAGGTCCACCGGGACGGCGACAGCGTACGGATCTACACCCGCACCCTCGACGACATCACCGACCGCCTCCCCGAACTCACCACGGCCGCCCTGGAGTTGGAGGTCCGGCGGTTCATCCTGGACGGCGAGGTGATCTCCTTCGGGGCGGACGGGCGGCCCCGGTCCTTCCAGGAGACGGCCGGGCGCGTCGGCTCGCGCGTGGACGTGGCGACGGCCGCCGAGACCGTCCCCGTCTCCCCCGTCTTCTTCGACGCGCTGTCCGTCGACGACCGCGACCTGCTCGACCTGCCCTTCGCCGAGCGGCACGCCGAACTGGCCCGGCTGGTCCCCGAGCCGATGCGGGTACGGCGCGCCCTGGTCTCGGGGCCGCAGGACGTGAGCGCGGCCGAGGACTTCCTCGCCGAGACCCTGGAGCGCGGCCACGAGGGCGTGGTCGTCAAGGCCCTCGACGCCGCCTACAGCGCGGGCCGGCGCGGCGCGTCCTGGCTGAAGGTCAAGCCCGTGCACACCCTCGACCTGGTGGTGCTCGCCGCCGAGTGGGGCCACGGCCGCCGCACCGGCAAGCTCTCCAACCTCCACCTCGGAGCCCGCAACCCCGACGGCTCCTTCGCCATGCTCGGCAAGACCTTCAAGGGGATGACCGACGCGATGCTCACCTGGCAGACCGAACGCCTCCAGGAGCTCGCCACGGGCACCAACGGCTACGTGGTGACCGTACGACCCGAACTCGTCGTCGAGATCGCCTACGACGGCCTGCAGAAGTCCACCCGCTACCCGGCCGGCGTCACCCTCCGCTTCGCCCGCGTGGTGCGCTACCGCGAGGACAAGCGCCCGGAGGAGGCGGACACGGTCGAGACACTGCTCGCGGCGCACCCGGAGGTGAGGCCATGAGCGGCAGGCGCAGCGCAGGTCTGCTGTTGTTCCGGCACACCGGTGGCGCTCTGGAGGTCCTCCTGGGCCACATGGGCGGGCCGTTCTTCGCCAAGCGCGACGCCGGGGCGTGGACCGTCCCGAAGGGTGAGTACGAGCCCGAGGAGGAGACGGCCTGGGAGGCGGCCCGCCGCGAGTTCCAGGAGGAGCTCGGTCTTGAGCCGCCCGACGGGGAGGCGGTGGCGCTGGGCGAGGTCCGGCAGACGGGCGGCAAGACCGTCACCGCCTGGGCGGTCGAGGCCGACCTGGACCCGGCGACGATCGTGCCCGGCACCTTCCGGATGGAGTGGCCGCCGAGGTCCGGGCAGACCCAGGAGTTCCCCGAGCTGGACCGGGTGGAGTGGTTCGGTCTGGACCGCGCGAAGAATGTGATCGTCAAGGCGCAGGCCGCGTTTCTCGACCGCCTGGCGGAGCACTCGGAGGAATCCGAGCCATCGGATTAACCGCACAGGCGCCCACGCGTTGCGGTCACCGGCAGCGCGCGGGAAGGTCGAACCAAGCCCGCCCCCAGGAGGTCAGCCATGCCCATCGCGACGGTGAACCCGGCGAACGGCGAGACGCTCAAGACGTACGAGGCCATGGGCGAGGAGGAGCTCGAGCGCCGGCTCCAGCTCGCGGAGGCGACGTTCCGCACGTACCGGACGACGCCCTTCGCCGAACGCGCCCGCCTCATGCACAGGGCCGCCGGTCTCCTCGACGAGATCCAGCAGGACATCGGCCGCGTCATGACCACCGAGATGGGCAAGCCGATCAAACAGGCGCGCGCGGAGGCCGCCAAGTGCGCCAAGGCGATGCGCTGGTACGCCGACCACGCCGAGGAACTCCTCGCCGACGAGGAGCCCTCGGAGTTCGACGTGAAGGACTCGGGCGCCTCCCGCGTCCGGGTCCGCTACCGGCCGCTCGGCCCCGTCCTCGCGGTGATGCCGTGGAACTTCCCGCTGTGGCAGGTGGTCCGGTTCGCGGCGCCCGCGCTGATGGCGGGCAATGTGGGCCTGCTCAAGCACGCCTCGAACGTCCCGCAGACCGCCCTCTTCCTGGAGGACCTCTTCCACCAGGCGGGCTACCCGGAGGGCTGCTTCCAGACCCTGCTGATCGGTTCCGGTGCCGTCGACGACATCCTGCGCGACGAACGCGTCAAGGCGGCCACCCTCACCGGGAGCGAACCCGCCGGGCGGGCGGTCGCCTCCACGGCCGGGGACATGGTCAAGAAGACGGTCCTTGAGCTGGGCGGCAGCGACCCCTACGTCGTCATGCCCTCCGCCGACCTCGACCGGGCCGCACAGATCGCGGTCACCGCGCGCGTGCAGAACAACGGGCAGTCGTGCATCGCCGCCAAACGGTTCATCGTGCACACGGACGTCTACGACGCCTTCGCCGAACGCTTCGTCGAGGGCATGAAGGCGCTGAAGGTCGGCGACCCGATGGAGGAGGACACCGACGTCGGGCCGCTCTCGAGCGAGCAGGGGCGCGACGACCTGGAGGAGCTCGTCGAGGACGCGCGGCGCAGCGGGGCCCAGGTGCTGTGCGGCGGCCATCGGCTGCGCCGGCCCGAGCTGCCCGGCTGGTACTACCCGCCGACCGTGCTGACCGGGATCACCCGGGAGATGCGCATCCACCGCGAGGAGGCCTTCGGGCCCGTCGCCACGCTGTACCGCGCGTCCGACCTCGACGAGGCCGTACTCATCGCCAACGATTCGCCGTTCGGCCTGAGTTCGAACGTGTGGACGCGGGACGAGGCGGAGGTGGACCGCTTCGTGCGGGACCTGGAGGCGGGCGCCGTGTACGTCAACGGGATGACCGCCTCCCACCCGGCGTTCCCGTTCGGCGGGGTCAAGCGGTCCGGTTACGGGCGTGAGCTGTCCGGGCACGGAATCCGGGAGTTCTGCAACATCACGACGGTTTGGCACGGTGCGTGAGTGCTGCGCGGCTAACATCCCGGTTGTGAACCGCGAAGTGACTCTGCCTCTGATCGTCGATGACCGCGGTGTCCTGCAGGTGGCTGCGGCTGATGTGAGCAAGCTGCTGCGGACGGTGGGGGGAAGGTGGCTGCACCTGGTCGAGGCCGGGGAGGCGGGGCTCGACGAGGACACAGTGGCGGCTTTGACCATTGAGCTGGCGAAGCTGGCCGATCGTATCGATGTGGCGTGTATTGCTCACAGCAGCGGGACTGCGCCGTAGGGGGTGTCACTCGGCCAGTTGCAGCAGCGTCGACCAGAACAATGACTCGTAGCTTTGCAGCAAGCGGCCGTACTCGTGTGCACGGTCCTCGTTCAGGAAGCCCGCGTCCAGGCCTGCCTGGACCGCTGCCGTTGCCCTCTCGTCCAACTCGGGGGCCGGCTGGGCGAAGAAGTCGAAGAACGCGCAGGCATCGTCACTGAAGCCGTAATGGGCGCGCAGGGACTGGGCGATGGTGGCGCAATAGCCGCCCCAGGCCGAGAAGTTGGCGGTGATGGCCAGGACCACGTCGGTCGGGGAGGCGTTGAGGGCGAGCCAGGCGACGTAGGACGGATAGGCCTGGCAGCCCGGCAGCGGCTCGTAGGCGAGCGTCCTGGCCTCGTCGATGCCGCATGCCCGCGCGAACGGCCGCAGCCGTTCGGCTGCCAGCGCCTCGCCGTCGGCGAGCATCCCGAAGAACGCGGCGGCCTCCGGTTCCTCCGCGGCCCGTTGCGCCAGATGGAGGAACGCCCGGCGGTCCGCCGGGATCACCCAGTGCTGTTCCAGTGCCAGCGTGGCGAGTGTGTCGCGGGAGGCCTCGCCCCGGGCGATGCGGGGGACGATCGGGTTGGCGTGCGGGTCCGGGGCCAGCTTCACGGTGGTCGTCTCCAGCAGTTCCGTGGCCGTACGCGTCATTGCGTCCTCCATGGGATCGGATGCGGGGCTCCTGCTTCGACCTTGGCACGGGGTCCCCGATACGGAGTAGTCCGGCGCGAGATCGTCGCCTCGTCGGGTGATCGTGGATGAACCACCCCCAGAGGTGAACCCTTTTCGACCCGGGGGCCGAAAGCCTTCCGGACGGCGAAAGCAGGACGGTTCATGGCGACTTTGTGCAGACCCTCGGTGTCCGTCCCAGAGCATGTGATCACGATGGAGGAGACGCTGGAGCTCGCACGCTCCCGGCACGCCGACCATCCGCAACTGCCGCTGGCCCTCCGGCTGATCGAGAACACCGGCGTTCGCACCCGGCACATCGTGCAGCCCATCGAAGAGACGCTGAAACATCCCGGATTCGAGGAGCGCAACAAGGTCTACCAGGCCGAGGCGAAAGCCCGGGTCCCCGCGGTCATACAGCGGGCGCTCGACGACGCGGAGCTGCTGACCAAGGACATCGACGTGATCATCTACGTGTCGTGCACGGGCTTCATGATGCCCTCGCTCACGGCCTGGCTGATCAACGAGATGGGCTTCGACAGCACCACCCGCCAGATACCCATAGCCCAGCTCGGTTGTGCGGCCGGCGGAGCCGCGATCAACCGGGCACACGACTTCTGCTCCGCCTACCCCGACGCCAATGCGCTGATCGTGGCCTGCGAGTTCTGCTCGCTGTGCTACCAGCCCACCGACCTGGGCGTCGGATCCCTGCTCTCCAACGGCCTGTTCGGCGACGGGATCGCCGCCGCGGTGGTGCGCGGACGGGGCGGCGAGGGCATCGAGCTGGTGCGCAACGGCTCGTACCTGATCCCCAAGACCGAGGAATGGATCATGTACGACGTCCGGGCCACCGGATTCCACTTCCTGCTGGACAAGCGGGTGCCGGGCACGATGGAACCGCTCGCGCCGGCCCTGCAGGAGCTGGCAGGTCTGCACGGCTGGGACGCCTCCGACCTGGACTTCTACATCATTCACGCCGGCGGCCCGCGCATTCTCGACGACCTCAGCAAGTTTCTGCAGGTCGATCCGCAGGCGTTCCGGTTCAGCCGGGCCACGCTCACCGAGTACGGCAACATCGCCAGCGCCGTCGTCCTCGACGCGCTGCGCCGGATGTTCGACGAGGGCGGAGCGAAGCACCGGGCGCGCGGGCTGCTGGCCGGTTTCGGGCCCGGCATCACCGCGGAGATGGCGCTGGGCCACTGGCACAGCCCCGACGACAGAACGGCATGAGTACGGCATGACTGAAGAGACCCTCACCGAGACCCTCCCCCCGATCCGGCACTGGCCGGCCCTCGACCTGACCGGTGTCGACTTCGACCCGGTGCTGGCCGAGCTGATGCGTGAGGGCCCCGTCACCCGCATCCAGCTGCCCAACGGCGAGGGCTGGGCCTGGCTGGTCACGCGCTACGACGACGTCCGCATGGTGACCAACGACCCCCGCTTCAGCCGTGAGGCGGTCATGGACCAGCCGGTCACCCGGCTCGCCCCGCACTTCATCCCGCAGCGCGGCGCGGTCGGCTTCCTCGATCCGCCGGACCACACCCGGCTGCGCCGCTCGGTGGCCGCCGCGTTCACGGCGAAGGGCGTGGAGCGGGTGCGCGAACGGTCGCGGCTGCTGCTGGACGAGCTGGTCGACGAGCTGTTGCAGGACGGCCCCCCTGCGGACCTCACCGCGACCGTCCTCACCCCCTTCCCCATCGCGGTGATCTGCGAGCTGATGGGCGTCCCGGCCGCCGACCGGCACGGCATGCACACCTGGACCCAGCTGATCCTGTCCTCCTCGCACGGCGCGAAGGTCAGCGAGAAGGCCAAGAACGAGATGGGCGCCTACTTCGCCGACCTCATCGCCCTGCGGGAGGGCAGCTCCGGCGAGGACGTGGCGTCCCTGCTCGGCGCCGCCGTCGGCCGCGAGGAGATCACCCTGGAGGAGGCCGTCGGTCTCGCCGTACTCCTGCAGATCGGCGGCGAGGCGGTCACCAACAACAGCGGCCAGATGTTCTACCTCCTGCTGACCCGCCCCGACCTGGCGGCGCACCTTCGCGCGGAGCCGGAGATCCGTCCCCAGGCCATCGACGAGCTGCTGCGCTACATCCCGCACCGCAACGCGGTCGGTCTCTCGCGCATCGCGATGCAGGACGTGGAGATCAGAGGCGTACGGATCCGCGCGGGCGACCCGATCTACGTCTCCTACCTGGCCGCCAACCGCGACCCGGACGTCTTCCCGGACCCGGAGACGATCGACTTCACCCGCGCCCCGAACCCTCATGTGTCGTTCGGCTTCGGCCCGCACTACTGCCCGGGCGGCATGCTGGCCCGGCTGGAGTCGCAGCTGCTCGTCGACGCGCTGCTGGACCGGGTTCCGGACCTGAGGCTCGCCGTACCACCCGGCCAAGTGCCGTTCAAGAAGGGGGCGTTGATCCGCGGTCCCGAAGCACTGCCGGTCACATGGTGAGCAGCCGGTGACGGCGACGGAGGGTCTGCTGGTACCGCCGGGCCACGGCCGGGTCGTGGAGACCCCGGCCCAGCGCGTCACGTTCAAGGTGACCGGCACGCACTCGCGCACGGCGTCCACCTTCGAGGTGGAGGTACCGCCCGGCTTCGACGTCGGCGCCCATGTGCACACGCGAAGCGAGGAGTTGTTCTACGTGCTCGAAGGCGAACTGGACGTCCTCGCCTTCGAGCCGCGGGTCCGGACCCCCGACAACTGGCAGCGCTGGGAGTCCGGTTCGGGCAGCCGCGTGGTCCGGGCAACCCCCGGCACGGTCATCGTCGTACCACCGGGCTGCCCGCACGCGTTCGCCAACCCGACGGACACCCCCGCGAAGATGTTCTTCCAGGCGTCCCCGCCCCCGGACCATGAGCGCTATTTCGAGGAACTGCTGGAGATCTTGGGCGGCGGGGGCCCACCGGACCATGCGGCGATCGAGGAGCTGAGGGCGAGGTACGACATCCAACAACTCACACCTCTGAAACACCGGTGACGGACGCGTCCCTCAAGGGGCGCGGGGCTGTATCGATGTGCGGCTCCGCCGCGTGGGCGCGACAAGCCCCCACACACCCGCAGCCCGCGTACTACCGAATGGACATCCCCGAAAGCGTCCTGGCAATCACCAGCCGCTGAATCTCACTCGTCCCCTCGAAGATCGTGTAAATCGCGGCATCCCGATGCATCCGCTCCACGGGGTACTCCCGCGTATAGCCATTCCCGCCAAGAATCTGCACCGCCTGCGCGGTGACCTTCTTGGCCGTCTCGCTGGCGAACAGCTTCGACATGGACCCCTCGGCAGCAGTGAACTGCTTGCCGTTGACGGCCATCCACGAGGCCCGCCACACCAGCAGCCGCGCCGCGTCGATCGACGTCCGCATGTCCGCGAGCTGGAAAGCAACACCCTGGTTGTCGATGATCGGCCGCCCGAACTGCTCACGCGTCTTCGCGTAGTCGAGAGCGACCTCGTACGCGGCCCGGGCGGTACCGACCGCCATCGCCCCGACCGCCGGGCGCGAGGCCTCGAACGTGGCCATGGCGGCGTTCTTCACGCGCTCGCCGTTGCCCGCCTTCGCCCGCTCCCGGGCCCGGGCGAGGCGCTCGTCGAGCTTCTCCTTGCCGCCGAGCAGGCAGGAGCCGGGGACGCGGACGTTCTCCAGGACGACCTCGGCGGTGTGCGAGGCGCGGATGCCGTGCTTCTTGAACTTCTGGCCCTGGGACAGGCCCGGTGTGTTCGGCGGGACGATGAAGGACGCATGGCCCTTGGAGCCGAGATCCGGGTCCACGACCGCGACCACGACGTGGACGTTGGCGATGCCGCCGTTGGTCGCCCAGGTCTTGGTGCCGTTGAGCACCCACTCGTCCTTGGCCTCGTCGTAGACGGCACGCGTACGCATGGAGGCCACGTCCGAACCGGCGTCGGGCTCGGAGGAGCAGAACGCGGCGACCTTGACATCGTTCGTGTCGCCGTACATCTGCGGGATCCAGGTGCCGATCTGTTCCTCGGTACCGTTGGCGAGAACGCCCACGGCGGCGAGCCCCGTGCCTACGATCGACAGGGCGATGCCCGCGTCGCCCCAGAACAGCTCCTCCATGGCCATCGGAATGCCCAGCCCGGTGGGGTCGAAGTACTGCTGGGCGTAGAAGTCGAGGGAGTAGATGCCTACCTTCGCGGCCTCCTGGATGACCGGCCAGGGAGTCTCCTCACGCTCGTCCCATTCGGCGGCCGCAGGGCGGATGACGTCGGCGGAGAAGCCGTGCAGCCAGTCCCGGACCTCCTTCTGTTCGTCGTTGAGCTCCATGGTGAACTCGGCCATGTCCCCTCCAGCGGCGGCGGTGCTCTTGCATGTTACTAGCGGTAACTCCAGTCTGTTACTCGCGGGTAGGAGAAGTCAACTCCTGATGGCGGGGCGGGACGGGTCGGCAGCCCGTTCGATGCAGGGGCCATGTTGAGTGTTAGTTTGCGCAGGCGTCACCGAATAAGCACGGGTGGGGAGAGCTCATGGACACCACGCAGCGGACCGAGCAGCAGCGGTCCGCCGACCGACGTCGGCGCGAGCTGCTGGAGGCCGCCGACAGAGTGGTGCTGCGCGACGGACCGCAGGCCTCGATGAACGCCATCGCCGCGGAGGCCGGCATCACCAAGCCGATCCTGTACCGGCACTTCGGCGACAAGAGCGGACTGTACGCCGCCTTGGCCAAGCGGCACACCGACGCGTTGCTGAACTCGCTCCGGGCGGCGCTGGACGCCCCGGCGGGCCGGCGGGAGCGGGTCGAGGCCACCCTCGACACCTATCTCGCGGCGATCGAGGCACGTCCGCAGGTGTACCGGTTCCTGATGCATCCGGCGGAGGGCAGCCCGGGCGGGGAGCAGGGCTTCGACGTCGGCAAGCATTCGATTCCGCTGCTGCGCCGGATGGGCGAGGAGCTGGCGCAGGTCATCGAGGACCGGCTGGATCTCGGGCCCGGGGGGCAGCAGCTGGCCCGGGTGTGGGGGCACGGGATAGTCGGGATGATGCATGCCGCCGGGGACTGGTGGCTGGGGGAACGACCTTGTTCTCGGGGGGAGTTGGTGCGGAGTCTTGCCGATCTGCTGTGGGGGCGGCTGGCTGCCGCCGGCGACAAGATAGGTGGTCCGGGGTTCTGAGGCCTCACCGGCGCCAAGACGCTCGCGTCACCTGGCGCATCAGCCTCCGGTGGCGCCAGCCCTTCAAGTGGTCCGCGTAAATCCGGCCCTCCAAGTGGTCGCACTCATGCTGCAGGCACCGTGCAAAAAAGCCCGTGCCGTGCACCGTCACCGGCTCTCCCGTCACCGTGAACCCCTCCACCACCGCATGGTCGTAGCGTTCCGTCCCCGCCTCCAGCCCCGGCAGGGACAGGCAGCCCTCCGGGCCGCGTACGACCACGCCGTCCTTCTCGACGAGCCGGGGGTTCACCACGTGGCCGACGTGGCGGACGTCCTCGTCGTCGGGGCAGTCGTACACGAAGACGCGCAAAGACTCACCGATCTGGTTCGCCGCCAGACCGACGCCCTGCGCCGCGTACATCGTCGCGAACAGGTTCTCCACGAGGGCTGCCAGTCCGGGGCCGAAGTCGGTTACCTCCTCGCACGGGGTGTGCAGGACCGGGTCCCCGAGCAGGGTGAGGGGCCGGACACGCCCTCGGGCGCCCGGAATGGAGCTGTTTCGCATGGCCGTCAGGGTACGGCGGTTCGGGACTGTGAATGGATCTCGATAGGCTGAGGTCCACACCACGTTGCCGTCAGGCAGATGCGCGGCGCGTACGCAAGGAGGATCGAGAACTCATGGCAGGCAACTCGGACCCGCTCACGCCGCGGGCCAAGCTGGCCGTGACCGCGGGCAAGGCGGTCGCGGCGGCATCGCGCGCCGCGGGGCGCGGGAGCGGTTCGGTGATCGGTGGCCGGGTGGCGCTCAAGCTCGACCCCGACCTCCTCGCGCGGCTCGCCCAGAACCTGGACGTCACCCTGGTCTCGGCCACCAACGGCAAGACCACCACCACCCGGCTGATCGCCGAGGCGCTGCGCGCCGCGGGCCCGGTCGTCTCCAACGCGCTCGGCGCCAACATGCCGGCCGGCATCACCTCGGCCCTCGCGGGCAGCTCGGACGCCCGGTTCGGGGTCATCGAGGTCGACGAGAAGTACCTCGCCGGGGTCGCCCGGGACACCGACCCGAAGTGCATCGCGCTGCTGAACCTCTCCCGCGACCAGCTCGACCGCGCCGCGGAGACCCGCATGCTGGCGGAGAACTGGCGTGAGGGGCTGGCCGGGTCGAAGGCGGTCATCGTCGCCAACGCCGACGACCCGCTGGTCGTGTGGGCCGCGTCCTCCTCCCCCAATGTGATCTGGGTCGCCGCCGGGCAGATGTGGAAGGACGACGCCTGGTCCTGCCCGTCCTGCGGTGGTGTGATGCAGCGCCCGGGCGACGACTGGTTCTGCGGTGAGTGCGGTTTCCGCCGCCCCACGCCGAGCTGGGCGCTCTCCGGGGACCACGTCCTCGACCCGCACGGCTCCGCCTGGCCGATCCATCTGCAGCTGCCCGGCCGCGCCAACAAGGCGAACGCGGCCAGCTCCGCCGCCGTGGCCGCCGTCTTCGGTGTGCCGCCGCAGGTCGCCCTGGAACGCATGTACCAGGTGCAGGCCGTCGCCGGGCGCTACGACGTGGTGCAGTTCCAGCAGCGCGACCTGAGGCTGCTGCTCGCGAAGAACCCGGCGGGCTGGCTCGAAACGTTCAGCCTGATCGATCCTCCGCCCACCCCGGTGATCCTCTCCGTGAACGCGCGCAGCGCCGACGGCACCGACACCTCCTGGCTGTGGGACGTCGACTACACGCGTCTGTCCGGCCACCCGATCTGTGTGATCGGCGACCGGAAGCTGGACCTCGCGGTGCGCCTGGAGGTCGCGAACCAGCAGTTCCAGGTCTGCGACGACCTCGACCAGGCGGTGCAGATGAGCCCGCCCGGCCGGATCGAGGTCATCGCCAACTACACCGCCTTCCAGGACCTGCGCCGCCGCGTGGGCAACTGACACTCAGGGGACTTTTGTGAGCGACAACCAGCTGCGGGTCGTCTGGATCTACCCCGACCTGCTCAGCACCTACGGCGACCAGGGCAACGTCCTCGTCGTGGAGCGCCGCGCCCGGCAGCGCCGCCTCGACGTGGCGCGTCTCGACGTGCGCAGCGACCAGGCGATCCCGACCTCCGGGGACATCTATCTGATCGGCGGCGGCGAGGACCGTCCGCAGCGGCTCGCGGCCGAGCGGCTGCGCCGGGACGGCGGACTGCACCGGGCCGTGGAGAACGGCGCGATCGTCTTCTCCGTCTGCGCCGGCTACCAGATCCTCGGCCACGAGTTCATCAACGACCTCGGCCAGCGCGAGCCCGGCCTCGGGCTCCTTGACGTGGTCTCGGTACGGGGTGAGGGCGACCGCTGCGTCGGTGACGTGCTCGCCGACATCGACCCGCGCCTCGGCCTGCCCCCGCTGACCGGCTTCGAGAACCACCAGGGCGTCACCCACCTCGGCCCGACGGCCCGCCCCTTCGCCCAGGTCAAGCTGGGCAACGGCAACGGCACGGGTGACGGCACGGAGGGCGCGTACAACGACACGGTCTTCGGTACGTACATGCACGGGCCCGTGCTGGCCCGTAACCCGCAGATCGCCGACCTGCTGCTGAAGCTGGCGCTCGACGTGAACGCGCTGCCCCCGACCGACGACCGCTGGTACGAGGCCCTGCGCAACGAGCGCATCGCGGCGGCCCAGCAGCCCGCCTGACACCTGGACGCAAGCTCCGCTCCACCGGCCCGTCTGACGCCCCGTCCGCACAGGTGAGCGGGGTCGTCCAGCAGGCGGACGCATGCTTCGGCCCCGCCCCCTCCTGCCGCTAGGGTGGCGGGGTTCGTGCCGGACGACGGGGTCCGGTCCCGGCCCACGTTGAGAAGGTTCTTTCGGGCTATGCGCATTGGTGTCCTCACGTCCGGCGGCGACTGCCCCGGCCTGAACGCCGTCATCCGGTCCGTCGTGCACCGCGCCGTCGTCGACCACGGCGACGAGGTCATCGGCTTCCGGGACGGCTGGAAAGGCCTCCTCGAGTGCGACTACCTCAAGCTGGACCTCGACGCGGTGGGCGGCATCCTGGCCCGCGGCGGCACGATTCTCGGCTCCTCCCGGGTCCAGCCCTCGCATCTGCGCGACGGCGTGGAGCGGGCCAAGGGCCATGTCGAGGAGCTCGGCCTCGACGCGATCATCCCCATCGGCGGTGAGGGCACGCTGAAGGCGGCCCGGCTGATGTACGACAGCGGGCTGCCGATCGTCGGCGTCCCGAAGACCATCGACAACGACATCGCGGTCACGGACGTCACCTTCGGCTTCGACACGGCCGTCGGTGTCGCGACCGAGGCCCTTGACCGGCTCAAGACCACCGCCGAGTCCCACCAGCGCGTCCTGGTCGTGGAGGTCATGGGCCGGCACACCGGCTGGATCGCACTGCACTCCGGCATGGCGGCCGGCGCGCACGCCATCGTCGTCCCCGAACGGCCCTTCGACATCGAGGAGTTGGCCAGGCGGGTCGGCGAGCGGTTCGAGGCCGGCAAGCGCTTCGCGATCGTCGTGGCAGCGGAGGGCGCCAAGCCGAAGGCCGGGTCCATGGAGTTCGACGAGGGCGGCAAGGACATCTACGGCCACGAGCGCTTCGCCGGGATCGCCCGCCAGCTCTCCATCGAGCTGGAGGAGCGGCTGGGGAAGGAAGCCCGGCCGGTCATCCTGGGGCACGTCCAGCGGGGCGGTACGCCGACGGCGTACGACCGTGTGCTGGCCACCCGCTTCGGCTGGCACGCGGTGGAGGCGGTGCACCGGGGCGAGTTCGGCAAGATGACCGCGCTGCGGGGGACCGACATCGAGATGGTCCCTCTGGCGGAGGCCGTCGAGACGCTGAAGACGGTTCCGTCGGAGCGGTACGACGAAGCGGAGTGCGTTCTGTAGTGCGCAGGTGATCTCGTACGGAATTGAAGAGTCCGCCCCCGGTCGCAGCAGCGACCGGGGGCGGTTCTACTCTGGGTCCGGACAGACAGCGCACAACCCCCACGAATCAGGAGCCGTTGGATGGATCACAGCGGGCACGGCATGACCATGGATCTGCCGCCGTTCACGCTGGGGCGGGGTCTTCAGTGGTCGGCGGACCCGTTCTTCCTCGTGGCCTGCCTGGTGGGGCTCGGGCTGTACGCGTACGGCGTGGTGCGGCTGCGGCGGCGCGGTGACAAGTGGTCGGCGGCGCGGACGGTGTCGTTCGTCCTCGGTGTGCTGACCATCGGGCTCGTGATGTGCACGAAGCTCAACGACTACGGCATGGTCATGTTCAGCGTGCACATGGTGCAGCACATGATCATCAGCATGCTGTCGCCGATCCTGATCCTGCTCGGCGCGCCCGTCACGCTCGCCCTGCGCGCACTGCCGACGGCGGGCAACGGCCGCAAGGGGCCGCGCGAGCTGCTGCTGATGCTGCTGCACAGCCGGTACATGCGGATCATCACGCATCCCGCGTTCACCATTCCGCTGTTCATCGCGAGCCTGTACGCGCTGTACTTCACACCGATCTTCGACTTCCTGATGGGCTCCAAGGCGGGGCACGTCGCGATGATGGTGCACTTCCTCGCCGTGGGCGTCGTGTTCTTCTGGCCGATCATCGGGGTGGACCCCGGGCCGCAGCGGCCGGGTTATCTGATGCGGATGCTGGAGCTGTTCGCGGGCATGCCGTTCCACGCGTTCTTCGGCATCGCGCTGATGATGGCGTCGACGCCGATGGTGGAGACGTTCAAGAACCCGCCCGCCTCGCTCGGCGTCGAGGCGCTCTCCGACCAGACCGCGGCCGGCGGCATCGCCTGGGCGTTCAGCGAGATTCCCTCCGTGCTGGTGCTGCTCGCCCTGCTGTTCCAGTGGTACGGCTCCGAGCAGCGGCAGGCCCGGCGCAAGGACCGGGCCGCCGACCGTGACGGCGACAAGGAACTCGAGGCATACAACGCCTATTTGGCCTCATTGAACGCACGCGGGCAATGAAGGCCTCGCCATTCGGAAGCATTCAGTAGCATGAAGTGCATGGGGGAAACCGCCGGGGGGAGCGGTGATGACACTTCGCGCATTTATGCAAGGGGCCGGGAAATCGGCGATTCGCAAGGTCGCCGTCCTGCTCGTTTTCGTACTGGCGCTCAGCGGTTGTGATCGAAGTACGCCGCTGCTCGCCGTGAAGGCGGTGGCCGCGGGAGTTCCCTCTCTCGCGCCTTTCTTCGACGAGGACAGCGGGCTGGGCCATGACGCCGCGATCAGGCCGCAGACGGCGCACGGCAGTCTGCAGCAGGGGGACACGCCCGGGCTGTACGGGGGCACGAGGAAGCCGACCATCTGCGACGTCAAGCGGCTCAGGGAATTCCTCACGGACCCCAGGAATCATCAGAAGGCGCAGGCGTGGGCCACTGCGCTGAACATCAGCGTCGATGAGATTCCGGGATACCTGGACCGGCTCACTCCAGTTCTCCTGCGTCACGACACCCTCGTGAAGAATCACGACTACAAGAAGGGAAAGGCTGTTCCCTTCGACTCCCTGCTGCAGGCGGGAATCGCCGTACTCGTCGATGAACAGGGACTTCCGGCTGTGAAGTGCTCGTGCGGAAATCCACTGCGGCCCTTCACGGGTGACACGAACAGGATTTCGGTCAAGTTCGGGGACGGGAACGAGAAGTGGCGGGGATATCAGCGTTCCTCGGTGGTCGCCGTGCGGCCGGCGCCGCGGAAAATGCAGCGGCTCGTTCTGGTCGACGTCGGCGATCCCGCCGTGGGCATCGACCGGCCCGTCGGCACCACGGGGGCACACGACAAGACCTTCGACACGCGCACGGAACGGGCGGTGCCCCGGCTCGCCGGGACGACGTTCGGGGACGCGAGCCGGCGGCTGGCCGAGGCGGGGCTCGCGGTCGGGTACGACGGGAAGGCGCGACCGCCCGACGACGCGCGGGTGACGGCGTCGGACCCGCCGGCCGGGAGCAAGCTGGGGTTCGGGGCGTACGTGACGCTGAGCGTGGCAGAGGGGACGTCCCACGGGCCGGCCACTCCCCCGCCGTCCGTGACGTCCGGGCCGTCCACAGCGCCGCCGTCATCGCCTTCGTCGTCCGGGTCGTCACCGGCCTCGCCGTCGTCGCCGTCCGGCAGCGGCCCCGGGCCGTCGTCCTCCGCGGCGTCGTCGAGCGCGCCGCCCGGTTCCAAGGCGCCCCCGTCGAGTGCGCCGCCCAGTTCGCCGTCGACGACGACCGGCTCACCCGCGAAGACCAGCGCCCCGGTCACCAGCAGCGCCCCACCACCGAGCAAACCGGTCACCAGCAGCGCCCCACCACCCAGCAAACCGGCGACGAGCAGCGCGCCCCCATCGAGCGCTCCGGTCACCACGAGCGCTCCGGCCACCAGCGGGCCGGCGAGCAGCGCGCCTGCCACGAGTGCGCCCGCGAGCTCCGGGCCCGCCTCGATCGCGATCACGTAGCGCCTCCGCAGAACCCGGGAGTCACCGGATGCATTCAGGATCACCCACGTCGGGAGTGGGCCGGGTCATCGCCGGCCGTTATCTGCTGCTGAACCGGCTCGGCAGCGGTGGCATGGGCCATGTGTGGCTCGCCCACGACCAGAGACTCGCCTGCGAGGTCGCGCTCAAGGAGATCGTGTTCCGGGACCCGGACCCGACCGCCGACGAGCGGGAGGCCCGGGTCGCCCGGGCACGCGCGGAGGCCCGGCACGCGGCAGGACTGCGCGGGCATCCTCATGTGGTGACGGTGCACGACGTGCTGGAGCACGAGGGGCTGCCCTGGATCGTCATGGAGTACGTGGCGGGCGCCGTCGACCTGAAGGAGCTGGTCGAGACGCGCGGTCCGCTCGCGCCCGCCGAGTGCGCCCGCATCGGGCTGGCCGTGCTGGACGCGCTGACCGCCGGGCACGAGCGGGGCGTCATGCACCGGGACGTGAAACCGGCGAACATCCTGCTCGCGCCGGACCGCTCCGGGGCGCCGTACGGGCGCATCCTGCTCACCGACTACGGCATCTCGGTGCAGCCGGACGCCGGCGAGACCCGGTACACGCTGGCGTCCGTGCTGGTGGGGACGTCGGGCTATCTGGCGCCGGAGCGGGCCACGGGCGGGCCGCCCACCCCGGCCGCCGATCTGTTCTCGCTGGGCTGCACGCTCTACCACGGAGTCGAGGGACAGGGCCCCTTCGAGCGCGAGTCGCACCTCGCCGAGGTCACCGCGGTGGTCATGGAGGAGCCGCGTCCGGCCCTGCGCGCCGGTGCGCTGGGGCCCGTACTGGAGGCGCTGCTGGTGAAGGATCCGGGGCGGCGGCCGTCCGCGACGGAGGCGGAGGCGGCGCTGTCGCGGATCGTCACGCCGCAGGCCGAGGCGTACGCCCGTACACAGACCGACCTGGGTTCGCAGCCGCCGTGGGCCGGGGTGGCGAGCGCCCCCGGGCCCCGTCCCGCCCACCGTCGCCGTGAGCTCCCGCGGGCGCTGCGGGCGGTTCTCGCCGTCGCGCTCGGTCTGGTGCTGGCGCTGGGCGGGGTCTGGTACGCCATGGCACACCAGAAGAGCGGCGGCGACGGGGCGGCCTCGCCGTACGGTTCGGCCGTGGGACTGTCCGCGCCGCTCAAGGACGGGGAGTGCGTGCTCGCCGACTGGCCGGGCGACCGTTTCCAGGGGGTGCCGCGGCTCACGCCGGATCCGGGCTGTCAGGACAAGGCTCCCGACGGGCAGGTGACGGCGTTCGTGCCGGCCGCGTCCGCTGACGAGGCGCACGAGCTGGGGCCCGCCCGGTGCGAGGAGCGGACGCAGGAGATCCGGGAGCGGCTGGCTGACGTCCGCAGCCTCGCCGTCGTGCCGACCGGGGCCGGGTTCGAGGCCGCGGGACGGCGCACCGCCTGTCTGGTGCTGGGCGCGCACGGGCCGGTCTACGGGCCGCTCGGCGATCGGCGCGAGGTGGGCTCGGACTTCACCGACACGGCGAACATGCAGCGCCGTGACTGTCTGCAGACCCGATCCAACCGGGACGCCCGGCTGGTCTCCTGCGGCGGCCCGCACGACGAGCAGGTGCTCGGTTTCACCCGGCTGGGCGAGGACGTCACGCTCACCGAGGCCCGTACGCGGTCGGATGCGGCCTGTGCGAAGGACGTGGCGCCGCGGGACTACGGCTTCGACCCGTCGGTCTACACGTCCGGCTCCTGGAGCAGCCAGGGCGCCTGGAAGTCGGGCACGCATTTCGTCGTCTGCACCGTCCGGAAGCAGAACGGGGGCACCATGGAGGGGAACGAATCCTGAGGAGGGTGTTGCGATGCCCGGTTCTACGGACGGTTCTACGAAGGCAATGGGGGCGATCACGGTCGGCGGCCTGGTCGTGGTGACCGCCTACACGGTGGCCCTCGGCTCCAACGGCTGGCTGTGGTTCGGCTGGGTGGTGCTGGGGTTGCTCACCCTCGGGATGGTCGCCTCGCGCAGCACATGACGCATCCGGGGCACATGGCGTTCATTGCTCGCTCAGCCGCCCGGCCGAGTGCACCCCCGGCTGGTATTTCGGCAGCCGGGCGGTGATCTTCATGCCCGCTCCCACGGCGGTCTCGATGACGAGCCCGTAGTCGTCGCCGTAGACCTGGCGAAGGCGGTCGTCGACGTTGGACAGTCCGATGCCGCCCGAGGGGCTGACCTCGCCGGCGAGAATGCGGCGCAGCAGGTCGGGGTCCATTCCGGCGCCGTCGTCCTCGATGACGACCAGGGCCTCGGCGCCGGCGTCCTGTGCGGTGATGCTGATGTGGCTCTTGCCGACGGACGCCGCCCTGCCCTCCAGGCCGTGCTTGACGGCGTTCTCGACGAGCGGCTGCAGGCACAGGAAGGGCAGGGCGACCGGCAGGACCTCGGGGGCGATCTGCAGGGTGACGGAGAGGCGGTCGCCGAAGCGTGCCCGCACCAGCGCCAAGTAGTGGTCGATGGCGTGCAGTTCGTCGGCGAGGGTGGTGAAGTCGCCGTGCCTGCGGAACGAGTAGCGGGTGAAGTCGGCGAATTCCAGGAGGAGTTCGCGGGCGCGTTCGGGGTCGGTGCGGACGAAGCTCGCTATCACCGCGAGCGAGTTGAAGATGAAGTGCGGGGAGATCTGGGCCCTGAGCGCCTTGATCTCGGCCTCGATCAGACGGGTGCGGGACTGGTCGAGGTCGGCCAGTTCCAGCTGGACGCTCACCCAGCGGGCGACCTCCCCGGCGGCCCGGACGAGGACGGCGGACTCGCGGGGCGCGCAGGCGACCAGGGCGCCGTGCACGCGGTCATCGACGGTGAGCGGGGCCACGACCGCCCAGCGCACCCGGCAGTCCGGGTCGGGGCACTTGAGGCGGAAGGCCTCGCCGCGGCCGCTCTCCAGCGGTCCGGCGAGGCGTTCCATGATCTCGTCGCGGTGGTGGCCGCCGACGCCGTCCCAGACCAGGACCTCCTTCTGGTCCGTCAGACACAGGGCGTCCGTGCCGAGGAGGGTGCGCAGCCGGCGGGCGGACTTGCGGGCGGTCTCCTCCGTCAGCCCGGCCCGCAGCGGGGGTGCGGCCAGGGAGGCGGTGTGCAGGGTCTGGAAGGTGGCGTGCTCGACGGGCGTGCCGAGGCCGCCGAGGCTCTCGGGGCGGGCGGTGCGCCGCCCCAGCCAGAACCCGGCGGCCAGCAGCGGCAGGACGGCCACGCACAGGCCGGCGAGGAATCCGCTCACGCCTTCACCTCCGCGCGCAGTTCCTCCGGCAGATGGAACCTCGCCAGGATCGCCTCCGTCCCGCCGGGCACCCGGCCCGGAGTCGCCAAGGACACCAGCACCATGGTGAGGAAGCCCAGCGGTACCGACCAGAGGGCGGGCCAGGCCAGTAAGGCGTGCAGCGAGCCCGTGCCGGGGAAGCCCGCCATCGTCGCGGCCACCGCCAGGAACGCCGAACCGCCGCCGATCAGCATCCCGGCGGCCGCGCCCGGCGGGGTCAGCCTGCGCCACCAGATGCCGAGGACGAGCAGCGGGCAGAAGGACGAAGCGGACACCGCGAAGGCCAGCCCGACCGCGTCGGCGACCGGCAGCCCGCCGACGATGACGCTGGCGGCGAGCGGCACCGCCATCGAGAGCACCGTGCCGAGCCTGAAGTGCCGTACGCCGCGCGTCGGCAGGACGTCCTGGGTGAGCACTCCGGCCACCGCCATGGTCAGCCCGGACGCCGTCGACAGGAACGCGGCGAAGGCGCCGCCCGCCACCAGCGCGCCCAGCAGGTCGCCGCCCACGCCGCCGATCATGCGGTCCGGCAGCAGCAGGACGGCGGCGTCCGCGTCGCCGGTGAGGGTGAGTTCGGGGGTGTAGAGCCGGCCGAGGGCGCCGTACAGGGGCGGCAGCAGGTAGAAGGCGCCGATCAGGCCGAGCACGGCCACGGTCGTGCGGCGGGCGGCGACGCCGTGCGGGCTGGTGTAGAAGCGGACGACGACGTGCGGCAGTCCCATGGTGCCGAGGAAGGTGGCGAGGATCAGCCCGTAGGTGGCGTACAGCGGGCGTTCCTCGCGGCTCGAGGCCAGCGAGGTCGACATGCCGCCGTTGGTGCCGCGGTCGGCGGTCGGGACGGTGGTGCCCCTGGCGAAGGTCAGCCGGGTGCCCCGCTCGATGTGGTGGGTGCCGGAGGGGAGTCGGATCCGCCCGGCGTCGTGGGTGCGGCCGTCGACCGTGCCGGTCACGGTGACGGTCAGCGGCCGGTCCAGCTTCAGGTCGAGGCTGTCCTCGACGCGTACGACGCGCTGCTCGCGGAAGGTCGCCGGCTCCTCGAAGGCGTGGCGGGGCGCGCCGTCGCCCTGCCAGGCGAGGACCAGGAACAGCGCGGGCACCAGCAGGGCGGTGAGCTTGAGCCAGTACTGGAAGGCCTGCACGAAGGTGATGCTGCGCATCCCGCCGGCGGCGACGGTGGCGACCACGACGACGGCCACGATGAGCCCGCCGAGCATATCGGGCGCACCGGTCAGCACGGTCAACGTCAGCCCGGCGCCCTGGAGTTGGGGCAGCAGATACAGCCAGCCGACGCCGACGACGAAGGCCCCGGCCAGCCGCCGTACCGCCTGCGAGGCCAGCCGGGCCTCGGCGAAGTCGGGCAGCGTGTAGGCGCCGGAGCGGCGCAGCGGGGCGGCGACGAACAGCAGCAGGACCAGATAGCCGGCGGTGTAGCCGACCGGGTACCAGAGCATGTCCGGGCCCTGCACCAGGACCAGGCCCGCGATGCCCAGGAAGGAGGCGGCGGAGAGGTACTCGCCGCTGATGGCGGCCGCGTTGAGGCGGGGGCCGACGGTGCGGGAGGCGACGTAGAAGTCGGAGGTCGTACGGGAGATGCGCAGGCCGAAGGCGCCGACCAGGACGGTCGCCACGACCACCAGAGCCACCGCCGGAACGGCGTAACTGGAGTTCACCGGTCTTCCACGAGCCGCACGAAGTCCCGTTCGTTGCGCTCGGCGCGCCGGACGTACCACAGGGCGAGCAGGACCATCGGGACGTAGAGGCAGAAGCCGAGGATCACCCATTCCAGGCGGCGGGCGTCCCGGGTGGCGGCGAAGACCAGCGGGAGCGGGCCTATCAGGAGGCCGAGGGACGCGAACACCGCGAGTGCGGCGCGGAGTTGGGTGCGCATGAGGGAGCGGACGTAGGTGTGGCCGAGGGTGGTCTGCTCGTCGATCTCGGTGCGCGGGCGGGAGTAGCCGGAGGCGCGGCGGGTGCGGCGGGGCGGGCCGGTGACGACGACGCGGCGCTCGGTGGGGTCCTGGCCCGGCACGGTCACGGCCTCCTCATCAGCAGGTCCCGCAGTTCGCGCGTATGCCGGCGGCTGACCTGGAGTTCCTCGGCGCCGACCAGGACGCTCACGGTGCCCGCGTCCAGGCGCAGTTCGCCGACGTGGCGCAGGGCGACCAGATGACGGCGGTGGATGCGGACGAAGCCCCGGGAGCGCCAGCGTTCCTCCAGGGTGGACAGCGGGATCCGTACGAGGTGGCTGCCCTTGTCGGTGTGCAGACGGGCGTAGTCGCCCTGGGCCTCGACGTGGGTGATGTCGTCGACGGCGACGAAGCGGGTCACACCGCCGAGTTCGACCGGAATCTGGTCGGGGTCGGGCTCGTGCACGGGGATGCGCGGGGCGGTGCCGGTGAGTTCGGCGGCCCGGCGGATCGCCTCCGCGAGGCGTTCCTTGCGGACGGGCTTGAGGACGTAGTCGACGGCCTTGAGGTCGAAGGCCTGTACGGCGAAGTCCTCGTGGGCGGTGACGAACACGACCAGCGGTGGGTTGGCGAAGCCGGTCAGCAGCCGGGCCAGGTCGAGTCCGTCGAGGCCGGGCATGTGGATGTCGAGGAAGACGACGTCGATGGCCTCGGGACCGCCCGGGCCGGACTGGAGCGCCCGGTTGATGCGGCGCAGCGCCTCGGTCGCGTCGCCTGCGCCCTCCGCGCTGCCGATGCGCGGGTCCGCGTTCAGCAGATACAGCAGTTCCTCCAGCGAGGGGCGTTCGTCGTCGACGGCGAGGGCGCGCAGCATGAACCCGGAGTGTAGGTGGAATCCGCACGGGTGGACATGTGCCGTGGTGTGGACGTCCGTGCTGGATACAGTGCCGACATGAACAGCAGGCCGGCCCCCTTCGACGAGCTCGACCGGAAGATCATCACCGCGTTGATGGCGAACGCCAGGACCAGCTTCGCCGAGATCGGTGCGGCCGTCGGGCTGTCGTCCACGGCGGTCAAGCGCCGGGTGGACCGGCTGCGCGAGACGGGCGTGATCACCGGGTTCACGGCCACCGTGCAGCCGGCGGCGCTGGGCTGGCGGACGGAGGCGTACGTCGAGGTGTACTGCGAGGGCGCGGCCCCGCCGCGGCGGCTCGCGGAGGTGGTCCGCAACCATCCGGAGATCACGGCGGCGATGACGGTGACCGGCGGCGCGGACGCGCTGCTGCACGTACGGGCGCGGGACGTGGACCACTTCGAGGAGGTCCTGGAGCGGATCCGCATCGAGCCCTTCATCCGCAAGACGATCAGTGTGATGGTGCTGTCCCATCTGCTCCCCGAGAGCCCGGAGGCGGGCGCCACCCACCCGGCTCCCGAATAAACGTCCGAGAACGCAGCAGCGCTGCGCAGAACCGGCCGAAGACGCAGCATTCCTGCGCGGACACGCAATTCTCATTCCTTGTCGCCCGACTCCGTCACTTCCTACCTTGGTGTCAACCCACCCTCGACACCGCAGGAAGCGGAGGAACCCCTCTGTGTCCGAATCCCGTGTGCCGCGCCGGCGGCGCTTCCTCGTCTGCGAACCCAGACACTTCGCCGTGCAGTACGCGATCAATCCCTGGATGCACCCCGACGTCCGCGTCGACGTGGACCTGGCCCAGGAGCAGTGGCAGGCGCTGATCGGTGCCTACCGGGCCCATGGCCACACCGTCGACACCCTGGAGCCGGCGCCCGGTCTCCCGGACATGGTCTTCGCCGCGAACTCGGCCGTCGTCGTCGACGGCCGCGTCTTCGGCTCCCTCTTCCACGCGCCCGAGCGGCGCCCGGAGTCCACGCACTACGACACCTGGTTCAAGGCGGCCGGCTTCGACGTCCACCGTCCCGAGGCCGTCTGCGAGGGCGAGGGCGACCTGGTCTGGACGGGCCGCTACGTCCTGGCCGGCACCGGGTTCCGTACGACCCGCGAGGCGCACCGCGAGGTCCAGGAGTTCTTCGGCCACCCGGTGATCAGCCTGACGCTGGTGGATCCGCGCTTCTACCACCTGGACACCGCGCTGTTCGTCCTGGACGACGACAACATCTCCTACTACCCGGAGGCGTTCTCCCCGGGCAGCCGCGAGGTGCTCGCCCGGCTGTACCCGGACGCGGTGCTCGCCACCCTCGACGACGCGCTGGCCTTCGGCCTCAACTCCGTCTCCGACGGCCGCAACGTCTTCATCGCGCCCCAGGCCGAGTCCCTCGCCACCGCGCTCGCCGACCGCGGCTATGCCCCCGTGCCCGTCGACCTGTCCGAGTTCCGCAAGGCGGGCGGCGGCATCAAGTGCTGCACTCAGGAGATCCGTTCATGACCGCTCCCGCGACCACGCGTTCGTCCGCCGAGCTGATCCGCGCCGAGGAACCGGTCCTGGCGCACAACTACCACCCGCTGCCCGTGGTCGTCGCCCGTGCCGAGGGCACCTGGGTGGAGGACGTCGAGGGCCGCCGCTACCTCGACATGCTGGCCGGCTACTCGGCCCTCAACTTCGGCCACCGCCACCCGGCGCTGACCGAGGCGGCCCACCGGCAGCTGGACCGCCTCACCCTCACCTCGCGCGCCTTCCACAACGACAGGCTCGCCGAGTTCGCCGAGCGGCTGGCCGAGCTGACCGGACTGGACATGGTCCTGCCGATGAACACGGGCGCCGAGGCGGTCGAGTCCGGTATCAAGGTGGCCCGCAAGTGGGCGTACGAGGTCAAGGGCGTCCCCGCCGACCAGGCGACGATCGTGGTCGCCGCGGAGAACTTCCACGGCCGTACGACGACCATCGTCAGCTTCTCCACGGACGAGACGGCCCGGGCGGGCTTCGGCCCCTTCACGCCGGGTTTCCGGATCGTGCCGTACAACGACCTGGCGGCGCTGGAGGCGGCGGTCGACGAGACCACGGCCGCGGTGCTGATCGAGCCCATCCAGGGCGAGGCGGGTGTCGTCATCCCGGATGACGGCTACCTGGCCGGGGTGCGTGAGCTGACCCGGCGCAAGGGCTGTCTGTTCATCGCGGACGAGATCCAGTCGGGGCTCGGCCGTACCGGCCGCACCCTCGCCGTCGAGCACGAGGGCGTCGTCCCGGACGTCCTGCTGCTGGGCAAGGCGCTGGGCGGCGGCATCGTCCCGGTCTCGGCGGTGGTCGGGCGCCGGGACGTGCTCGGCGTACTGCGTCCGGGCGAGCACGGCTCGACGTTCGGCGGCAACCCGCTGGCCGCCGCGGTCGGCACGGCCGTCGTGGAGCTGCTGGAGACGGGCGAGTACCAGCGCCGGGCCGCCGAGCTGGGCGTGGTCCTGCGCGGTGGTCTGGCCGCCCTGCTCGGCAAGGGCGTCGCCGGCTTCCGCGCCCGCGGCCTGTGGGCGGGCGTCGACGTCGACCCGGCCATCGGCACCGGCCGCGAGATCAGCGAACGCCTCCAGCGCGAGGGCGTCCTGGTCAAGGACACCCACGGCTCCACCATCCGGCTGGCGCCGCCTCTGACGATCACCGGAGAGGAACTGGAGTCCGCGCTCGGGGCACTGGAGAAGGTCCTGGGTTCGTGACCGGGGCGGGGGGCGCTCGGACCCCGCCCCCCGCTTTTCTCTGCGTCCTCACCGGTTGCCCGGAGGGTGAAGATGGGGACAAGAGGTGGTAGACCACTCTCAGCGACAGAGAGGTCGGCCGTGGGCACTGACGAGGAACAGGACCTTGCCCGGCAGCGGTTCGACGTGGCCGATGCCGCGCCTCTGCTGCTCGACGCCCAGGGCGTGGTGACCAGCTGGACCCGGGACGCCCGGCGGCTGCTGGACTACACCGCCAACGAGGTGGTCGGCACCCCGGTGACCGGCCTGCTGGCCACGGAGGATGCCGCACGGGTGCCCGAGGTGGCCGAGCGGTGCCGCCGGGACGGCGGCTGGGCGGGGCTGCTGACCGCCCGGCACAAGGACGGGCACCAGGTCCGGGTGATGGTCCGGATCACTCCGGCGGTGGGGCCGGGCGGCGGGGCGCACTGGCTGGTGCTGCTCTCCGACATGGCCGGGGCACGCGGCTGGGACATGAGCCGTGCGGTGCTGGAGCAGATGGTGACCGGCTCCCCCGTCGGCATAGCGGTCGTGGACGCGGATCTGCGGTGCGTCTGGTCGAACGCGGCCCTGGAGCGGTTCGGCGGCGGCTCCCCCGGGGAGCGGCTGGGCCGCCGGCTGGCGGAGATCCAGCCGGGCCTCGACTCCGAGGGCATCGAGGCACAGATGCGGCGCGTGCTGGAGACCGGCCGGCCGGTGGTCGGGTACGAGCATCTCGGCCATGTGCGCTCCGCACCGCTGCGGGAGACGGCGCACATGATGTCGTTCACCCGTCTCGAGGACGACCACGGCCACCCGATGGGCGTCTACTACACGGTCGTCGACATCACCGAGCGGCACCGCGCCCGGCAGCGGCTGTCCCTGCTCGACCGGGCCGGCGAGCAGATCGGCCGCAGCCTGGACATCGTGCGGACCGCTCAGGAGCTGGCCGACGTGGCCGTGCCGGGCTGCGCCGACTTCGTCTGCGTCGACCTGCTGGAGTGGGTGCTGCGGGGCGCTGAGCCGCCGACCGGACCGCTCAGCCCCACGGAGGCGGTGCCACTGCGGCGCGCCGGACACCAGTCGGTGAACCCGGGGGTCCCCGAGGCCGTCGTCGGGATCGGCGCGGTGGCCACCTATCTGCGCGGATCGCCCCCGATCCGCTGCCTGGCCACCGGCCTGTCCTGGCGCGAGGAGCGGCTCGACCCGCTGGCCAAGGAGTGGGCCACCGACCTGCCCGGCGACCGGACGGCCACGTTCCTGGAGCTGGGGCTGCACACCGTGATGGTCGTGCCGATCCGCGCGCGGGGCGTCACCCTGGGCGTCACCACGTTCTTCCGGCGCAGGCGTCAGGAGCCCTTCGACGAGGACGACCTCAGCCTGGCCGAGGACCTGGTCTCCCGGGCGGCGGTCTGTGTGGACAACGCCCGCCGCTACGCCCGCGAACGCAATGCGGCACTGGTGCTGCAGCGCAGCCTGCTCCCCCGCCGGCTGCCCGATCAGGACGCGGTGGAGGTGGCCGCCTGCTACCGGCCGGCCGACGAGCTGACCGGCCTGGGCGGCGACTGGTACGACCTCATCCCGCTGTCCGGCGCCCGCGTGGCGCTCGTCGTGGGCGAGGTACCGGGGCACGGGATCGACGCGGCCGCGGCCATGGGGCGCCTGCGGACCGCCGTACGCACCCTGGCGGCGCTGGATCTGCCGCCCGAGGAGGTGCTCGCGCACCTCGACGACCTGGTCGCGCAGACCGGCCGCGAGGAGGGCGGCGACCCGGACGCTCCGGAGGACGTCGACGTGCAGGTCGCAGGGTCCGGCTGTGTCTACGTCATCTACGACCCTGTCGACGGGCAGTGCACGATGGCCGCGGCCGGCCACCCCGCGCCCGCCGTCGTCCTGCCCGACGGCACCGTCAGCTTCGTGGACCTGCCGCAGGGGCCGCCGCTCGGCGTCGGCGGGCGGCCCTTCGAGGCGGTGGAGCTGGTGCTCGCCGAGGGCAGCACGCTCGCCCTGCACACCGACGGGCTGCTGGCCCGCGAGGACGACGACCGGCCCGTCGACGCGGACCGCGAGCGGCTGCGCCGGGCCCTGGAACGGATGGCGACCTCGCTCGACCTGCGCTGCCGGGCCGTGGTCGACGCGCTGATGCCGGACCGTCCGGACGACGACGTGGCCCTGCTGATGGCCCACACCAGGCTCCTGGGCGCCGACCAGGTCGCCGACTGGGACCTGCCCGCCGACCCGGCCGTCGTCGCCGACGCCCGCAAGGATGCCGCCCGGCAGCTGGCCGAGTGGGGCCTGGAGGAACTGGCCTTCACCACGGAACTCGTGGTCAGCGAGCTGGTCACCAACGCCATCCGGCACGCCGAAGGCCCCATCCGGCTCCGCCTGATCAGGGAACGCGCCCTGATCTGCGAGGTCTCCGACGGCGGCGCCACCGCGCCGCACATGCGCCATCCGCGTACCACCGACGAGGGCGGCCGCGGGCTGCTGCTGGTCTCGCAGTTCACCCAGCGGTGGGGCACCCGCTTCGTCCCCGAGGGGAAGGTCATCTGGGCCGAGCAGTCCCTGACCGATCCCCCGGCCTGACACACCAATACCGTGCATACGCCGCATCACGTGGGAAAATTACGTGAACCGGGCGGTGAGGCGGCAGCCATGAACGATGGGGAGATCGACTACGCGGCAGTGTTCCAGTGCCTGCCGGGGATGGTGGCGCTGCTGACGCCCGAGCTGGTGTTCGCGGACGCCAACGAGGAGTTCCTGCGGTTGGCCGGGCGCACCCGCGAGCAGGTCGTCGGCCGCTATCTTTTCGACGTCTTCCCCGACAACCCGAACGACCCCACGGCTTCCGGCATGCGCAATCTGGCGGCATCGCTGCAGCGGGTGCTGCAGACCGGCGAGCGCGACGCGATGGCCCTGCAGCGCTACGACGTCGAGAGCCCCGACCGGCCCGGCGAGTGGGAGGAGCGCTACTGGAGCCCGGTCAACGCCCCGGTGCTCGGCCCGGACGGCAAGGTGGTGCTGCTGGTGCACCGCGTCGAGGAGGTCACCGAGCTGATCAAGGCCAGGGGCGGTCCGCGGAGCAGCCGGGCCCGGGTGCTGGAGGCCGAGCTGTACACCCGCGCCCGCGAACTGCAGGATCTCAACGAACGGCTCCGGCAGGCCCACGCCCGCGAACGCGAGGTGGCCATCGCACTGCAGGAGGCGATGCTGCCCGCCCGCCGGCAGGCCCGCTACCAGCACGCCGCCGTGCGCTACCGGCCCGCCGTCGGATCGCTGAACGTCTGCGGGGACTGGTACGACCTGGTCGACCTGGTGGGCGGGCGCCGCATCGGCGTGGCGGTGGGCGACGTGGTCGGGCACGGCCTCGCGGCTGCCGGAGTCATGGGCCAGCTGCGCAGCGCGCTGAGCGCCGCCTCCCGCGTCGCCGAGGGCCCGGCCGAGGCGCTGAACGTCCTGGGCCGGTATGCGAACGTGGTCGACGGCGCCGAATCCGCCACCGCCGTCACGACGTTCATCGACTTCGACGAGCACACCATCACCTACAGCAGCGCCGGGCACCCGCCGCCCGTCCTCGTCCACGGCGACGGCCGTGTCGAGTTCCTCGACCAGGCCACCGACCCGCCGCTCGACGCCCGCCCCGACCCGATGCCGAGACCCCAGGCCTGCACGCGGTACGCCGAGGGCGCCACTCTCGTCCTCTACACCGACGGCCTGATCGAACGCAGACGCGAGGACATCGACACCGGCCTGGCCCGCCTCGCCGACGCGCTCGCCCGCCACCGCCACCGAGGACCCCGAACAGCTGGCCGACGCGGTCCTGCTGGAGCTGCTGCCGCCGGGGGGTGCGACCGATGACACCGCCCTGGTCATCGTGCGGTTGTGAGGGGAGGCAGACGGGGCGGCGCGCCGCAAGAGCCGGGCGTCCGCCAGCAGTTGAGCGCGATCACGCCATGATGTGTCATCAGGTTGCTGTCTACCAGTCGGTAACTGGAGGCTGGTGCGGCAGTTGTCCCCACGCGCGCGACGCGGCGTCCGCCGTGTTCCGGCGAACTGCGCCTGCACATAGACTGGCGATCCCACGACACGCCGGTTGACCTGCTGGAACGCGGCGGCCCAGGCGATCCGCCGGAGTGAGGAGCGACCCTTTGTTCTACTACGTGCTCAAATACGTGTTGTTGGGACCTCTGCTGAGACTGGTCTTCCGGCCTCGCATCGAAGGCCTCGAACACGTACCGGCCGAAGGCCCGGCGATCGTCGCCGGCAACCATCTGTCCTTCTCGGACCACTTCCTGATGCCGGCGATCCTCAAGCGCCGCATCACCTTCCTCGCGAAGAAGGAGTACTTCACAGGTCCCGGCATCAAGGGTCGCCTCACCGCGACGTTCTTCCGCAGCGCCGGGCAGATCCCGGTCGACCGCACCGGCAAGGAAGCGGGCCAGGCCGCCATCCGCGAGGGCCTCGGCGTACTGAGCAAGAACGAGCTGCTCGGCATCTACCCCGAGGGGACCCGCTCGCACGACGGCCGCCTGTACAAGGGCAAGGTCGGGGTGGCGGTGATGGCGCTGCGCGCCCAGGTGCCCGTCATCCCGTGCGCGATGATCGGCACCTTCGAGGCGCAGCCGCCCGGCAAGGTCATCCCGAACATCCACCCCGTCGTCATCCGCTTCGGCAAGCCCCTCGACTTCTCCCGCTATGCCGGCATGGAGAACGAGAAGGCCATCCTGCGCGCCATCACGGACGAGATCATGTACGCGATCCTGTCGCTGTCCGAGCAGGAGTACGTCGACGAGTACGCGGCCGTCGTCAAGGCGCAGCAGGCGGAGGCGGCCGGCGCCGCGGAGAAGGAGCGCCGCTTCCCGCGGATGCCGCTGGGATAGGGCGGAGCGAGCGCGAGGAAGGGGCGGCCGGAGTGTTCCGGGCCGCCCCTCGCTTCGTACTGGTAAGGCTGCCGGTTACGGCTTGGGCGTGGCGTGCGGGGTGCAGGTCACGTCCGCGGCGTCCAGCTTGCCGCTCAGGAGGTAGTCGTCCACCCTCTGATTGATGCACGGGTTGACCAGGCCGGTCACACCGTGCGAGCCCGCGTCCTTCTCGGTGATCAGGCGGGAGCCCTTGAAGCGGTGGTGCAGTTCGACGGCGCCGTCGTACGGGGTGGCGGCGTCATGCGTGGACTGCACGATCATGACCTGCGGCAGGCCCTTGTGGGTCTTGACGTTCACCGGGGTCTGCTGCTTGACCGGCCAGGTGGCGCACGGCAGGTTCATCCAGGCGTTGGCCCAGGTCATGAACGGGTAGTTCTTGTTGAGCTCGGTGTTGTCCTTGTCCCACTTCTTCCAGCTGGTGGGCCACTTGGCGTCGGTGCACTCGACGGCCGTGTAGACGGCGTTGCCGTTCTCCGCGGTGATGTTGCCCGCGGTGTCGGACATGTCGGGGGCGGCCGCGTCGACCAGCGCCTGGGTGTCGCCGGCGAAGTACTTGCTGAACGCCGTGGCGACCGGGACCCACGAGGAGTCGTAGTACGGGGCGCTCTGGAAGAAGGAGATCAGCTCGGCCGGGCCGACGACCCCGCCGAGCGGGCTCTTCTTGGCGGTGGCGCGCAGTTCGAGCCACTTCGCCTGGACCGCGTCGCGCGTGGTGCCGAGGTGGAAGGCGGCGTCGTTGGCGGCGACCCAGTCCTCCCAGTCCTTCCAGCGGCCCTCGAAGGCGACGTCCTGGTCCAGGTTGGCCTGGTACCAGATCTTCTCCCGCGCCGGGTCGACGACGCTGTCCACGATCATGCGGCGCAGGTGGCCCGGGAACATGGTGCCGTAGACGGCGCCGATGTAGGTGCCGTAGGAGACGCCCAGGTAGTTGAGCTTCTTCTCGCCGAGCGCGGCACGGATCACGTCCAGGTCGCGCACCGTGTTGGGCGTGGTCATCTGCGAGAGCATCGCCTTGCCGGTGCGCTCGGCGCAGCCCTTGGCGTACTCGGCGGCCAGCTTGCGCTGGGCCTGCTTGTCGGCCTCGGAGTCCGGCACCGGGTCGGCCTTGGGCGCCTTCACGAACTCCTGCGGGTCGATGCAGGAGATCGGCGCGGAGTGGCCGACACCGCGCGGGTCGAAGCCCACGAAGTCGTACGCCTTGGCCACGTTGGCCCACACCGGGTTCTTGGTCGTGACCCGGCGCGGGAAGCGCATGCCGGAGCCGCCGGGGCCACCCGGGTTGTAGACGAGGGCGCCCTGGCGCTCCTCCTTCGTCCCCGTGTTGCCGATGCGGTCGACGGCCAGCTTGATCTGCTTGCCGTACGGATGCGCGTAGTCGACCGGGACGCTGACGTACCCGCACTGGATGGGCTTCTCAAAACCCCAGTCGGCGGGGCAGTCCTGCCAGTCGATCCCGGCCTTCGCCGCCCGCTCGGCCGCGATGGCGGCACCGCGGGCCTCGCGGTCCTTGGCGGGCCGCGCGCCGGCGGTCGCGCTGGCACTCGGCGCCGCGACGGCGCCGGCTATGAGCGTCGCCGCGGCGAGCACTCCGGCCGAGCCGAGCGCCGCGGACCGCTTATTTCGCCTCATATCCCTCAAGTGGGACCTCCCCCAACGTCATTGCGATTGTCAGAGGGATCCTTTCGGCTGTGAACATGCCGAGAACAGGGGTTGTTGACCTTCTTTACCAATCCGATAAACGGTGACGCCTGTCCCGCTCAGCGGAACCTCACGCCACGGCGGCCAGCGCCTCGTCCAGCACCCGCCGCAGCCGCAGGGCATCGGCCGCCACGGCGCCGACGAGCACGGCGGGTCCGGCGAGCGGCATCACCACGGCACCCTCCCCCAGCACCCGGGCCGCCGGGGGCTCGGCCGCGAACTCGGGCCGTACCACGACCAGTTGTCCCACGGCCCGGTGTCCGCCCAGCACGGCCGGGCCGTCCCACCCGCCCGGCGCTCCGGGCCCGCAGGCCAGCTCCTGGTCGAGGATCACCCGCCCCTCGACGCACACCGTAAGACGACTGCTCAGCCGCCCGGGTTGCTCGCCGACCCGCCCGAGCACCTGTTCCTCGCGCAGCACGAGCCGGGCGGCACCGCCGAGCTCGACCCGCGTCCTGACATGCAGGTCACTTCCGTGCGCGGAGATCAGTTGCTCGGGCAGCCACTCCAGTTCGCCGCCGTCGGCGACGTCGAGCCGCACGTCGTAGCGCGCCTCGCCCTTGGCCTGCCCGGGCAGCGCGATCGTGGCGGCGGCCGACCCCACCCGCAGCCGTGCCCCGCTTCCCACCTCGGCCTCGACGGCGAACTCGTCCCCGCCGAGCGGCCCGCTCATCGCCCCGACGAGCATGACCCGCGCCTCGGCACCGCTGCCCCGCGTCCGCCGCAGCGCGAGCGGCCCCTCCCCCTGAAGCACGGGCAGGGCCGTACCGCCTCTCCCGTCGTCCCGGGCGACGATCCGAGCGGTGGCCCGCACCCCGCTCACGGTCACGCCGTCCACGCGGCGAGCTGCGCCCGCACCCACCCGGCGACGTCCGTCACCCCGGCCTCGCTCCTGAGCGACTGGAAGACGACGGGCAGTTCGGCCCGCTGTGCCTTGGCGTCGGCGGCCATCCGCTGGAGATCGGAGCCGACGTACGGCGCGAGGTCGGTCTTGTTGACGACCAGCAGATCGGCCGTGGTCACCCCCGGCCCGCCCTTCCGCGGAATGTCGTCGCCACCAGCCACATCAATGACAAAGATCTGGGCGTCGACGAGCCCCTTGGAGAAGGTCGCGGTGAGATTGTCCCCACCGGACTCGACCAGGATCAGATCCAGCGGCCCGACCTCGTCCTCCAGGTCCTCCACCGCCTCCAGGTTGGCGGAGATGTCGTCCCGGATCGCGGTGTGCGGACAGGCCCCCGTCTCCACGGCGGTGATCCGCTCGGGCGGCAGCACGGCTTCCCGAAGCAGAAACTCGGCGTCCTCGCGGGTGTAGATGTCATTGGTGACGACGGCAAGCGAGAGCTCGTCCCGCAGAGCCCGGCACAGCGCAGCAACAGTGGCTGTCTTCCCGGACCCGACGGGCCCTCCGAGCCCGATTCGCAGGGCCCGCCGCGAACCGTCCCGGCGGTGTGCGTCGGCGCTGACGGCGCCGGGACCGTCGTGATTGTGTTCCAGATGCATGGCTACGGCTCCTATTTCAGCCCGTCCGGCGCCACTTCAGCCCGTCCGGCGTTTGAGGACGAGGCCGTTCAGGCCGAAAGGGGGGTCTGGGGGCAAAGCCCCCAGGGTCGGGAATGGGAAGGGGCGGCGGGGGCGCGGCATCCATCAGCGGCTCCGCCGCGGGCCCTACGAGGCGAACAGCCGCACACCCCAGGCGGCATGCACCTCCGCAGAGATCTCCAGCAACGGCGCGGAAGCCGCAGGCAACGCATCGACCCCGTCGTCGACAACCGCCCGCGCCGCCTCCACCGCCCGATCCGCGACACGATCGACCTCCGGCGCCAGCCGAGCCAGCACCCCCGTCGCATCGAACGGATCAAGACTCAACAGCCGCACCGTCGCACTGGCCGGACCGCTGACACTCTCGTACGCCGCGCAGTAGGCCGCGTCCACGGCCTCCAAGCCCGCCGCCCGAGCGGCCACCCCGAGCACCACCGGCTGATGCGCCCCCTTGGGGAACTCCCGCGCCAGTGCGTCGAGTTCACCCGAGGGCCAGGCGGCGCGGGCGGCCCGCATCAACTGCCGCCCCAGCTTCCGCCCGGCAACCCGCAACGCGGGCGACGGCGTCCGCGCATCCGTGGCCGCGTCCAACGCCACAGGATCCACGCCGAGTACTGCGGCGGCCGCCAGCGAGGCCGCGACCAGCCCCGCCGTGTGCAACCGCCCCCGGCAGAAGGACTCCAGGCTCGCGGCCCCACTGATCCGCCCGGCCTTCACGGCCGCCTCGGCCCCGCCGGAGTGCGCATGCCCTCCGGCGGGAAAGCGCCCGTCGGCCAGAACGAGAAGAGCTGCCCTGGACATCAGAAGAGGAAGTACCGCTGGGCCATGGGCAGTTCGGCGGCCGGCGTCGCCTCGACGAGCTCTCCGTCGATGTGCACGGCGAAGCTGTCGGGATCGACCTGCACCCGGGGCCGGGCGTCGTTCTCCCGCATGTCGGCCTTGGTCACCCCACGCGTCGAGTCGATCGCGACGAACCGCTTCCCGAGCGACAGCCGCTCCGGCAGCCCGTCCTCGATGGCGAGCGGCGCCACGAAGTTGAAGGAGTTCGAGGCGGGCGCCCGCCCGATGGCCCCGTACATCGGCCGCGGCAGGATCGGCTGCGGGGTCGGGATGGACGCGTTGGCGTCGCCCATCTGCGCGTAGGCGATCTGCCCGCCCTTGATGACCAGCTGCGGCTTGACCCCGAAGAACGCGGGCTCCCACAGCACGAGGTCGGCCAGCTTGCCGGTCTCCACCGACCCGACCTCCCGGGCAAGACCCTGCGCGAGCGCCGGATTGATCGTGTACTTGGCCACGTACCGCCGCACCCGCCGGTTGTCCGCGCGTCCGTCGCCCGGCAGCGCTCCCCGCCGCCGCTTCATCACGTGCGCCGTCTGCCAGGTCCGCATGACGACCTCGCCGACGCGTCCCATGGCCTGGGCGTCGGAGGAGATGATCGAGATGGCACCGAGGTCGTGCAGGATGTCCTCCGCGCCGATGGTGGACGGCCGGATCCGCGACTCGGCGAACGCCAGGTCCTCCGGCACCGCCGGGTTGAGGTGGTGGCACACCATCAGCATGTCGAGGTGTTCCTCGGCGGTGTTCACGGTGAACGGCCGCGTCGGGTTGGTCGAACTCGGCAGCACATGCGGCTCGGAGACGACGGTCATGATGTCCGGCGCGTGCCCGCCGCCCGCGCCCTCGGTGTGGTAGGCGTGGATACCGCGCCCGCGGATCGCGGCGAGGGTGTCGCCCACGAACCCGGCCTCGTTCAACGTGTCCGTGTGGATGGCGACCTGGATGCCCGTCTGGTCCGCCACGGTCAGCGAGGCGTCGATGACGGCGGGCGTCGAGCCCCAGTCCTCGTGCAGTTTGAGGCCCAGTGCGCCGCCGCGGATCTGCGACAGCATCGCCTCGTGCGAGACGGTGTTGCCCTTGCCGAGGAAGCCGATGTTGAGCGGGTACTGCTCCATCGCCTCCAGCATCCGGGCGAGATGCCAGGGGCCGGGCGTGACCGTGGTGGCCTTGGAGCCCTCGGCCGGTCCGGTGCCGCCGCCGACCAGCGTGGTGATGCCGGCCGACAGCGCCTCGTCGGCGATCTGCGGACAGATGAAGTGGACGTGCGCGTCGATGGCGCCGGCGGTCAGGATCCGCCCGTTGCCCGCGATGACCTCGGTCTCGGGGCCGATGACCAGGTCGGGATGGACGCCGTCCATGGTGTCGGGGTTGCCGGCCTTGCCTATCCCGGTGATCCGGCCGTCGCGGATGCCGACGTCGGCCTTGACGATCCCCCAGTGATCGATGATCACGGCACCCGTGATGACGGTGTCCGGGGTGCCCTCCGCACGCGTGGCACGGGACTGGCCCATGGACTCACGGATGACCTTGCCGCCGCCGAACACGGCCTCGTCACCGGCGAGTCCGGGTCCGCCGGAACGATCCTCCTCGATCTCGACGATCAGATCGGTGTCGGCGAGGCGGATGCGGTCACCGGTGGTGGGGCCGAACAGGTCGGCGTAGGCGGCACGCGAGATCTCAGGCATCGAGGGCACCTCCGGTCTCCCCGCGCAGCCCGGGCACCACACGGGCGCCGGCCAACGGGACGAGTTCGACGTCCACGGGGATCCCGGGCTCGAAGCGCACGGCCGTACCCGCGGCGATGTTGAGCCGCTTGCCGCGGGCGGCGGCGCGGTCGAAGTCCAGGCCGGGGTTGGCCTCGGCGAAGTGGTAGTGGGAGCCGACCTGGACGGGCCGGTCGGCGGCGTTGAGGACGGTCAGCAGGGTGACCTCGCGGCCCTCGTTGTACACAACGGGCTCGTCCGCGAACAGGATCTCGCCGGGAATCATCGAGGCCCCCTAGACGATCGGGTCGTGGACGGTGACCAGCTTGGTGCCGTCCGGGAAGGTCGCCTCGACCTGGACGTCGTGGATCATCTCGGGGATGCCCTCCATGACGTCGTCCCGGGTGAGGAGCTTACGCCCGGAGGCCATGAGGTCGGCGACGGTGCGGCCGTCACGGGCACCTTCGAGGATGTGCGACGTGATGAGGGCGACCGCCTCGGGGTGGTTGAGCCTCAGCCCACGGGCCCGGCGCTTCTCGGCGACGTCGGCCGCCACATGGATGAGCAGCCTCTCTTGCTCGTGCGGGGTCAGTTGCACGTCCCACCTCACAGTCCTCACCCGGACCGTGCGGGGTCCGGTTGCCGCGGCCACGGGGCAAAGTCCCTGGTGGCGTGGATCGGCAGGCTAGTTGGACCGAGTTTCAAGCAAGTTAACCGAGCTGTGATCCTGCACGCTCATCAACGCCCGTAGACCATCGCGCAGGACGTCGCTGGAAGCGGGCCCGAACAAGGCCTGCTGGGCGAGGAAGCCCATGGCGGCCGCCATCATCGTGCGGGCCACGTCGTCCGGGGTCACGTCCGACCGCATCATCCCGGCCTCCTGGTACGCCTCCGCGATCCGCCCCCAGGTCTCCCGCACCGCGCCATAGCCCTCGCGCAGCAGGGCCGCGAGCTCCTCGTTGCGGAGGGTCTCCGCCCACACCTGGATGACCAGCCCCGGAAAGGCGGGCCGCCCGTCCACGGTCAGCGACTCCTTGGCCGCGAGCACGCGGCCGAGCACCGAAGACACCAAGAGGTCCGGAAGCGGGGGCGGGCTGGTGCGGGCCTCCTCCTCGAAGGCCTGGTGGACCTGGCCGAGCACTTCCGTGACGATCGCGGCGATCAGCTCCTCCTTGCCGCTGAAGTAGCGGTAGACGGCACCCGCGGACAGGTCGACCTCCTTCAGGACGTCCTGCATGGAGGTGGCGTGGAAGCCGTTGCGTGCGAAGCACAGTGCGGCGCCGTCGAGGATCTGCCGGCGGCGGGCGTCGAGGTGTTCCTGGGATACGCGGGCCATGCCCCCAAAGTAAAACGAACGTTCCTTCTTGACAAGCACTCCCGGACGGCAGGACGGTGGTGGCACACCTAAAACGAACGATCCTTCTTTTTAACTCCGTCTGGAGAGGAAGCCATGTCCGCCACGTCCGCCACCCCCGCAAGGACACAGACCCGCCGCCTGATCGCGGTCGTCGTCCTCGTTCCGCTGCTCGCCGCCCTGGCGCTGTGGGCCTTCGCCTGGCCCGCCGCCCGCACCGCTCCCCGCGACCTGCCGCTCGGCGTGGCCGGCCCCACGGCCGCGACGGCCCAGGTGGAGAAGCAGCTGGAGCAGGAGAAGGGCGCCTTCGAGATCCACCGCTACGCCGACGAGGCCGCCGCCCGGGACGCCATCGAGGACCGGACCGTATACGGCGCGGTCGTCGTGACACCCCAGGGCCCCGAACTGCTCACCGCGTCGGCCGCGGGTCCGGCGGTCGCACAGCTGCTGCAGCAGGCGGCGGGCCGCCAGGCAGCCGCGCAGGGCACACAGATCCGTACGGTCGACGTCGTGGCCGCGCCGGAGAACGACCCACGCGGCGCCGCCTTCAGCGCCGGCGTGCTGCCGCTGGCCCTGGCCGGGATCGCAGCCGGCTCGGTGGTGACCATGGCGGGACTGCGGGGTCCGCGCGCCGTGACCGCGCTGATCGGGGCCGCCGTACTGGTCGGCGCGGCGGCGGCCGGCATCGCACACAGCTGGCTGGGGGTGCTCGGCGGCGACTGGTGGGCCGAGGCCGGCGTACTGGGGCTGGCGACTCTGGCCGTGAGCGCCGCGGTCGCCGGACTCGGCGCCCTGTTCGGCCGGGCCGGCATCGCTGTCGCCGCGGGCACCGTGATGCTCCTCGGCAACCCCTTCTCCGGCGCGCCCTCGGCCCCGCAGATGCTGCCCGAGCCGGTCGGCACGATCGGCCAGTGGCTGCCGCCGGGCGCGGGGACGACCCTGCTCCGCTCGGTGTCGTTCTTCGACGGCGCCGCGGCGACCCGCCCCGCTCTGACCCTCACCTGGTGGGCCCTGGTGGGCCTGGGCGCCGTGCTGCTCGGCCATGCGCTCAAGACGCGGTCCAAGGCCGCCGAGCCCGCCGCCGAGCGGAACCTCGCCCCTGTCGGCTGACCCTTTGCACCGGACCTACCGTGCACCCCGCCGTAGCGGACGAGGGTGCACGGTCTTCGCGTTTCCTACGAGGCGCCGGTGCCGCGGTGGTGCGCCGCGATGCCGAAGCGCTGTTGTTCGCGGGGAGCGGACGCCACCTCGCGGACGGTGGAGACCGAGCTGATCACCTGCTCATCGGCGGGCTCCGGGAGTTCCTGCAGTTCCTCCAGCCGTTCCAGGTCAGCGGCGGAGACCAGGGCGACGAGGGGCTTTCCGTGCCGTGTCACGACGACGCGCTCGCCCCCGTACACCACCCGGTTGATCAGATCGGCGAGCTCAGCCCTGGCTTGCGTCACCGGAATCTCGTAGGCCATACCCCCATCATAACGTCATGTACGTCCTGTACATTTTTTACAGACGCAGAAGGAGGGGTACCGATGACCCGACCGTCCGCCCGTTACGTCCTGCCCGAGTTCACCGAGCGCACCAGCTCCGGCACCAAGACGATGGATCCGTACTCCAAGCTCCTGGAGGAGCGGATCGTCTTTCTCGGGACGCCGATCGACGACACCTCGGCGAACGATGTGATGGCCCAGTTCATGCATCTCGAGTACCAGAACCCGGACCAGGACATCTCGCTCTACATCAACTCCCCGGGCGGCTCGTTCACCGCCATGTCGGCGATCTACGACACGATGCAGTACGTCGGCTGCGACGTGGAGACGATCTGTCTCGGGCAGGCCGGCTCGTCCGCCGCGGTGCTGCTGGGGGCGGGCACGCCGGGCAAGCGGTTCGCGCTGCCGGGGGCACGCGTGGTGATCCATCAGCCGCTCCTGGCCGAGCCCATCGAGGGACAGACCAGCGATCTGGCCATCCAGGCCGAGGAGTTGGGCCGGATGCGGGCCCGGCTGGAGGAGATGCTCGTACGGCACACGGGACGCAGCCCGGAGCAGGTCGCCGCGGACATCGAGCGGGACAAGATCCTGAACGCCCAGGAAGCCGTGGAATACGGCCTGGTGGACCGGATCATCCCCAGCCGCAAGGCCACCCTCGCCCCGCCCACCGGGCGGTGAGCGGCCGGTGCTCCCACCCGAACTCCCGCCGCTGCCCGCCCTCACGCGCGCCGAGGGCGAGTTGATCGACCGTTACCTCGACGTGGTCGACCTGCTCGGCCGCATCAACCCCGCGCAGCACGGCGACACGTATCGCGGGCTGCGGGCCGCGCAGGCGCTGGTGAGCAAGGCGGCCCAGCTGCGCGACGCCCTGGCTCTGATGCACCAGCGGGGCGAGACCGAACTGCACGCCCCGACGCTGGGGCGCGCCCTGCGGGTGCTCGACGGGGAGCGGCGGACCGCCCGGGTCACGGTGCCGCCACCGCCCCACAGTTGACGCACGTGACCGGTCTGGACCTTCCACCCCTCGGCGAAGCGTCCGGACCGGAGTTCAAACGGACCAAACGAGGTACCCCCATTCGGCGTAGTCGCGGCTCCTTTTTCGCGACCGTCAGGGTTGCGCAACGCGCCTGCCGCAAGGCCGGAATGTGATGCTCCGGTGCTGGTCCGGGCCTCCTCGGGGGTCTCAACGCCCCCTCGAACGCAGGGGTGTCCACCCGAACGGGTGAGTGGTGAGTAACGACACAAACCCCCGGTTCCATTGGGATTTTCGGACTTGTATGGGTGAAGATCCCTGTCTGACGACAAGCCCCCGCCGCAGCGGCGGGGCGATCCGGGCGGACGCCGAGTCCTGCCGCCGCCCGGATGACCGGTCGACAGGAGTGGATCGGCAGGAGTGGAGGACCCAAGCAAGACGGGTCGCCGGAACGGTCACGCCATGACCGGGTCGAGCAGCCCTTGGGGTGAAGCCGCGTCAGCGGCCGGGCAACTTCGCCAGCCCGAATCCGACAGGTCATCCTTCACAGGCGGCTGACGAAGGGTTGCGCATGACTGCGCTCAATCGTGTCCCGTCGCTGATGGTCCGGGCCGGTACGGCCTCGGCCCTCACCATCGCCGCAGTGGGCGGCTCCATCGTGGTCCCGGGCGTCGCCTCCGACGCCTCGGCAGCCACCATGGCGACGAAGGCACTCCAGATCGCGGCTTCCAAAAAGGGTTCCCCGTACAAGTGGGGCGCCAGCGGACCGCGCCGGTTCGACTGCTCAGGGCTCACGCTGTACTCGTTCAAGAAGGCGGGCAAGAAGCTGCCCCGTACAGCGGCCCAGCAGTACAACAAGACCCAGCACATCTCCGCGAAGAGCCGGAAGGCCGGAGACCTTGTGTTCTTCCACTCGGGCTCCAACGTCTACCACGTGGGCATCTACGCCGGGAAGGGGAAGATCTGGCACGCCCCGAAGACCGGGGACGTCGTGAAGCTGCAGAAGATCTGGACCTCCAGGGTCTGGTACGGCCGGGTCAGCTGACTCTCCCGCGGGGGCGACGGCAACCTGACGAGCCGTCGCCCCCGCGGGGCATGACGTGACATCAGAGGGCCGGCAGCGCTTCGAGGAGAAGCACCGCCCCCAGGGCCGCCGGCGCGACGTCAAGGTGATGCGGTCATCCGAAGGCATCGACCCAGACGACGACCTCTTCGAGCCCCAGTACGTCAGCATCGAGTACGACGACGAGGCCTTCTACGACGCGATGAACAACAGTGACGACGGGCCCGAGGAAGACGACGAATGACCCCGGACCGCCCTCGGTCCCCCGTGCCGTAGCCAGGCCATGCCCAACAACGGCGTTACGCCGATGCGGCGCCGGACGCGTCCACAGGAGGCGGCAGGGTGCGCAGGCGCTCGCGGAGATCGGCCACATACTCGGCGGGGCGGGCGGCGAGCAGGCCCTCCAGCCGCTGCAGCCGGGTGCGGGCGGTGGCGCGCAGGCGGCTCGGCGGCACCCGGTCGATGACGTCCAGGGCGCGCTGAGCGGCGTCGGACGGCTGGTCGGAGGCCTCACCCTGGGCAAGAACGAGGGTGGCGGCGGCCCATCCGGGGCTGCCGGTGGTGCAGGCGGCCGCGGAGGCCTCGGCGCGGGCGCGGGCCTGCTCGGTGCGGCCCAGCGTGAGGTGCGCTTCGGCCTGGTGCAGGGCGAGTTCGGGTTCGTCGAAGCCGAAACGCCCGGGTGCTTGGCCTGCCGGGTCGGCTTCGAGTTCGGTCAAGGCCACGTCGAGGGCGGCGGCCGCCTCCTGGTCGCGGCCCTGCTGAGCGAGGGTCGGCAGCAGCGCCCAGGCGTGGAGCTGGGCACGGATCAGACCGGCGGGGCCTGCTGCCGCGCCGCGCTCGGCGTACGCGTACGCGGCGGTCAGGGACCCGTGTACCGAGCCGCGCTGGTGAGGGCCAGTTCGAGCTTGTGCCATCCCTTGTCGAGGATGGCCCGGTTCAAGCCGCGTTTCTGGGCCACGCGTCGGCCTGGCTCGGCGATCGTGCCGGACGCCGACTTCGACATGGCGCGCGTCTTGAGGTCTTCCAGGACCACCAGCGCGTTGCGAGACGTGAAGCGATTCGCCAGGTGGGCGCAGAAGTCCGCCCGCCGGTCGATGGCTCGCCCCATGATCCGGTTCATCGCCGCGACCGTCTTACGCCGGTTCGCGCTCCCCTTCTTCTGGCGCGCGAGCCGCTGCTGAAGCCTGCGGTAGCGGGTCTTCTCGCCCGCAGTGATGAACGGCCGGTCATGGAAGTGACCAGCGCTGGTCGTCACCGCGACCCTCACGCCGCGTCTATGCCGACCGCAGTATCCGGCATCGCATGTGCAGCGGGCGCGGCCTGCTCGTCGTCCACGAGGAACGATACGAACCAGTGCGCGCCCTTGCGGCTTACAGTTGCCGACCGCACGGCCCCGCCGAGCTGACGAGACCAGCGGAAGCGCACCCATCCCAGCTTCGGCAACTTGACGCGGCCCCATTTGCGGCTGAGGCGTTCAACTTGGATCTGCTTGGCATCCGGGAACCGGAACGAGGGCGACCAGAGCGCCTTCGAACGCCAGCGGACCTTGAACGTGCCATGCCTTCGGCATGCTCGATCCACGTCCCTCAAGGCCTGCTGCAAGATGTGCGAGGGCGCAGCCTTCAACCAGTCATGCTCGCGTTTGGCGTCGGCCAACTCCGCGCATTGCGGCGCGAAGTTCATCCATCCGCCCCGATGCCGGTACTGACGCCGCTGATCAAGACCGGTGTTCCACACCGCCCGACAGATGTTGCCGAACTCCTCGCACAAAGCACCCTGATCTTCAGTGAGCGAAAGCCGGTACCTGCGGCCAGAGAGCACGGGAACACCCCCCTCGACGAAATTCACCATGGTGCGGGCCACTGACACCACAGCACACTCGGTCGCTACGCGATTCCGGCCCGCTGATGCGCTAGCCCCCGTAAGGACGGGGGCTAGCGCCCAAGAGCCCCAGCCAAATGGCCTTTCTGCCTTTCACGCTATCCCAGGCGCCGCCGCCCCGGCAGGGCGGAAACGCGGATTGCGGCAACCCGCAATACGGGCCCTGAACAGGCGCAATGACCTCTTGCTGGGCTGCGGGCGAGGCTGTGTGCATCCGGCCGGTGGCCTGGTCCTCGACGGCGGCGGCAACGTCGCCTCGGGCTCCGGCACCAAGCAGTCGACGTACGGCAGCAGCACCAATCTGCTGTGGACCTTCACGGTGCTGTGACGCCCGCGCCGGAGTGACCCGCTGCGGCGCGCTGCATGGGCTCGCGCCGCGGCGCCGTGTCGGTCCTCCCTGCCGGGCCGCAGCATGGGTCGCTTGCGTGCTCAGACGGTGGTGTCGTCGGCCGGGAGCGCCGTCAGCAGCGGGCGTGCGGCGTCCGGGGTGAGGCCGGCGGCCAGGGCCTTCTCGAGCCAGTAGCGGGCCTCGTCGGGGAGACCTTCGCCCTCGGCGATGCGACCCAGAAGCAGGAACAGGCCGGGCGGCAGGCCGACGGAGGGCGGGCCGTCGCCCGAGGGTGCCCGCCGTGCGGGCTCCTCGGGGGCGGACGAGGGCCGTACGTCCGGGGCGGGGGCGTCGCTCCTGCCCGGGGTGGTGGTGATCTCCCGCGGTCGGGTGTCCGAGCCCGCGGGCACGAGAGCCGGTCGCGAGGCGACGGGGGCGTCGCCGAGGGCGGTCAGGGCCAGGGTTCTGGCGTCCGGGTCGTCCGATGCGACCGCTTCGCGCAACCAGTGCTGTCCCTCGGCCGTGTATCCGTCCAGCATGGCCAACCGGCCCAGGATCACCAGAGCCTGGGGCCGGTGCTCCGGGTCGTCCGAGCGGGCCAGCGGAAGAAGCGTCTCGCGGGCCTCCGTGCGACGGCCGAGCCGGGCGAGTGCGCTGCCGAGGAGGCGGCGGGTCAGCGGCTCGATCGAGGGCGTGTCGGTGGCCAGTGCCCGCGTGAGGGTTTCACGGGCCTCTTCCAGGTCGTTCTCGGCGAGTTGCGTCCAGCCGAGGTGGGCGAGCGCCCGCGGGGTGACGTCCGGCTCGTCCAGGTCGAGCGCCGCCCGCAGATACGGCTGGGCCGCCGCCATGTCGCCCACCTCGACCAGGTACTCGCCGCGGCCGAGGAGCGCGACGGCCGTCGCGTCCGTCTGCCCGGAGGCGGTCGCCTCGTCGAGGAGGTCCAGGGCTGCCTCCACGTCGCCCTGCTGCAGCTTGATCGCCCCCAGATGGGCCAGGGCGAGCGGGGTCAACGACGTGGCGATCCGGCTGTCGGAGGCCAGCAGCGCCTCAAAGCGCTCGGCCGCCTCCTCCGGCCGGCCTTCCTGGGCTGCCAGCTTCGCGAGTTGGACGCCTGCGAGGTCCCTTGCCTCCTCGGAGTCGGACTCCGCGATGCGGGCCAGGATCGGGCGACCCTCTTCGGTGCGCTGCTCCTGCACGAGGAGGATGCCCAGGAACGCCTCGGCGATCTCGGCCAGTGCCGAGCCCGACCGGGCCTCCGCGGTGAACAGGGCCTCGGCGCGCCGAGTTCCGTCCTCCCGCTCGGCCAGCATCAGCGCCAGATCGATCCGGGCGACGGCCGACCAGTGCTGGTGTCCGAAGTCCATGGCCCGCTGGTAGGCGGCCTCGGCCCCCGCCCAGTCGCCGCGGGCGGCCAGTGTGTCGCCGAGCAGGTCGGCGGCGCGCGGCGCCAGATCGGGCTCGTCGGAGTCGATGATCTCGGTGAGCAGGTCCGGCCCGCGCTCGTCGCCGAGCCTGATGAACAACAGGGCGAGGTCCAGGCGGGCCATCGGGGCCCAGACCCGGTGGCCCGAGGCGATCGCGGCGCGGTAGGCGGCCTCGGCGCCCGGCCAGTCCTCCAGCGCTGTCTTCACGTCGCCCAGCAGGTCCGCGGCACGGGGAGCCTGATCCGGGTGACCGGACTCCGCGACCTCGGTGAGCGCGGCCAGGGCGCGGTCGTCGTAGCCGGCCTGGGCCCAGTACATCGCCTGGTCGGAGCGGGCGACGGCGGCCCAGCCGGGGTGGCCCGAGTCGACGACCCTCTGGAGCCGTTCGGCAGCGGCCTCGAAGTCGCCACGTGCCGCCTGCACCGCGGCGAGCAGGCCTTGGGCACGCAGCACCTGCTCCGGATTGGTGAAGTGGACGGCGCGCTCCAGGACGGCATCGGCCTCGTCCAGTCTCTCCTCCAGGCAGTACAGCCAGGCAAGGGTGACCTGGGCGTGTTCGGAGGCGAAGAGATGCTCGGACGCGGCGGCCGCGTCCAGCAGATCGCGGGCCCGGTCCAGCTCGCCCCGCTGGATGCACAGCGCACCGAGGTTCGCCTGGGCCAGTGGCACCACCAGCGGATTCCCGGAGGACAGCGCCGCAGCCAGCAGTTCGTCGGCGCGGTCCAGCTCGCCCTCGTCGAGCAGGGCCGCGCTCAGATTGACCTGGGCGAGCGGTACCGCCGACGCGATGGCGGACTGGCGTACCGCACGCGGCAGGCTCAGCGGCTCCGTGCCGACGAGGCGGGACTGTGCGCCGGAGGGCAGCGCGGCGGACGGGGCGCGCTTCGCCCGGGCCCCCGCGCCGGACATCTCGCCGCGCTGCACGATCAACCCGGCGAAACCGGACTGTGCGATCGGCACGACCTGGGAGTCTCCCGACTCCAGTGCGGATTCGAGCAGTTCCCGGGCCCGCTCGGTCTCGCCCTGGCTCAGCAGCACGCCACCCAGGCTCGCCCGGGCCAGCGGAGCCGCCTGCGGATCGCCGGACGCGATCGCCGCCTCCAGTTGCCGGCGTGCGCCGGCCATGTCACCCGTGACCTGCAGTACGGCGGCGAGGTCGACCTGGGCCAACGGCAGGACGTCGGACGATCCGGAACCCGCCGCCTCCTCCAACAGCACCTTGGCGCGCGCCATGTCCTTGAGATACATGGCCATTTCGCCGAGCATCAGCGCCGCCCAGGCCCTGACTCCGCGGTTCGTCGCATCGGTGTGGGCACGTTCCAGCGCGCCGACGGCCACGTCCTGTTCCTTCCGCGTGAACGCGGCGAACGCGACGCCGAGCAGGTGGTCGGGCGGTACGGCGCGCACGGCCCATTCCCAGGCGAACCGGGGGACCGGCGAGGTCTCCGGGTCGTCGCGGCCGTCGAGGTAGCCGGGAAGGTAGGCAAAGGCCTCGTAGCGGCGGTCGTCCCCGTCCTCGGCTCCGGCACCGCTCGGGGACGGGCCCGCGTCCCGGGACTCGCGCAGCAGCGCGATGCTTCCGGCCACCGGCTCCGTCGCCCAGGCGACGCCGGTCCCCAGGGCCGCCTCGGTCATGGCGCGATTGCTGGGGCCGGCGGCGAGGTAGCGCGCGAACAGCTGCGCCAACGCGTCCCCGGTGAGCGGTGTTTCACAGCCCATGCGGTGCCAGTCGGCCGCGGCCCGGACCACCGCCCAGCCCTCGGGACAGGTGTCACGCCCGCCGTTGAAGCGCGCCTCCACGAGCGGCGCGGCGACCATCAGCTCGCCGATCCCGCGATCGGTGAAGTCCTCCTGCGGATACAGACGCCGGGCCTCGGGCAGGTCCTCCTCCCGCAGGAGCCGCGGCAGCACGATCGGCGTGACCCGGTTCAGTACCTGGCGTGCCGTGCGGTTGACCTCGCCCTGGGGGACCTTGAGGCGGCTGAGCCACTCCGAGGTGATCGTGGCGACGACGGTGACGGGAGGCTCCATGGCCGCGTAGGCCTCGAGGACGCGGACGTCCACACCGCCGGGCCGCAGGTACTCGTCGATGTCGTCGAGCCACAGTACGGCCCGGTCGCCGCCGGTGGGCAGCGGAAGGGCGGCCAGTTCGCCAGGCGCCGAGGGAACGGGTCCGGGGACGATGAGCCGGGTGTCCGGGTGCAGTGCCTCGCGCAGCCGCTCGATGAGGGTGCGGGACTTGCCGGCCTTCGAATCGCCGCTCAGCAGGACGAACGGTTGGCTGTGCAGGGCCTCGTCGAGCTCGCGGTCCTCCTTGAGACGGGGGACGTAGGGCGGGTCCGGCCGGTCGCCGAGGTCCTTGGACTGGGTGACGCCGATGTCGTAGATGGGGATGTCGCGGATCCTGGGCAGCTCGCCGGCGGAGTCCAGCGGGCGCGCCAGCAGGGAGTCGATCCTGGCCCGCTGCTCCTCGGTGACCGGGTCGTGGATCAGCTGCCGCAGGGGCGGCCAGTACCCGGCGATCGTCTCGACGGGGATCGCGTAGGCGGTGCCCGGGTCCTGGCCGGCCACCGGCTTGTCACGCATGGCCACGACACCGATCACGCCGCCCAGCGGAAGGTCCCACACGGGGGAGCCGGAGAACCCGGGCGCGAGGCGGTGGCCGAGCGTGGACCCCGACTCCAGCTCGATCCATTCGTGTCCCGCGGGGCCGCGGACCACACCGTCCGCCGGCACTCCGCCCTCCTTGTGGCCTTCCGGATAGCCGTACACATAGAACCGGTGGCCGAAGGTGCCGCCACGGGTGGAGACGAGCCGCGCGGGTCCGGCGGACTCCGGTGCGGGGCCCTGGAGTTCGAGGACCGCCAGGTCGCCCCTGCGCTCCTTGGTGTCCTGCGGGTGCCAGCCGTCCGCCACGACCACGGCGGGCACCGGATCGTGGGTACCGGCCCACTGGAAGCTGACGAAGACGGGTCCGGGGGGCGGTTCGGGGTGCGCGCCGTGCGGGGCGGCGACATGGGCGCACGTCACCACATGGCGGTCGGTGACGAGCACGCCCCCGCCGATCGGCGGCCCGCCCTCGGCGCGGGCGATGCCCACCAGCCACGGGGCCCGCTCCCAATGCGCCACGGCGGCCGCCCTAGTCCGTCCCGGCGGCCGTGTCGTCGCGGCGCCAGGCGAGCCGTACGCCGAAGTGCCCCTCGGCGGTGGTCTTCGCGACCACCACTCCGGCCTCGGCGTTCAGCTTGATGCCGAACTCGACCTCGTACTCGTCGGGCGCCAGCTGGCGCAGCAGCGTGAGCACGGCCTCGATCGTCGGACGGGCGCCGGTGAGCATCTCGTCGAGGCGGCGGCCCGCCTCCAGGATGCCGCCCTCGCCACGTGCCACGTTCTCCAGCCCGGGCGAGGTGTCCTCGATCTCGACGACCATGGCCGCCCCGTCCGTCGTCTCGAATCGCACCAGATCGCTCATGCGCCGCCCCCATGCCTGTCCGGCCCGGCCCCAGTGCGCTCTGATTGTAGTCCTGACTCTTCACGGTTGATTCCGAAATGACATCATCTTCCAGGAGAGCAGCGGGTGTTGGCGAGAAGGGCTAACCTGGGCCGATCGGTGCGCACGGGGAGCGCACCGGCGTGTGGTGGGCGCGGACAGGTGGTGGCCCGTGTTCGTGGGAATCGACGTCGAGGCGGGGATCGCCGTGGCCGGCGGCACGGACGGCGCACGGCCCCCCGAGTCGCTGCCCGCAGGAGTGGGGGAGTATCTGCGCCGGGCTCCGGAGCCCGTGGAGGGCCTCGTCCTCGCCCTGCCCGAAAAGCTCTTCGACGCAGCCGGTGCCGCACCCCGGGAGGCGCTGTACGGGGAGCTGGCCGGCGGACTCGGCCTGCGGCAGTTCGTACCCGGCTCGGTGGCGGCCACCGCCTCGATGGAACGTCCGCTGGGCAGGTACCTCGTGTGCCGGCTGGACGCCGAGACGGCCGGGGCAGCGCTGTGTCGGGCCACCGGGCGAGAAGTGGAACTGCTCGGCGCCGAGTGGCGCACGACGTCCGCGGACCCCCAGACCGTACTCGTAGGCGACGGAGTGCCCTCGTGGGAAACGGGCCGGGCGGCACTCCTGCTGGCCAGGGCGCGGGTGCAGCCCCGCTACCGGGCGGCACCGCTGAGCCCGGCCGGGCACGTGACCGCCGGGGCCGCACTCGACGGCTTCGCTCCGGTCGAGGCGGCGCTGCGATCGGCGGTCCTGGCGATACGGGCCCGGCACGGGCAGCCGGCCGAGGACGGCGGCCTGCAGATCCTCGTCCACGGCCGGCTCGGCGGGCATCCGCTCGCCCAGGACGCCGTGCGCGAAGCCACGGGCGGCGCCCCCGCCCTCGTACTGGAGCCGCATGCCACGGCACTCGGAGCGCTGCGCCTGGCGCGCGGCTCTGTACGGGCCCCCGCCGCCGCCCAGTACGCGGTCGGCCTGAGCGTGCACCGGATTCGCGGCGGGTTGCTCGTCGGGGCGGACATTGCGCTGACCGTGGAGGGGCAGGCCGTGCCCTTGACCGTGATGGACCACGATCGGGCCGTGACGGTCGACGTACCCGGCGCGCACCGCCCGGAGGTGTGGGTGCGGGCAGGCGGGCGGGAGTTCGAGGTGCCGTGCCCCGCCCTGCGGGGCGGGCGATACCGGCTGGGCATGCACAGCGCCGCCGACGGGCTCGGCGTGCTGGTGTTCCGCCCGGACGACGCAGGGGAGCCGGTGCTGGTCCCGCTGGGCGGCCCGCCCGGAGAGACGACACGGAACTGACGGGGGCACGGGGTGGACGACGACGCGAGGACACGGATCGCCGAGGCGGTGGCGCGCGGCGGGGACCAGGACGCGCTGCACGCACTGCGCTCGTCCCTGGAGTGGTCGGCGCAGGCCGTCGCGCGGTTGGCCGGCACCCCCTCCGGCACCGGAGCGGTGGAGGCGGTGTTCCTTCTCGACGACGCGCTCACCGCATCCTCCCAACTGACCGGCGCGGTCGCCGAGTTGCTGGCGGCCGCGGAGCCCGGGCCGGACGCGGTGGCCTACCTCGAGGACCAGCAGCGTGAACTCGCCGAGATCCGCGACAAGGCCCTGACCTGCCGTCAGGAGCACGAGTCACTGGTCAAGTCTGAGGCCGAACTGCGCCGCCGACTCGACGAGTTGGACGCTCTGCGCGGTCAGGTCGCGGAACTGCGCCGTCTCGCGAGACTCGTGGAGGCACTGGACGAGATCCGGGCACAGCAGGACGCCGTCGAGGAACGGCTGGCGCTGCTGCGCCGGCACGCCGACGGCACCGAGGACGCCCTGCAGCTCGGCAGTGCCGAACTGCTGCGACTGACCGAGGACCGGCTGTCCCGGCTGGCGGCACCGGTGCGCGAGGCGCTGGAGCGCACCTCGGCCGCGCAGCGCGAGCTCGCCGCGGCCGAGACCGAACTGACCGACGCGGAACGGGACGCGGCCACCGCCACCGCCCGGCTGGCCCAGGTGCGCGCCGAACGCGACGAGCGGCTCGCCGAACTCTCCGCCTGCGCCCGCGCCGACCGGCAACTCGTCGAGGCGCTCGCCGACTTCACCGATCCCACCCGCACGAAGGACGCGGACGGCGCCCTGGAACAGGCCCGCACCCTGATCGATGCCGTCGAGACCCGCGTGCACGACCTGGAGGCGGTGCTCGGCCGGGCCCTGGACACCCGTGACCGGGCGGTCGGCCCGGGCCGGGCACTCGTCGCCTGGAACGACGAGGGCCCGGCGCCCCACCCCGTGACGTGACTCAGGAAATGAGCAGCTCGGCCTCGCGCGCCAGCGCCTCGAGGTCGTCGGCGATGCCCTTGGCGATCTCGCTGACCAGCTTCTGCCCGCCGTCGTCGAGGAACTGCGCGCTGAACGCCGCGGCCAGCTCCGCCTCCTGCGCCGCAGCCCCCTGACGCAACTTGGTCACCAGCCGGTTCTCGCCGCCGACCTTCCGCATCAGCACCGGGATGTTCGCCTGCCGGGCCCGCGCCATGGCCGCCTCCCGGGCCTCGTCGGCCCCGGCGGCCAGGACGACGAAGGCGATGACGACGGCGATCGGTCCCGTCGTCGCGATGAGTGCCGTGCCCGCACCGAACAGGGTCATGGCGATCACGCCCGCGACCACCACGTTCACCACCTTGGCGATGTTGTCGAGCACCTGCGTGGCCGCCGCCGAGTCGAACGGCACGGCGATCTCGCTGCCGCTCACCTGCACGGCGGGCAGCTCCATCGCCGACGGCGGGATGTGCCAACGATGGCAGATCGGACGGGTCAACTCCTCGAGCTCCGGCCGCAGTTCGTTCTGCCACTCGGCGATCACCCCGGTCAGCCGCGGACTGCCAGGCTCGGTGAGTTCGGCATGCAGCGCGCGGGAGATGCCCGCCGCCATGCCGTCGAGCGTCGCGATCTCCCCGGTGCGCCAGCGGCGGAAGGCGGGGATCACATGGCGCTCCGTCATCCCGTCGGCCACCGCCGCGCCCAGCCGGTCGCCCAGCGAGGACAGCCGGTCCTGCACCAGGGAGCCGATCCGGTCGCCCTTGACCAGTTTGCGGATGTCCGCGCGGAACCCCGCGGCACGCAGGCTCATACGGCCGGCCAGTGCAAGCCCGCGGGCGATCGCGACCTCCGGCTCCAGCCCGAGGAGCACCCTGTCCGCACCGAACACCTCCCGCGCCTCCTCCTGCACGAAGTGCATCCGGGACGCCCCGCCGGTGAGCAGCACCATGTCCGGCTGTCGTCCCAGCCTGTCGGCCGCCTCGTCGAGCGCGTCCCTGAAGGCCTGGCGCCAGGAGCGGCCGCCGAGGCTCGGCTGCGCCGCGTCCAGCGCCGCCGTCATCTCGGCGGCCGTCAGCTCGACCTCGAAATAGGCGTTGCCGGTGCGGGTGGCCACCTTCCGCGTTCCGCCGACCGTGGCCTCGGGGTCGTCCACGAACCTGCTCGGATCCGTGCGGAAGAACGTCTCCTTCGCCTCCCGGCACAGCAGTTCCAGCCGTAACCTTTCGAAGCGCGAGTCCTGCAGGGTCTCCCGGAGAGCGTCGCGCATCGGATGCCGGTCGAGCTGGCGCTCCAGAATGGTCCGGTCGATCAGTCCGGCACCCAGCTGCACACCTGCGTCGATGGGCGGCCCGGTGCGGTGGCCGAACACGCTGGTGAAGTCGGCGGTCGACGAGCCCAGGTCGACGACCAGGACGGTGCCCTCCAACTGGCCCACCTCCACGCGGACTTCGCCCGAGTCGCGGGCGTACAGCATGGCGGCACGGGACTCCGGCACCACTTCCACGTTCGGCAGGCCCGTCCGGCCGAGCAGCTCCGCGTACGCGCGGCGCAGGTCCGCGTCCCAGCCGGACGGCGCGCCGAACACCCAGTTCACCGGGCGGCTTCCGGTGAGGTCCTGGTCGCGTTCCCGGGCGTCGCGGCCGACCTTGTCGACGAAGAGGTGCACCGGGGTGCGTACGTCGTCGCGGTCGATCTCCGGCGACTTGAACGCGAGGTAGAGCGAGGTCACCCCACGTGCCTCGGTCGCCTCGCGGCCCACCAGTACCCCGCGGGTGGGGTGCTCGGCGACCGCGGTGACGTGCTGCCGGCCCGCGCCGGTCGACCCGATGTCCAGGACGACGGGCGGTGCGGATTTGTCGGCGTAGGTCTTGGCGAGCGCGGTCTCGCCGTGTCCGAGGTCGAATCCGACGATCACGGTGCTGCCGGACACCTTAGCCATGCTCGTTCTCCTTGCCCCCGTTGGTTTCCGTGCCTCCGCCCCGACCGGGCGGTTCGTCGTTGCTGTTTCCGGCCTCCTCCGCCGGTGCGGGCAGCCGACCCGGTCCGCCCCCGGTCTGCGGCGCCTCAGGCACGGCGAGAGGTGCCGTCGCCTCGCCGCGGCGCAGGATCCGGCCGTCCGTCGTCATCAGGGCGGGCTGCACCGTGTGGTAGCGGCTGTCCGGGTGGCCGCCCAGGGTGAACAACTGCTCGTTCGTCCCGTCGAAGTCGATCACCGTGATGCCGTGGTGCAGCGCCAGATCCTTGCGCAGCCGGTCGATCCGGCGCAGCGCGAGCTCTCCGTCGCTCTCGCTGTGCGCTGTCATCAAGTCCCGTATGAGGTTGACCAGTTCGGCGTCCTCGTGCCAGGCGATCGGTACCTGTACCGGCGGTGGCGGCTCGGCATAGGCGAGCAGGCGGTCGGCTGCCTCCAGTGCGCCCTGGACCTGCTCGAGCAGCGTCGCCGCATGTACCACCGGCCGCCGCGGGCGGCGCAGTTCCTCCTGCCGTTCGTCCTCCCGGCGCCTGTCCTCCTCGTCGTCGCCGAAGGGCAGCGGAAAGCGGAACGGGGACCTGCGGGGCGGCGGGCGCCGGGGCGGCGGCACGGCCGGCGCCCGTACCGCGGCCAGCGTGCCGACGACCGCGGAACGCACCAGGTCCACGGCGGCGACGAGCTGCCGTCGCGCGGTCTCGTCCAGTTCGGGGTCCTCCTCGGCGGCGTGCGCCAGCCGGATCAGTGCGACACGCAGGGCCTTCCGCACATGCTCCGCGCCGGACTGGTCGTCGAGGGTCAGCTCCAGTTCGGTGCGCGGCTGCCGGAAGGCGTCGCCCAGGAAGCCTTCACTCATGATCCCTCCTTGCCCAAGGTGTGGCGCCGGTCGAGGGACGGGACGGGCCAGGTACGTACGAGCCCGTCGCCGCCCGCGCTCAGCAGGTGCCCGTCCGCGGTGAAGGCGAGGCCCCGGATCCGGTCCGGGTGGGCGCCCAGCACTGTTGTGCACCCGCCGTCCCCGGCCCGGAACCGGACGGTGCCCGTGTCGTCCGCGGTGGCCAGTGCCCCGCCGGGCCCGAACGCCACCTGGCGCACCGCGCCACCGTGGCCGCCGACCTCCCAGGCCCGGTCTCCGGCGAGGTCGAAGACGCGTACGACACCGTCGGCGCAGCCGAGTGCCAGCAGCCGGTCGTCCGCGGCGAGCACCAGCGCGGTGACGGCGTGGTCCCGGCAGAACCGGCCGAGGAGGCTGCCGTTCGTGCCGTCCCACAGGCTCGCCCCGTCGGAGCCCCCCACGACGACGGTCCGGGCGTCCGACGTCGCGTCGAGCGCGGTGGCGGAGGCCCAGCCGACCCGGGTGAGGGGGCCGGCGTCGATCACCGCGTCGCCGAGTACAGATCGGTGGATCCGGGCGTCGTCGCCGAGGCTGAACACCACACCGCCCCGCTGCCGAAGCGCGTTGACCCAGCCGTCGTGCCAGGTCAGCACACGGACCCGGCCGGATCCGGCATACGACCACAGCCGCACGGCTCCGTCCTGCCCACCCGTCACCACGGACCGCCCGTCCTCGGCGAGGTCCACACAGGTGACGAGCCTGTCGTGCAGCACCCGGGAGGCGACCGGCTGCGGCTGCCACAGCTGCCAGACCGTCACGGAACCGTCCGGGCTGCCACCCGCGAGCTGCACGCCGTCGGTGTTCGGGGTGCTGCCGCAGGCGACCGCGGTGAGCCCGGCCGCGTGGCGCAGCGGAGCGGGCTGCGGCTCCGCGGCGGGCAGGTACCGGGCGCGGGCGTGGGGCAGACGCTGCTCGAGACGGGCCAGCAGCAGTTCGGGCACCGTCCAGCCGGGCAAGGTGCTGATCAGCATGGTCGCCGTCCGTGCGGCACCGAGATCGTCGGGCTCACGCACCGCCGGGGTGGCGGATGTCCGGTGGCCGACGCCCCCCGCCAGCAGGAACAGCCGCTCGTCCTCGTCCCGCGGCAGGTCGGGCAGCAGCTCGTCCCATCCCCACTCGGTGGCCTCGGCGTCCTCGATGCCCTGACGGACGGTCGCGGCCCTCAGCCCCCGTACGGTGATCTCGGCGACGACCCCGTCCGGCAGGCTCCTGGTCTCCTCGACCGCCGGGGTGTCGTCGTGTTCCAACTCCCGCAGCACGGCGTCCCGTTCACCGGGGGGCGGCGGCCCATGCCGGACCAGTGCCTCCAGCCGGGCCAGCCGCTCGGGTGCGCTGTGCCCGGGGTGGCCGGCGGCCCGGGCCGCGGCGGTGAGGTCGAGACGGCGGCGGGCGGCGGCGAGCCGTTCGTCGAAGGCGCGGCGGATCTCCGGGGTCACCCGGCCCAGAACCGGAGGTCCGTGGAGGACCCACCGGCAGCGCGCGCACGCCGGTTCGTCGGCGAAGGGCGTCAGGCACACCGGGCAGCCCTGGGCGGTCGCGGTGGCCGCTTCACCGGGCGCCATCGGGCACGTCCTGGGGGAGGAAGGCCGGTGGGCGGCCGACGGGCAGGTCGGGGCCGAGCCGACGGGCCATCCTGGCCTCCATCCGGTCCAGCAGCACGCGTACGGTCCTGGCGTTGCCGAACTCCTCAGGATGCGCGACGCGTTGGCGCTCCAGCCAGGTCCGGGCCCGTCCGGCCACGGCGTCCGAAACCTCGTAGCCCGGCTTGCGGTCGCGGGCCATCCGGCGCAGGATCTCGACGAGTTCGAGGCCCGAGTAGTGCGGGAACTCCACGCGTTCGGTGAACCGCGAGCGCAGGCCGGGGTTCTCCGCCAGGAATTCCTCCATGGGGCGGGGGTATCCGGCGGCGACGACGACCAGCCGCCCGCGCAGGTCCTCCATCTCCCGCATCAGTGTGTCGATGGCCTCTGCGCCGTAGTAGTCCCACCCCTGCTTGTTGTGCGAGAGGCTGTATGCCTCGTCGATGAACAGCACGCCGTCGATCGCCGAGCGGACGGCCTTCTTCGTCTTGATCGCGGTCTGGCCCATGTATTCCGCGACGAGTTCGGGCCGGGTCACTTCGACCATGTGCCCGCGCGAGAGCAGGCCGAGGGAGCGGAACATGCCGCCGAGCAGGCGCGCCACGGTCGTCTTGCCGGTGCCCGGCGGGCCCACGAAGAGCAGATGTGGCGGGGCGATGGCCGATGCGCCGTGCGCCTGACGCAGTCGTTGCCGCCCCACCAGGTCCCGGATCATCTCCTTGACGGGCTCAAGACCCACCAACCTGTCCAGTTCGGCGAGGAGTTCGTCCACGGGAGGCGCGGCCCTGGGCACGTGGACCGCGTAGCGGTCCGGCAGGTCGACGGGTTCCAGGGGTTTGGTCACGACGGCCCGCACGCGCTGGGCCCAGCGGTCCTTGAGCTCGTGCCCGAGGTCGCGCATGGCGCGCGCGTTGCCGAACTCCCCGTCGCGCCGCGCGTACATCCCCTCCGTCACCTGGCGCAGCAGCCCCTCCAGTGCGGGCGTCCAGGTCAGCCCCAGCTCGCGCAGTTGGCCGAGCAGAATGGCATGCAGCTCGGGCGGTGCGTAGTCGGGAAAGTCGATGATGTTGCCGGTCGGGATCCGGCTGCGCAGACCGGGGTTGGAGCCGAGGAACTCCTGCACCTTGTCCGGGTAGCCGGCGGCGATCAGTACGAAGCGGTCGCGGTCGTTCTCCATCCGAGTGAGCAGGGTGTCGATGGCCTCCTGGCCGAAGCCGCGGCCCTGGTCGCTGAGCCGGTAGATCTCGTCGACCAGCAGCACCCCGTCGAGCGCCCGGTCCACCGTCCGGTTGGTGCGGACCGCGGTGCCGCCGACCACCCCGGCCACCAGGTCGGGGACCTCGGCCTCCACCAGGTGCCCGCGCCGCAGCAGCCCGAGATCGCGGTAGATCTCGCCGACCAGCCGGGCGACCGTGGTCTTGCCGGTGCCGGGGTTGCCGGTGAACACGAGGTGCGGGGATCCCGTCTGCACCGAGGCGCCCAGGCCCAGGGCGCGCAGTCCGGCATCCGCCTCCACGCGGTAGCGCAGCCGCTCCAGATGCTCCTTGACCGAGTCGAGCCCCACCATGTCGTGAATGCGGTCGGCGACACTGCGGTCGTCCTGGTAGCTGCCGCTCACCCACTGTCGCGTGCGCAGTTCGGCCAGTTCGAGCGGCCGTCCCTGATCGGCCAGCTGACGCAGGTGGGCCCGCCAGTTCCTGGCCCGCTCGGGTGCGGCGGCCATCGCCCGCACGGTGAGCGGCAGTTCTCGCCAGTTGCCGATGCGCAGTCCCTCGCGGAGCCGCAGCACATGGATCAGGCGCTCCAGCTCCGCCGCCTGCGGCAGGCCGATGGCCGCCGTGGCGCCGCCCGCGGAGCGTCCGCGCTGGTCCTCGAGGTAGCTCTCCAGGCGCGGGAGGCGGCCCAGCGCGCGGACGAACTCCCGTACGTCGTCGAGCGTGTCGCGGCGGAAGAGGAGCACGCACAGATTGCGGTCGTCACCGTGCTCCGCCCACTCCGCCAGCGCCCCCGCCAGCGTGCGCTCGGCGCGGTCGTAGCGCAGCAACTCCTCGGCGTGACCGACCACGACGGCAGTGCGGTGCTCGCTCTGCTTCATGAGATGGTCGAGCATCATCACCCGGTGCTGATCGGTCAGGGCCGGCGGTGCCGGTGCCGGTTCCTGTGCCTGCGCGGTGTCGGGCGAGGCGGGTTCGCGCACGATACGGCGGCCCAACGGGCCCGTGAACTCGGGCCGCATCAGCCCGGGCTCCGCCGCGGGAGCGGGCCGGCGCCGACGGCGGGCGAGGTCCCGGGAAGGCCGGTCGCGGAAGTACAGCGGACGCGAGAGCGAGGAGTACACGATCCGGGCGAAACCGGCCTCGTGCAGCACCTCCCACAACAGTTCCTCGATTCCCCGTACGCGGTAGTCGTGGCCGACGAAGATGTCGTCGACGCCCTGGCCGTGCACGACGAACAGCGGATCGCCGGCCGGGAGCCGGAACCCCTCCAGGCGCTCGACGAGCGGGCGGGCCATCCCGGATCAGCCTTCCGCGGCCCGGCTCGGCAGCTCGCGCAGCGACGCCAAGTCGGCATAGGCGGGATCCGGTGAACCGGGCTCCTCCTGCGGCTCGGCGGCCGGGAAGCCGTGCTCCTGCAGCGCTCGGGTCAACTCGACGCCCCGCTCCTCGAGTTCGGTGCGCGCGGCGGTGTCGTGGTCGTACGACAGCACCCTGAGCACGGACGCCCCCGAGTCGGCGCCGGCCGGGGCGACCTCCACGACGATCGCGTTGCGGTTGCCGTGCATGAGCCGGGCGAAGAACGCGTCGCGTTGGTCGTCCCCCGCATAGGTGGTCGCGTCGAGCTCGTACCCCGTCATGCCCTCGAGGGTCCGCACGACCGCCTCGGCGAGATTCACCCGCTGCTGGGAGGCGAGCTGTCGTGCACCGGCCCGCCGGACCGTTTGTTCGAGGCGTTCCCGCAGGGCGGGCGCCCGGTGCTCCAGGATGTCGCGCAGTTCGTCGGGCGCCGGTGGCCGCTGTTCGTCCTCCACGCGCCGCTGGAGGGCCTCGGTCTCCTCGCGCAGCGCAGCGAGGTCGCCTCGGGTCCAGTAGTCGACGTCGAGGTCGAATTCCTCCAGCACCTCGCCCTTCTCGTCACGCGCGTACTGCCGTGCACTGTCCTCGATCAGCAGGTGGGCCAGGAGCAATTGGCCGCGCGCCTGTACGCGCAGTGCCTGCCGCTCCCGTTCCCGGTGCTCCAGGTCCAGGTGCAGCTCGCTGAGCTCCTGGTAGGCGCCCTGCGCGGTGGCCAGAGCGGCGTCGAACCGGCCCTGCGCGATGTTGTGCTGCGCCCGGTCGAGGGTCACCTCCAGGCCGGCCAGCCTGCCGGGGGCGTACCGCTCGTGCGGCAGGGTGTCGCGGATGACGCCGTGCATGGCTCGCGCGTCGGAGAGGGCCTGACGGGCGACGACGGCCGCGCGTTCGCGGTCCTGGACCAGCTCGCCCAGCTCGGTGGTGATCCGCCGGATGTCCTCGCGGCGCTGCTGCCGCTCGGCCGCGATCTCGCTCTGCAGCCGGTGCTCCTGCTCGGCGAGCTGCTCCCGGGTCTCCTTGCGCAGTTCTCCCGCGGTGGCCCGCAGATCCTCGGCCATGCGGCGTGCCTGGGCGCGGAGCCGCTGCTGGGTCTCGGTCTCCAGGCGGCGGGTCTGCTCACTGAGCCCCTCGACCACCTGCTCCACCGAGCGCTGACGGTCCTCGATGACGCCGAAGACCTGCTCGAGGTCGGCGTGCGTCTGCCGGCGCACCTGGTCGATCATGGCCGGAAGATTGCGGACGACGTCCTTGTACCGGGACAGCTCGCGCTGCTGGCGGTACCACGCCGACTCGTCGACCTGGATGCGTTTCCTGCCGCTCATGCTCTTCCCCCGATGGATGACTGCCGTACGTGATCGACGGCCGCGTCGAACACCGTGAGCAGGGCGGGCGGCGGCACGCCGATCAGCAATGCCTCGCGGCCGTCGACGGCGATCTCGGCGCTGCGGTCGCGGCCCGCGAAGTCGTAGCCGCCGTCCGCAAGGCGCCCGGACAAGTGGTGCACGCGCTGGTTGCCGCTGCCGCGCAACCCCCGGCCGTCGTCGAGTGCGGCGACGTACAACCCGTCGATGAGGACGTCGACTTCGTCCAGCAGATCCGGCACACCGGGGGTGGGCGGGCGGGTGCGCAGGCGCCGGAGGGTGTAGCCGGAGAAGCAGACGAGGGTGGTGTCACGGATGCGGCGCGCCGCGCGGATCAGTTCGGCGAGGCCCGCGGCCTGGCGCATCGGCTCGCCGCCGGAGAACGTCAGTCCCTCGACGCGGGGGTCGGCGAGGAGTTCGGCGGCCAGCGCGGCCGGTTCGACCGACCGGGCGGGCACGTCCGGTATCCAGTCCGGGGACATGCAGCCCGCGCAGTGGAAGGGGCAGCCCTGCACCCACACAACGGAGCGCCGCCCCGGACCGAGCGCGGTGGTGCCCACCCATGATGCGGCAACGTTGAGAGCCCCCATGAAACCCCCCGACCGGCCTGACTGGTTGCGAATTCAGCGACCGGCGATCCCTTCGAGCCAACCCAGAATCCACCGCCCCCCGAGGGCGGTCAAGAGGGCTGACCACGCCCTCGGCGGCTCCGGAAGGTTCTTTCCCACCGCCTTTCTCTCCCGGCAACGGAGGCCACTTTCGGGGTGTTTCGAAAGAAGGCGGAAGAGGTTGGAAAGGGATCCGAACGCTTTCGCTCGGAGGGCGGTAAAGGTCGCGAAGAAGCCGTCTGTGACCGGACGGCGGGTACGGCGGGCCGGCCGTTCGGCTCAGGCCTTCCCGGCCGCGAGGACCTCATGCGCGAGTGCCACCAGGTCCGGGACGGCCGGATGCCCCAGTCCCTCGCGCCAGGCCAGGACGACGACGGGCAGGCGTCGAGCGGGCTAGAGACGGACGGTCATCTCCACGGTCACGTCGTCGCCCGCCCCGATTCCCTGCGGCCCCCGCACCGCCTGCTTGAGCGGCAGCAGGTAGCAGACGTCCTTCGGAAAGAGCGACGTCTCGAAGGCGGTTGCGCTCCGTGGGGACCGGCAGATCGTCCTGCGCGACTTGCTCAGCCACCCGACTGCTCATCTGCGCCACCGGCATCAGGAGGAGATCTTGAACCGAAGAAGCCACTTACGAGGACGGTTCGCCCTTGCGGGGGTAGCCGTCCTTCTCGCGCTGGGTACCTCTGCCGCCCACGCCGCGGAGGCCCCAGGGCCTGGCCCCGTCGAACAGACTGTCTCGGTGTCGTCAGCCGGAACATCCACTGTTGACGACGAAGTCGACTGCACCTTCCGAGCCGAAAAGCCGAACTACAGCGGCAACAAGATGACGGGCGTGGGCGGCATCAAGAGCTGTTCGCCGCATGCGCCGTTCTCCTGCAATAGCGAATCCGAGATCGAGTCGTACGACCCTGGCCCGGGCCGGTGGATCACCGTGGCACAGTCCGACCCGCAGCACAAATGCCCGCCCCCGTACCGGACGACGACGGCCCCCTACACCTGCGACTACCGGAGCACGGATCCGCTTTACAGCTACCGCACGCGCGTGATCGGCTCGATCTTCTATGGCGAAACCGCAAATGCCGACGTGAGCGGAAAAGTCCTGGAAGCACGCTGCTTGTAGCCACCAGCCAGCGGTGTGTCGGCGCACCGCCGGCACACTGCCTGCACACTGCGACCTGAATGCGAGGCAGAGCCTGTGGACGCCTGGCGGATGTGCACGACGTGGAGCGGCCGGATCCTGAACGCCGCCGATCAGACCCCCGGAGAACGCGCCGACCGCCACCGGCGGTACAGAACCTGGTCAATGGACCCGGCTTCAGCCGACACGTTGCTGAATACCTTGCTTGCGCTGAGCATCCATGCCCTCGTGCTGGACGCTGTTTCGGACGGGCGTCCCTACACATCCGACATGATCGACCGCATGCGACTGGCCGATATCGAGCACGCCGCGACAAAGCGGCCTTCCCATGAGCTGCTCGCCGGGCTACCCCCACTCAGCGAAGACGAACAACTCCGCGTCGATGCGGTGAAGCTCCTCATCTACGACGACGCATCCGCGCTGTCCCTGGCACGTTTGAGTCAAATGATCCGCATCACCTTGATGCAGCTGACAGCTGGCCTGTCCGCCTCAGACCCCGTCTGTTCTGACTTAGATTGAAGAAGCGCAGTACGCGGATCGTACGCTTCGGTCCTGGGCCGGGCAGGCCGTCGTGGCGGCGGCGCTCATCGGTGTCATGTTGGTCTCGGATCGCTCCGGATGGTCGCTCGTCCGGCTGATCCCGCACCTGGCAGCGGCGGTGGGCGGCGCTGTCGACGATCTCGACTAGGAGATCATCTGCGGCGAAGCCGATGTTGGTGACGTACTCGTACTGGCCCCACTGCGAGCCCAGGTCGATGACCTGATCGACCCACGCGTCGTCCAGCTCCTGGTCGTCGCTGGCACGTGACTCTCGCCGCGCGCACGGTCACGACCGTGCCCGGCCGCGACGTTGCATTGGGAAGCGTCTCGGCACGGCGAGTGGCCGGTTGATCTGATCGTCCGGCCACTCGCTTGCCAGGTCGGCCCCAAGGTTGGCGCCGTCGCGGGGGCCCTCGCGGCAACGCGGCCCACCCGCGAAACTGTCCCGATGCCGCGGGGGGAGCCCACAGACAGACGGGTGCGTGACGTTATGTCACAACCGCCAGCATCGGTGGCGTGGGGGGAGGTCCTCAACGTAACTGGGACATCGATGGTTTAACGGTCCGGCGCTCCCCGCAATGACCTGCTGAATCCCCGAACACCACCAGCTGGGTCGGTCATGTCAAGCGTGAGTCAGCGATGGGGCTATACCCCGGAGTTGAACCCGCGGTGGTCAGAGCTGGTCCCAGCAATGCGCCAGCATCGAGGAAACCACTCGTCGGGACGACGGCAACCGCCCCAGCGAGCAGGCCCATTGGGGAGCCCGAAGATCGAGGGGAAAAGACATGCCTGACGTCACCCGCGCCGAGTGCGTGGTGTTCGACAGCCGACCGCTGACCACTCCCGAGGCGATCATCATCGTGGTCGTACTGGTCCTGTCTGGGCTGCTCGCCCTGGTAGGAATGCCGACTCTGTCCGTGTTGATGCTGCTGACCGGATCCACAGACACGGCTTTCCGGCTGATCCGCAGAGTCCGCCTCGTCAAGCAGTCCGCCGTCGCGGAGGTCTGATCGGTGGGCCGTCGGGAAAGGCCGATCGCCCCGTGCGACCGTGAACTGGAGAAGCTGGTCAGTTGGCTGCGGTGCCACCGCGCCCGGGCGGGCCTGAGTTACAAACAGCTTGCTGCGGGGTCCGGATGCAGCGCCTCAACCCTGGTTCGGGCTGCGTCCGGCGAGCAGGTGCCGAAGCTGAAGGTGGTCCGGGCGTACGCCGTGGCCGCCGGCGCCGATCCGGGCGAGGGCGAGCGCCTTTGGAAGCGGGCACGGTACCGAGCAGTCCGTGCCGATGAGGAGCCCGCGCCCCATCCTCGGTACGTCCGGGACTTCGCGGGGTTGCGGGCGGCCCTCGTCGACCTCTACCAGAAGGACGGGGCACGCCCCTGCCGGGAACTGGAGGAGGCCAGCGGCAAGGTGTTGGCGCATGCCACTGTGAGCCGGTTTCTCCGGCAGGAGGGAGGACGCCCCACCCGGGCGTTCGTTCTCGCCTTCGCCGAGATCTGCGGGGCGAGGGGGATGGCACTGCAGGAGTGGGGGCAGGCCTGGGACCGGGCCGAGGAGCGACGCGTGGGTGGTACGCCGAAGTCCGAGAAAAAGCGGGAAAAACGCACGGCGGGGGTGTTCTTCGCGCTCATCCCTCCCGATGGAACGCCGGTGTTCGTGCGGTCGGATCCGCAGCGCACCCCCGACGGACAGGAGGTCCGAAGAGTCACCGCTGCGGCGCCGTCGGAGATTCCGAACTACATGGCTCATGTCCGCACGCTGAAAGACCTCTTCGCGCCGAAGGTCGCCCCTGCCACACCGATCCGCTACGAGGACCTGATCGCCGCACGGGCCCGTCGCCGGGCACTACCGCTCGTCACGACGTGCCCGTGGTGTAAAACCCCCCACCCAGTGAGCGGCGGCGGGAGTGCCACAGTGGAGGTTCGGTGCCAGTGCGGGAACTACTTCCACGGACGGGGGCGCCTTGCGCGAGAGGACGAAGTGGCTCGGATCCGCTGACGTTGGCGCCTGTGCCATCGTGCGGGCTGCCGTTCCTTCCTACCGGCCGTCGACTGCGTCCGGGAACGGGAGGGCGTCCTGCCCCTCAGGGGGACGTGGGGACGGCAGGGCGGCCAAGCCGCCGTCCAGGACCTGGATCCGCTGCCCGGGCCGGGCCTGCGCAGCAATGCGCCGCCGTTCCCTCTCGGAGGCGACGAAGACGACCAGCTTGGCGAGGCGGTCCCGGACGGCGGCGACCCGGCTGGCCACGGGGCAGATGACGCCGTACGGCTTCAGCCCGAGGTACACCGGGATGCCCATGGCGAAGGCGGGTGTGCCGTGGTTCGGGATGAAGGGATAGGTGCCGGTCTCCTGGTGGACGAAGTAGAAGGCCGGTTTCTCCAGAGCGGCCTGCCGCTTCAGGAGGGCCTGAACGGCGGCCTCATGCTCCCCCCGTACCCCTGCCCGTTCACGGTCCTTCCGTCGCGAGCGCTCCTGCTCCTGGTCCCATCTGGCTCGCGCCTCTTCGAGACGCCGGCGCCCCTCCTCCCGCTGCGCCTGCTTCCGGACCTCCTCCGCCTCCAGGTGCGCGGCCTCCTCCCGCGTGTACTGCGGAGCCGTCCAGAGCATGGGCCGGGCGGCCAGCGGGCTGCGCACGGGGGCCTTCCGCCGGTGCGCCACCACGCGGCCGGCGAACACCCACCGCAGGAATTCGGCGATCGGTACCTGCGGGCCCGCCTCCCATTGCCCGTCGTGGAACTTCGCCAGGCCCTCGGCGACGACCAGGGCGCCGTCGGCGGACTCCACGCGTACCGAGGGAACTTGCCCCAGCCACGGCGGCCGCCGCCGGTCGCTGAACCAGATGGAACTGACGCCGTCGGCGCGCATCGTCTCAGTTCGTGCGGTGATGTCGGCGTTGGTGATCGGCGCGAGTTGGGCTTCCAGCGCCGTCCTCCAGACGCCACCCGGATCGGTCGCCAGTACGTCCGCCCGCCATGTGCCGCCAGGGCCGCGGGCTTCGAGCTCGGCGTGGGCGCCGACGTCGCGGGCGGCGTTGGCCAGCTCCAGCTTCAGCAGGTGGTGGGCGACCGTCTCCAGGGCAAGTGCGCAGGAGGGGGCGCCCGGCGCGTGGGCGAAGAACCGCAGGCCCGTGCGGGAGGTCTTCGCGTACATCGTGTGCCCGCACTCGTCGCACGTCAGTGGCGCGGGCGGCTTCACCTTCCACACCTCGCCCCACCCACGCTCGCAGCCGAGATCGGGTAAGTGGGCGAAGACGGTCCCCCACTGCGCGTGCACGGCCCGGAACGCCATCAGCCCCCCTGCTCCATCCATCGGCGAACAACCCAGTTTCGCGCGGGCCACTGACATCGCGTCAGACCGCGACGGGGCAGACGCCGCGCAGCTCGCCGACCGACTCACGGCTGGCTTTGTCCACGAGAACGGGCGGCAGATGTTCACCAACTCGGGAGGCACCGCTGTCCGGCACTGTTCGATCGGGGCAGTTTCGGAGAGCGAGTACCGGCGTCCTCTGCCAGTCGGCTAGAAGAGGCCGGAGCGCATGTGTTGCGTGAGGTTCTCGAGGATCTCGCGCAGCCGCGGGCTGCGCGCGGCCGGCAGCTGGGTCAGGGTGTGCTGGAAGAGGCCCTGGTCGACCTGGAACAGTTGATGGGGGCGCGGCGCGGGCGGGTCGTCGCGGAGAACGCCGTCGGGCATGGTGCCCGACGCGGGGAGGCGTAGGTGCGGCTCGGGGAAGGCCAGCCACATCCACACCCCGAACGGAAGCGGCACCGGATAGGCCGATGCGGGCCGGCCGGCCGGGCTCCAGGTCTCCCCTGTCTGCGGATGGATCGGCACGAGCAGTATGTCGGCGTCCGCGTCAGGACCGGACAGTCCCGGTCCGGCCAGCACAGCGTGCCGCGCCGGCCGGCCCCCAGGCAGGAGGGCGTCAAGGGCACGCTGGAACACTTCCGCGGTCAGCCCGTCCGGGACGGTCACCGGCTGACCGTTGGAGGCTGCCAGCAGATGGGCCAGCGCCCGGCCGGCAGCCGCCTCCCACTGCGGGCTCCATGACCACCGGTGGCCCGACCCGAGCAGCGAACCCCATCTGGTGATCGGCTCGTACGGGGGCGTCCGCTTGCCCTCCACCAACAGTTCCGCCCAGGAGAGCTTTGCGGGGGCGGCGATGTCGACGGGGAGGCGGCGCACGGCGTCCGGCACGAGCCAGACCGCTTGCCAGAGTGAGCAGTCGTCGATCCGGCTCGCCACGGGCAGGCTGCACGCCTCACAGGCCATGTTCGGGCCCTCGCCCCAGTCGAGGCCGCAGCAGTAGCCGCCGGCCTTCTCCGGGATGAGCACAGCGCCGCGGGTGTCTCCGGGGGCGATGACGACCGTGCCGGGGGTGCCGTCGGACCAGGAGAAGCTCGGCGCATGGATGTCGCGGGCCGCCGCCTCCTCCGGATCGGTCTCATCCCATCTCCGCCATGGCGGCCCCAAGCGGTTTGGGTCCACGGCAAACGTGCCCGACTCCATGAGCACCGGGAGCTGAACCCCGTTCCCGTACTTCTGATGGGCGTGAGCCGGCAGCACGACCTGGGACAGCGGGACCGTCAGCCTGGCGCCGCACCCAGCACACACAAAAATGAACAAACATCCTCCGCCGAAGAAGCGGAGAGCATCCTCGCAGCTCCGCCACGGACCGGCCAACGTGTTTCATCCGCTGCGGGGCCGGACACGGCCACGGCGTGAAACATCACTGTTCGAATCCTCGACGCGCCAGGTGCCTCCCGAAGTGGTGAACATCTGCTGCCCGTTCTCGTGGACAAAGCCACACGGCCATGAACCCGACCGGTGTCGAGAGCCTCTCTGCGTCTGGCAGCGTATTGACCTGTCACACATCGGCGGTTTCCTGCTTAAGGGGGCAGACACGGCGCGGCGGGCGCCGTCGGGACGGTGGAGCACACATGGATCCGGTGACGATCGCGGTCACGGCGGGAGCATCAGCAGGGGGGTACCTGCTGCGCCTCGGCTACCGGTGGATCAAGGCCCGCGCCGAGGTACGTCGCGCGGAACTTGAGCAGCAGGGCCTGTCGGAGCGCATCCGGTCCCTGCCGCCCGGCAGCCGGCTGACCGAGAAGAGCGCCGACCGAGAACTCGACATCACGGTCGGCGGCATCCAGCTGGCCGCCGGGAACCAGGAGAGGTGAGCCCGTGGCCGAGCCCCCCGTGTCGGCGGGGACCGAGGCTCAGCACCGTCCAGCGGTGCGGAGCCAACCGGCCGTCCAGCGCGATGACTTCGAGGTCTTCTACACCCGCGAGATGCGTGCCGTGTCGGTGTTCTTGATGCACCAGGGCGCCACGCCCTATGAAGCCGCCGATGCCGCCCACGAAGCCATTGCCAAGCTCCTGCCCGATCAATGGCGCACCTTGGAGCATCCCAGGGCCTGGCTGCGCGTCACCGCTCAGCGCTGTTACTGGCGTCAGGACGACTGCCGTACGTCCCCGACGGACCCGGTGCCCGACCGCCCCGGTGGAACCTGCCCGGTCGCCGAAGTAGTGCTCACCGACACCCAACAGCGGGTCGTGGGCGCGCTGCAGCAGCTCAGTCCCGGCAGGCGCACCGTCATGGCCTGGTTACTCGACGGCTTCGACTACGACGAGATCGCTCAGATGCTCGGCATGACGCTCGTTCCCAACCAGCCAGCGGCAGTTGATGGCTCTGCTTCATGCCTGCGGATTGCCCGAGCGGTCGTGGGACGACTGGGTGCGCGCCTGGCAGAAGGTGCACCGGGGGCAGGACCGCAGAGGGCCGGTCACTCCGGCACGAAAACTGGCAGCCCGCGAGGCAGAAGCCGAACTGGCCAGGTTCGAACTGGAAGCGGTTGAACCATTCCGAAGCCCCACAGCGGCATGGAGCGTCCGCTGCTGCCTTTGTGGCGTTCTCTTCCGGGTCCGGTTCGAGGACCTGGGCAGTGGCTGGACCGGATGCCCCAAGCGCTGTCCCCGCGTACTTGCCCCCGCGGTGCGCGCGGGGAGGTTGCTACCCATGACCGACCGAAGGCTCTGGTCGTACGAGGAGATCGCGGCGCATATCAAGGTGCAGCCGGACACGGTACGGTCCTACCGCAAGCACGGGCTGCTGCCGCCGCCCGACCACGTCGAGGGCGGCAAGCCCTTCTGGTACGCGGATACGGTCCGGGCCTGGGTCGCCTCGCGGCCCGGAAACCGCGGCCACAGAGACGACGAGGCTCATGACCACCCGGCCTCGTGACCTCGTGATCACCCGGCCTCGCGGCCTCCTGGCCTTTTGAAAAAGGACGTGTGCCCCACCTCGTACGCGCTGCGGCCCTCGCTGCGCTAGTGAAGCCGCTTGAGCCCTCTTCGTGCCCCCGCTGTGAGCGCACGGTTGCAGCGTCGCCGCACATGACATCGCCGGAGAGCTGCCCCCTCTGCGACGGCACGACCACCGGGCAGCAAGGCCCTCTCCTCGAGGCGGCAGAGTGGCGGCGCCACTTCACAACCAGCCACGGTGATTTCGCGGCAACGACACCCCTCCCCACCGGAATGACAACCAGGAGGGGTGTCGTTGCCGACAGTGACTCAGCTACGGCTACGCCTCCTGCTCCCCGCGGTCCGGGTCCGTGACCGCGGCCAGGGCGGCGTGCCTCAGACCGCTGCGGGCGTCCGGGCGTTCCGGTTCGGCAACCGCGTTCCAGAAGCCGTGCGTGACGATCGTGGCGGCCAGTTCGCGCTCACACTCGCGCAGTTCGGCGACTTGCTGCTGCTCGGAGTCCGTCCGGCCGGGAGAGGCCGGGTGGGCCGGGGACGTGGCGAGCCAGTAGCCCTCGGGCCGCGCCCAGGCCTCAATCGGCTCCACGCTGTACGGCAGCGCCTTGAACAGGGCCGCAAGGTCGGCGCGCACCGCTTGGAGGTCGCGCTGCGCGTCGAGGAGATCGTCGGGAAAGTCGTACGTCACGACGGGATATTAGTTCGACTCGTGCTGCCGGGAGACCGACGTGCCGGGCCGCCTTCGACGGCCGGGCTGGCGGCTCCCATGCTGTTCGCGCTGACGAGCGAGGTGCGGTGTTGCTCTCCACACCAGGCCAGACGCGCGGGGGCTCGCAGAACGTTGGCATCCTCAACTGCCGTACGTCCGGAGCCTGGAAGCATTTGCTCCGGGGTGCCAGCTCGTAGGGCGGTGGGTAGCTCTCAGGGATGGCGAAGAAGACGAAGAAGAGGCCGTCGTCCACCGGGCTGACGCGGGTGACGAAGCAGAAGATGATTGACGGCTTACCCGGGCCGCACGGTGTGCGGATCCGGTACGCGCTGCCGGAGGAGGCCGTTACGGTCACCGCCCTGCTGAAGACGGCGGCCGACGACCTGGAGACCAGCCATCTTGAGGCGCTCGCCGAAGGGCGGTGCGGGACATGGCTGTTGGACGTCCTCGAGGGCGTCGGCCTGACCGAACCGCTCGTCCGGGCAGCGGCAGCCGGCGACTTGCAGTCGGCGGCGGCCGCGATGTCGCTGCCGCTGGTCGCCCAAGACCCGGACGGGCACATCGTCGGGGCGCTGCTGGGCGTTCCGTCCGGCACGGTCATCTCCACGGTCGCCCAGCTGCCGGACCACGATCAGTAAGCCCTGCTGTCGATGCTGAAGTACTCGAAGATCAAAGCGGTCGCGGTGAGCGAGGACGTCCGCGGCCGCGGGATCGGTGCCGCGCTGCTGAAGCGGTGCGTGCAGCTGTACTGGCAGCTGGACTACATGCTGCTGTTCGGAGGGTTCGAGACGCCGCACGAGCTCGGGCCGTACTACACGCGCCAGGGCTTCACCGTGCTGCGGCCCGGGCAGACGATCGACGTCGGCACCCTGCTGGCCGGTGTGCCGATCCAGCTCGGTGCAGGGCCGGGCGAGACGCTCTTCCACCGGTGGCGCGGCAGCGTCAGGTGACCGGTGCAGCTGCTTTAACCACGCGGCCGGTCGGGGCGGGCGTCGGCCAGAGTGAAGGCCCTCGCGAGGGCGTTGTCGATGCGGTAGTGCCGTGCTCGTTCGGTCGCGCCGCAGGAGTGGGCCGGCGCCCCTCCGGCCGACGGTTCCTTCACGTGCCGTAAAAGCACGAACACGTCACGGAATCAGAGGTGGCCAGCGCGGACGTCAGTGGAATGGAACGCTTGCTTTTTACACCGCCGAACGGGGGACGTTCATGGCAATTTCGACTCCACCTCCGCCTCCACGGCCACCAGTTCCACCGCAGGGTGCATCGCGCGTAAAAAAGACACCCGAACACTGGACTGCCGTTGCCGCTCTCATCACCGCCGTAACAGGGGTTCTCACCTTTCTCGTGGGTTTCATCGGTCTGCCGGCGGCCGGAGTCAACTCACCTGCCGCGAGCATCGAGACCGCGACCACCACGGTCACGGCCACCGTCACGACAACAGCACCTGGACCCACCGGAGCCTCCGGCGCATCGGCTTCCGCTTCCAGCTCTTCCGCGGTGCGCTGGTCCGGACCGCTGCTTGTATCAGGTGACTTCAACCTGGACTCGGTTCCCCCTGGGGGTGTCCTTCCCACCGACGGCGACATCGAGTTGTCCCAAATCAGCGACGGACAAGAGGCCGTGCTGAGGAGCGACAGAGCCAACTTGGCCGTGGTCCCTCAAGGGGAGAACCCGGATTCCGCACGATGCGCCGTTCTCGCGCAGACCCAGGGACAGCGCCTCGCGGACCTTCCGGTTGCCGTGGGAGGCAAACTCTGTCTGGTCACCAACGAAGGACGTTCCGCGCTCGTCACGGTGACCGCCGTGCACCCGCAAGCCCAGAACGTGAGCGTTGATGTCCGCATCTGGCAGAAGACCGACTGACCCCGAAAAGCCCTGCTGACTAGGAAGACGGCTTCCCGTGGCGGTAGGCCGTCAGATCTTTGAGCTGGCGCCGCTCAGCAGGGGCGCCCCGGCTGGGTCGCCGCGCAGCAGGTCGGGGCGGGCGTCGGCCAGGGCGAAGGCCCGCTGGAGACCGGCCACGAGGGCGTCGTCGATCCGATAGCGCCGTGCTCGTTCGTCTCGCTGGAGGAGCGGGCCGGCGCCGTCCGGGCCGAAGCGGCGCTGTACCGCTTTGACGCTGGTCAGGGTGCCTCCGATCTTCGACGGCGGGATGGGGTTCGTCGGATGGCTGGCGAAGTGGTGCTGCACATCCTCGTAGGAGGCGGCGCCGCCCAGCTCGGTGAGAAGCGGTGTCAGAACCGGTGATCAGTAACGCTCTGTAGCCCCGACCTGGATGGGCAGCTGCTCGGTAGGTGCTTTCAACCCTCGCCTCCCTGCTGAGGGGCCGGCGTCAGCTTGCAGCCTGGCTGTTCAGAGGAGTGGGCGCCTTGATGGTGTAGCGGTCGGTGGCCAGGCTCCAGTCGAGGTTGCCGCGGATCCAGGTGCGTAGTCCGTCGATGTAGGTACGTGTCCGCACATCGTCGTGACGGCGAATGATCTGGTCGGCCTGGTGGAGGAAGGCGGCTGTCTCCTCCTTGTGGAGGTCGACGGCGGCCTCCAGTGCCTGCGGTAGGGGGCACTGCCGTTCCTGGGCGATGCAGTTGATCAGGTTCAGCGCGCCGGGCCAGACCAGTTCGCGGGGGCCGGAGAGGATGTCGTTGGTGTAGCCCACGACGCGCGCTGCGGTGCGCGAGACGCACTGGATCTCCGGGGTGGCCCACACCGCGGTAGGCAGGGGGCAGTTGGTGGCGATCTCGTTGAGGACGAAGCAGCCGGCGCGCATGAAGACGGTGGATTCCCGCAACTGCTGGTAATCGAGCAGAGCGGGGACGGTGCGGCGGGACCAGTGCATGGCCTCCGCACCAGCGGCGGCAAAGTACTCCACCAGGCCGAACAGCAGCCGCTGGACATGCTCAGGGGCAGCGAAGTCGTCCAAGCGCCGACGCAGGTCGGCAAGGGCGTGCAGGTGGGGGCTGGCGGGCGGTTGCCGCGGGTCATGGAGGACCTGCAGGCAGCGCAGAAGGTGATCAGCCACGGTGCGGATGTCACCTCGACCGCTGGCACCTTCGACCTTGTCGTCGTCCTGCAAGAACAGCCACATCAGCCATTCGCACGCGTACTGCACACCCGGCAGGGTGCCTTGCGGATGCACGCGGGCGGCCAGCTCCCCGAACCGCGCCGCGCGCGCCGTCTCCTCCTGGGCGCGGGTGGTCACGTAGCCGTAGCGCCGCAGCCACGCCACAGCGTGCTCGCTCACCTCCTCGTGGTCAGAGTGAAGGGCGGGCTCGATCGGGCACCACAGATCAGGCAGGGGCAATGCAGGCGTGGTCATTGCGTCAGCTCCCGTTGGCAGCAGAACGCCTGCATGCGCAGACGGCGGGGCCGCAAGGAGGCGGCCGGCAAGATCCGCCCCGCGCCACGCACAAGCTGCCCAACACAGGGAAGGTTCGGGAATCAACTACGTGATTCCCGGCCGACGTAGAGGTCTAAGCGTGCGGCACACAGCTGCCAATCAGCACCGGGGGCACAACAGCGCACCCGCGCGTGGTCAAACAGACCGCTGGCAATTGCCGGGCGCCCTGCGCTCCCAGGCGGGCTTCGACCGCGCCACGCTGCGGGACGTGCTGGCGACGAGGTATGAGGTAACGCGAGGTCAGCGCAAGGCGGTTGGGGCCAGTCGGATCGTCTGTGGCTGCTGCATCCGAATGCGGATGGGCTTGGGTTTGTCGGCCGCTTTCACTGGTTCGGAGCTGGTCGCTGGGGTCATAGCTCAGTGCGAAGTCTTTCGCCAACTCGCGGGCAGTCCGAACAGTCTTGTTGCTCATGACCGCCCAACGAGCGGGCACCAGCGGGGTTTCACAGAGCGTCACAGATCAGCGGTTGTGACACAGCTTCTGATCCGGCGCAGGACCGCCCGGGCCCCGGGCACCAGCGAGGCGATCATGCGGAACAGCAGCTGGTCCGTCCACCCGTCGGCGAGGTCGTCGTCGGCGAGGTCCTGCGGGCCGGGGCGCGGGTCCGCGGCCGGGGCGTCTGGCCTGGCAACCGGGACGGCCGGCCGTAGCCCGTAAGCGGCCTGGACGGCAGCTCGCCACGCTCCCCCAAGCTCTTCGCGCAGGGGGGACCCCAGAGCACGCACCGGACACCGCGCGGCCGCCCTCCGGGCGACGACGCCACTTTCGCAACAGGCCACAGGCGGTGCGTCCGGACCGGTCGACCGGTCCGAAGGCAGACGGCTGCCATGGGGGAATCCGGCCGAGCAGGTGTGCGCGTATCGCGCGTGAGGAACCGCTCGGCTCGGAGTGTTCCGATCACGCTCCGGGTGGTGTTTCCGGCTGCATCAGGTGGAAGCCCAGGGGCATTGCGACGTGTTCGACGTTCTGCCCGCGCCGCAGGGTTTGGATCAGGCCGGCACGCCGCAGGACCGCGGCGTGCCGACTGGCCGCGGCATTCGACACGCCGAGCAGGGATGCCAGTTGGCGCCCGTTGACGCCTCCCGACATGACGATGCTCTCGAGCGCCTCCGCTCTGCTGGTGCCCAGCAGCGACCGCAGGGCCGCCCGCCGGTCCGGTTCGATGCGCGGGGCGGGTCCTGCGGGGATACGGACGGTCAGCTGTTCCCCGGCGGGCTCGGCCAGGGTGACCCGTTCGCTGAGGGCTACCGCCTGGATCTGCAGGGCCCGCTGGCCGAGTTCGAGGTCGGCGTCGAAGGCCGTCGGTAGTTCCAGGACGCCGTGACGGAGCCTGATGCCGTGTCCGAGGTGCTGGAGCATGGCCGAGGTGCCACTGCCGACGCAGATCTGCGAGAGTGCGGCGGCCCGGCCTGCGACCGCGGCTCGGATGCCTGATCGGTAGGGCTCGACTGCTGTGCTGCGCAGACGGGCGACGGCCTCGGCCAGGATGCCACGGGCCCGCTCCTCGCCCTCGGCGAGGGCCTTGGTGAAGGGCATGGGACTGCGCCGGGCGAACAAGTGGGAGAGGTACAGCCGGCTGACACCGTCCGCGAGATCCGGCGAGATGCTGCGCGTATAGAGCTGCACGAGCGGGTCTTGAAGGTGCCCCCTGCGGGCGTAAGCGCTCCCGGCCGCCGTCAGTTCGGCACCGAAGTCCGGGACGGCACAGACACGGACGCTGCCGAGGCCAGCGGACCCGAGATGAATCCGTATCAAGCTGAACCCCCTGCGCACTTGACGTTCCCATCAGGGCTTTTGCGCGTACATGGCGAAAGCTACCGGCGACCGCCCGCAACCGAAACGATACGGACGCACCACGGCACGACGCCAGGGCGAAAAGAGCCGCAACTCGGCCACGTCGATCTTTCTGGTTCGGCGATACATCGCCCAGGTGGCGAACAACACCGGCAGTCCTATTTCTGGAGGCAATTCATGGCTCGCTCGTTACGAAGCGCTGCGGCACTGTCCATCGGTGCGGCGCTGTTGGCCGCGGCGGGAATGGGGGGCACGGCCTACGCGGGTTCGACCGGCATCGTGCATGTCACGATCTCCGGCTGCGTGGGCACGCTGAACCTGAGCGGTGGCGGCTCTTCCAACCTGGCCACCGCTTCGGTGCAATCCACGGGCCCCAACACCTGTTGGCTGTCGTTCTACCAGCGGAGGACCGCGGATCCCGCGCATCCGGTCTATCAGAGTGTCAGCGTCGGCGCGTACTCGAGCGCCACCATCGCCTCGGCGTACTACCACGACAGCGCGCACCAGGTCGCCATCGCCGTCTCCAACGGGTCAACACAGCAGGGCAGTGACTGGTACAGCTGAGAAGCCCGCCGCCGGCCTCTGACCTTGCGCACGGGACACCCCGTGCGCTCCCACAACAGGCAGGATCCCATGAAGCACAGCAGACACATTCTCGCCGGCGCCGCCACCGCGGCGGTCCTTGCCACCACCTTCGTCGGCCTCGGCCCGTCCGCCCACGCCGCGGGCAACCCCTGCCCGAGCAAGACCCTTGCATACGGCTGGTCCGTGACCGAGTGCATCGAAACCACCGGTTACCGCGGCTACACCAACCAGACCGTCACGGACGCCGGTGCGACCACCGACGTCCGGGTCTACGACGAGCTGTGGAGCGACTGCACCGGCGCCTGGAGCGTCGTCGCCTCCAACTACCGTGACGGCGGCATCCACGCCGTCCCTGGGCAGGGCCCCTTCCACAGCAGCGTCTCGTGGTCCTGTGGCACCCACAACGCCCACTTCCGGGCCCACGCCTACGAGACCGAGTCCGGCCGTGTCGTCGGCGACCTCTGGACGGACATCTTCAGCACCGGCTGACCCGTCCGCCACTCTGGCCGATCCCGGGTCTTCCGCGTCACGCGGCTGGCGCCGGGCCTCGTCGAGGGGATCGGACCGGCTGTCAGGAGCGGTGCGCCTGCGGCCGGTCCGAGCGGGGGCGAGAGGATCCCTCATCTCACGGGGCTGGCCATATAGCGATCAAGGGGGCCCACTAGTGCCGCATCAGGCAACGTTCGCCCTGTTCACGACCTCGTGAAGGCGTTCGTCGGCGGCGTGCTTGTTCCGCCAGATGATGTAGCGCCGGATCATGCTGCTCTGCTCCTTGTGGCTGGCGTGATCCGTCCCATCCAGAGCGAAATGGCGAAGGGCGGTGAACTGGGCCTCGATGCGGTTCAGCCACGAGTAGTCGGGGTCGCGGGAGGTCTTCCAGGTCGAGAGCGGGCGAACGTTGCCTGATGCGGCACTAGTTGGCAAGAACGAAGGCGGGGTGCTCCAGGTCCGGGAGTTGTGACGCCTCGTAGTTGGCAAGGATGCCGCAGGTTAGTTGGCAGCCAGTGATCGCGGAGTGTGACCGGTCTGCCCGAGGATCGTGTCGGCGTAGTTCGGTAGGCCTTCGCCTATGGCAGCCAGCGGTCCCGGTAGAAGGAGCCTTGGGTGCCGAGGAGGTGCAGCTCCGGGAGAACCGTCGGCTCATTCGTCGCCAGGTGTCCAAAAAGGGGCCGTTTGGGCACGCAAACCATCACCAAGCGCATCTAACGCGTCGCTTACGGTGACATGATCGGTTGGGTGGATTACCAACACTGCGTGGACATCCTCGCAAAGGTGCATGAGAACCCCTCTGGGCTTCCTCGGAGGGTGCGGCAGGCGAATGTCTCCAGGCTGCTGGAGGCCCTGGGCCGTCCTGAGCGGGGGCTGCGGGGGATGCTGGTGGTCGGGACGAATGGCAAGGGATCGACGTGCGCGTTCGCGGTGTCAGCGGTGGCCGCGACCGGCGTACAGGTGGGGAGCATGCCCAGTCCGCACTTGCAAGAGCCCAGGGAGCGGATCCGGATCGATGGGGTTCCTGTCACGCGCGCCGAGTACGCTGCGGCGTTCACCGAGGTCTGGCGTGTGATCGAGCGGCACGGTCTGCCCGTCCTGGGCCAGGGCATCTACGCGACCACCGCGGCCGTGCACTTCCGACGTGCGAGTGTGGACCTGGCGGTGGCCGAGGCGAGCATCGGCGGGAGCAGGGCCGCAGCTGCGGAGCTCGGCTTGGACGTGAAGGTCGTCACCGGCATCGGACTCGACCACACCCGGCTGCTGGGCGGTTCCCTCACCGAGATCACTCAAGCCAAGATCGCAGGCGTGCAGGACGGGGACCATGTGGTTCTCGGCCGGCTGGTCCCTGAAGCAGCTACCAGCGCTGAGCGGGTCCTCAGGGAGCGGACGGGGCTGTCCGTGTGGCGCATGGACGATGAAATCCACTACACCGCCCGTGCTGTCGGCCGCGACGGCAACCGCGGCCCCGTGACGCTGGTGGATGTGACCACTCCCCGCGCCGTGCATCGCGATCTCCCCTGCTCTCTGTCCGGCGCGCATCAGCACCACAACCTCGCTCTCGCCATCGCCTCTGTGGACGCGATGGCCGAACGCGGTTACATCCGCGAGCCGGAGGGCGAACAGTTGCGCTCACGACTGGCAGCCACGCGTTGGCCCGGCCGCCTTGAACTCATTCCCCGCGCCCGGTTGCGCGACTGGGCGGGCCGCGTCCTTCTGGAAGGTGCCACCAATCCGCAAGGTGTTGCGGCCGCCGCACCGGAAATCCTGTGTCATGCCCGCGCTGGCGACCACTCAGGCCCGCCGGTACTGGTCTTCGCCGCGATGCACGACAAGGACGTTTCCGGCATGCTCGTGCCACTACCCTCGGACTGGCCCCTGGTCCTTACCCGCACCGACTCGCACCAGGCCGCGAGCCCCACCACCTTGCACACCCACCTCATGCCCGGCCGCCGGGGGCCGTGCCTGACAGCCGAAGACACCCCATCGGCGCTGCACCGGGCCACCGAACTCGCCGGGCCCGGCGGCCTGATCGTCGTCCTCGGTTCACTGCGCCTCGTAGGCGAATCCCGCACTGCACTCGGCCTGCAGCCCGCGTGAGGGGACTCGCACAGAGGTGTTTCGCAGAGTAGCCACAGAGCACAACAGCAACGTCATTTGCCAACAAGCGTGCTGATTTGCCACCTGTGCTGCGTCGTCACAGATGATGTTCTGCCCATCCTTCCCGACGCCCGGCGTGCTCTGTCCACAGGGGAGCGGGCGTCTCATGGCCGAATGACTGACAGCGACGACATGCAGCAGCCAGCCCGCCCACAGGCCAAGGTCCGGATCCTCGATGCCCTGAAGCGTGCGGAGCGCGCCGCCCGGCGCCGAAATCCGCGCAAGCCCAGATGAAATTCCTTCGCACGCGCGCCAAGAGCTCCACCAAGGCCCTTGCCGCCACTCTGGGGGTCTCTCGCAGCACAGTCGAGCGCTACCTCTCCGGCGCCTCCAAGAAGCCCCAGAAGCGCCTCCAGGCAGCCCTGGCTGAAGCGACTGAGGACCAGTGGCACCCGCAGGTCAGAGCACAGGCACGGCAGCATGCGACGGACGAGGACCTCCAACCGGTGCTCGCAGAAGCCATCACGTACTCCTATTTCCAGGAGTTTGGCACCACCCGACCGGGCCTGAGAGCGGATTTCACCGACGTCGAAATGGCTGGACATCTCGGTTTAGCAGCGCAGAATTCAGAACTGCTATAAACCTGTGTCATTGAGCCGAAGCACGGTAGTTGTCACGTAGGACGCTTGTTGTCACCGGCGTAGTGGAGTACGTGCGGTATGGCTGTTCGGCATCACCGAGTAGACCGCCATGCGCTGCCTCTGCGCGGCCCGCCCGCGGTAGCCCGCCTGGTTCAGCCCTGAATAGTGGCGAGCCAGTCGATCAGCAGGCTGTTGACCTCGTCGGGGCGTTCCTGCTGGACCCAGTGGCCGCAGCCGCCCAGGAGGTGGGAGGCGGACAGGGCGGGGAGGGTGATGGGGTGGGCGTCGATGGCATCGGCCATCCAGGTGGTGGAAGCGTCCAGTGCGCCGCCGACGAACAAGGCGGGCTGTTTGATGGGGGATCCGCGGTGGGGGGCGAGGTCTTCCCAGTCGCGGTCCATGTTGCGGTAGCGGTTGAGGGCGCCGGTCAGGCCGGTGCGCTCGAACTCCCCCGCGTAGACGTCGAGGTCCTCCTCGCTCAACCAGGCCGGGAGCGGGCCGGCGGGGAAACGGTCGCGCAGCTGGCCGCCGTGGGCGACGAAGTGCGGGTCGGGCTCGCCCTCGGCTGGCATGGTGCCTGCGGACAGGGCCGCGTAGAAGCCCGCGAGCCAGCCCCGGACATCGGGCTCGATCTCCGCCTCGGCGCGGCCGGGCTCCTGGAAGTAGGAGACGTAGAACTCCTGCTCGGGCCCGCCGATCCGGCCGAAGATGTCGGTGGGGCGGGGGCCGCCGGGCGGCGCGTACGGGACGCTCAGCAAGCCGACCGCGCGGAAGACTCCGGGGTGGAGCAGGGCGGAGGCAGCGGCGATGTTGGAGCCCCAGTCGTGGCCGACGACCACCGCGCTTTCCTCGCCGAGGGCATCCACTACGGCGACGTTGTCCTCCACCAGGTCGAGCATTCGGTAGGCGTCGGTCGCGGCGGGCTTGGAGGAGCGGCCGTAGCCACGTACGTCGATCGCCACCGCCCGGTACCCGGCCGCGGCGAGGACCGGGAGCTGGCGGCGCCAGGAGTACCAGGACTCGGGGAAGCCGTGCACGAGCAGGACCAGCGGGCCGCAGCCCTGCTCGACCAGGTGCAGGCGCCCGGCCGGGGCCTCGACGATGCGGTGGCGGAGTGCGACGGTCGGCTCGGATCGCATGGGCGACTTCTCCTCGGTTCGCGGGCGGCCGCAGGTACCCATCGATCATGCGGCCCGGCGGCCACTCGACGCGATCAGCGTTGCCATTCTGGCAACCTTGCAGGCCAAGGCGGTGAAGCGGCACAGCGAAAGGAACGGGGACGGTGGCAGGAGACAACGTGGCGCAGACGCTGGCGGTTATGGGGCCCCGGCTGCGGGTCGTGCGCGAGCGCCGTGGCGTCACACTCGCCGATGTCAGCCGCGCAACCGGCATCTCGCCCAGTACGCTGTCGCGGATCGAGACCGGCCGGCGCAAGCCCACCCTGGAGGTGGTGCTCCAGCTGGCGAAGGAATACGGAGTCTCCCTGGACGAGCTGGTCGGCACCGCACCCGCCCCTGCGGCCGAGCCCCGCAGCACGGCGCCGCACAGCTTCGGCGACGACAAGGCGGTGTTGCCGCTGACCCGGTACGTCGGCGGCCTGCACGCCCACAAGCATGTCCTGCCTGCCGTCGAGAGGCCGCCCGGGCGGCCTCGGCAGGTGTCCCACGAGGGCTACGAGTGGCTGTGTGTACTGTACGGGCGGTTGTGGCTCGCACTCGGTAGCCAGGACCTCGTCCTGACTGCCGGGGACGTCGTCGAATTCGACACCCGCATCCTTCACGGAGTCGCGAACGCCGGATCCGACGGACCGGTCGAGTATCTGATCATGTTCGGGCCTCAGGGAGAACGTCTACGGCTGCGCACCCCTCCAGCAGTTGGTCGCGGGACTGGTGACAGAAAGGCTGCTGAATGAGCAGTTGTGACAAGCCTCATGCCTCGTCGGTGACAACCAAGCTGCTTCGTTCGGTCTGATTCGCCGAGTCATCCGGCTCTGCCGGTGACAACTATCGTGCTTCGGCCCAGTCATCCACTGCACCCAGCGCTCAGCGGTCCATCTGTCTGTTCGTTTACCCGGAGGCTCGTGTGAGCACCCCCGTCGGCGGGCCCGCGGCATGACCCACCCGAGGCGGCTGCCGCCCTCGAGGAGGCGGAGCTGCAGCAGCACAGGGACCGCGACCGCGAGGACCTGGCCGGTGATGAGCGCGGTCCGGCCGAAGTCGCGGAGTGGACGCGCATTGTGCAGCTGCTCGCCACCGCCGACGGCACGTACGACCCGGACACCGACGCCTTCGTCCAGGACGAGCTCGCCGCCGACGCCGAACGCGAGCACGCTCGGCAGCTGGAGGACGAGCGGCGCCGCCAGGATCGGGAAGCCGAAGCCGCCCACCGCGCCGCCCTCGCCCCCGACGTGCTGCGCCACGCCCTGCTGCGCGCCCTCGCCCGCACCGGCCTCCTGGATGGGTTGAGCGAGGCCGAGCGGGCCGGCGTCAACCGGCTGCCCGACTCCGACCCCGCGGCCGCGATCGCCGTCAACGCCCTGCTCGCCCGCGCCCACGAAGCCGGAGCCGGCCTGCGCCCGGGGACCGCGTTGTGACGGGCGACCCGGACACGGTCGTCGCCGTGTGGGTGAAGTCGACCTGGTGCGGCACCCGGCACGAAGAGCTGACGGCCGACGGCCAGGTCCACGTCGACTACGCGCCCCCGCTGGGCGAGCCGTACTTCGAAGGCGAGGACGACCCCGACTACAACCCGATCTGCTGGTGCCCGCGCCTCCGAAGTGCCTGTTTCTGAACCCGATACCAGCACGTCCACGGCCAACAGCCCGGAATGAGAGCTTTGTGTATCCGTTCGGGGAGCGGTCACTGTGACCGCTCCCCGAACGGATACCGGTGGGGCTCGCGTGACAACGCGTGACAGATGCGGCGTACGTGCTGTGGCAGCTCATCAGAAGGGTCATCCAGGGACCGGGAAGCCCGGCAGCTCTGCGACGGCTGGCTCCCGCTCCGCTGCTGGCCTCACCTTGTCTGAAGCGAGTGGATGGTGTCGATGACGTCCTGGACAGTGACCCACTTATCGAAAGCGACGTCGTCGACGCCGTACATCTGCTCCAACCTCGCAGCCAGATTCACCCTGCCAAGATCGTCCGTGATCCAGTCAAGCGTCGCGCTGTTGTTCAACGCGTCCCCGAGGTGATCCACATCGAGGGCCAGTTCCTCGATAATGGTCTTCTTCATGCCGTCGTCGATGCCTTCCAGCATGTGAGCCTCTCCCTACTGAATCCGGACGCCGATCAAGTGATCGCTCTGAGTGATCATTGCGGACCAACGCCCGAGGCGGAGGGGCGACGCACGGAAGACCCCCTGAAGAAGCACCCCATGCGCCACGTGGTTTTTCTGCCACATCCTCAGCAAGGTGCAGAGGGAGAGGCCGCAGCAGCCCCGGTGTAGAGGCCCCGGGGCCGGTTCACAAACAGGCACGAAGCAGTTCTGCATGGAGTGCGCCGGGTGCGCTGCCTGCGGGCAGTGCCGTGATCCACACGTCTGGCCCGCGGCCCGGTCCTGATCGCCCAGGGCAACCTCTCAGGCTCCCCGGCAACCTGTGACACGCCTGGGAGCCTGAGAGCTCGAATATTCGGATCGCCCTGTTTGCCTGTGACGTCGAACCCTCGAATCCCCAGGTGGACAGGCTCCCGAGAGGAGACCTGTGAGCCTGTGACATGGCGGCGAACGGCACCCTGTCACGCTCACCGAAAGTGACGGATCTTGTTGTCACGTACCCCCAACGCCACTGTCACGCACCCCGGTTGGAGCGTGACAGCGCCCGCAAGAATGACCGCTAATATCCGATTCTCAGGGCGTGGATCCCGGCCTGCACCCTCCTCCAAGCCGGGATCCATGTGACAACGTGACGCGTGACAGCACGACCTGGTGGGCGGGCACGCGCATCACGCTCTGCTTCGGCCCCGGTGATCGGTCGTCCCCTCGACGGCATGCGCGGCGCGCGGCCCGCGCAGCCACCGGCCGAGGCGGTCCACCAGCAGGGCCACCGCCGGAAACCACACCAGGGCGCGAGCGGCGGACACCGGCACCTCGACTGTCCCCGTACGGGACCGGCACAGCCCCGCGGCGTCCTCAGGCCCAGATACAGCACGCAGGCGCCGCCGAGCAGCCGGAGTGCCCGGAAGCGCCGGAACGGCGGCGAGGACCGCGGCGACGCCGGCCACCGCAAGCGCCGTGCGCAGGAGCAGCCCGCCCCCGACACCGACTGCGCAGGCGACACCGGCCCGGCCGGAGACGAGGGCGTTTCCCCCAAGAGTTGCTCAAGGCAGCGGGGGCTGCGGGCAGGAACCCGCCATGTACGATCCGACGCGGCTCGCCGCGCTGGGGGCCGTGGCGGAGGCGGGCTCGATCACCCGCGCCGCCGAGCGGCTCGGCTGTACGGCGCCCGCGCTCTCCCCACAGCCGGCGAAGCTGGAGCGGGAGGCCGGCGCAGCACTGCTCGTGCGGCATCACCGCGGGGCGCGCCTGACGGGTGCGGGAAAGCTGCTCGTCGCCCGGGCGCGCCGGGTGCTGGACGAATTGGAGCGGGTGCGGCACGAACTGGCGCAGCTGACCGGGCTGTCGGACGGCACGCTGCGGCTGGGGGACGTTCCAGCCGGCGGGGATCCTGCTGCCGCCGGTGCTCAGCGCGTTCCGCCGGGCACATCCCGACGGGGAGTTGACCGTCGTGGACTACGAACCAGCCACTGGTCCGAACTCCGGGGTACGCCTTGGGGTGCGCGCTGGTCAGCGTGGGGCTCGGGGTCGGGGTCGTACCGGAGATGGGCCGCCCACCGTCCCGACGAGACGGCACCGGCCACGGACGCCTTCCGGGCACTGTTGCGCGGGGCGTTCAGCCGGGCGCGGCTCGGTTGAGCGACTACGGCTCCTGCTGCCCCGCCGCCGTCACGGGATGGGCCGGTACCGTCCACGGGAGTTCGATGGTGACCGTCTTGCCGCCCTCGCGGGTGGGGCGGACATGCAGTCGGCCACCGCATTCGGCAGCGAGCCAGCGGATGATCACCATGCCGCGGCCGTTGTCCTGCTGCACGGCGGCGGGCAGCCGCTTGGGGAAGCGGGGGTGGCTGTCGGTGACACCGATGCGGAGCTGCTCGTCCCGGTGGAGTTCGATGTCCACCGTGAAGGTGGGTGACTGACCGAAGGTGTGCTGTACCGAGTTGGTGGCGAGTTCGGAGACGATGAGGCGGATGGTCTCGGCGGCCTCCGTGTCCGCCGGCAGTCCCCACTCGGCCAATGTGGTGACCACGAAGCCGCGGGCCGCGGAGACCGAGGCGGGATCGCTCGGCAGAGTGACGGATGCTTCCAAATAGTCTGCCATGGCGCGGTCGTCCCTTTCCCACGGGACCGGAGTCCGACACGGAGCGGATGGTTCGAGTACGGTCCCGGACTGGTGCTTCGTCGCCAGACTGCCATTACCGCACCCGTCACGGGTGGCGATCCACCAAGATATGCATATATCTGTCCCTCAAAGCGGTGAACTCTGCGACGAGAGACCGTATTTGGGTGGCACGGAAGGAGTAAGGAGAAGCGCATGCAACACGGTCCCGCGGTGCGCCGCCGGAAACTGGGCGCCGAACTGCGTGCGTTACGCACGAGCGCGGGGCTCACCAGTGGTGAGGCCGCCCGGCTCGCGGGCTGGCACCAGTCGAAGGTGAGCCGGATCGAGACCGGCGCCAGCGGGGTGAAACCGGCCGATGTGCGGTTACTCCTGGACGTCTACGCCGTGGCGGACGCCCAACTCCGTGAATTGCTGCTGGTGTTGGCAGGATCCGACGAGGGAGGCGGCCGGCATCACTGGTGGCACGCCTATCGCGGGGTACTGCCGCCGACCTACCGCGATTTCATCAGTCTGGAGTCCCAGGCGAGCGCGATGAGCACGCTGGAGACGTCCGTGGTGCCCGGCCTTCTGCAGACGCCCGCGTACGCGCGTGCGGTGACCCGGGCAGCGGTCGGCGGCCTGGACGACGAACGGCTCGACGCCCTGGTCGAGGTACGGCTGGCCAGGCAGGACGTACTGCGTTCGGATCCACCGCTGGAGCTGAGCGCGGTACTGGACGAGGCGGTACTACGCCGGGAGATCGGCGGCCCCGACGTCATGGAGCAGCAGCTCGAACGGCTCCTGGAGGCGGCGCGTCTACCTCAAGTGCGGCTTCAGGTACTGCCGTTCGCCGCCGGGGCGCATGTCGGCGTCACCGGACCTTTCGTAATCTTCTCATTTTCGAGCACTTCCGATCTGGACGTGGTTGTTCTCGACCACTTGACGAGTAGCCTCTACCTCGAACGGAAAGAAGACCTCCGGGCCTATACCGAGGCCTTCAACGCCCTTCAGAGCCACGCCCTTTCGCCCGAGGACTCGTTGGATTACATCGCCGGGATAGGTGACGGCGCGTAAGGAGGCACCATGTCAGCTCTGCCTCGGAACGTACCTTCCAGTACCGATCTGCACGGCGTGCGGTGGCTGCGGAGCAGCTACAGCACGGGCGCGAACAACTGCGTCGAGACGGCACGGCCGCGCTCCGGCCCGTGGGCCGGGCTGCTCGCCGTGCGCGACTCCAAGGACCCGGCCGGGCCCGCCCTGCTCCTCTCCCCCGAGAGCTGGACGGACTTCACGGCCGCATACAAGTCCTGATCAGTCCCGATCGGCCCTGACCAGTTCCGATCAGTTCCGCATCGTGCGGCACACGGCCGTGTCACGCCGACTCATGGTCGCGTCTCGCCGATCACATGTACAGCGCGTTCGATCTGTGCCTCGGAGAGGTCCGCGCGGGCGGTCAACCTGAGCCGTGAGATGCCGTCGGGGACGGAAGGAGGACGGAAGCAGCCCACGGCGAGGCCTGCCGTACGGCAGTCGGCCGCCCACTGCACGGCCCCCTCCGGGGACGGAGCACGCACGGAGACCACCGCGGCGTCCGGGCGTACCGCCTCGTGACCCGCGGCGGTCAGGCGTGCGTGCAGTTCGGCGGCGACGGCACGCGCGCGTGCCGCACGCTCCGGCTCGCGGCGCAGCAGTCGCAGTGCCGCGAGAGCCGCGCCCGCCGCGGCGGGCGCGAGGCCCGTGTCGAAGATGAAGGTGCGGGCCGCGTTGACGAGGTGGTCGATGACCCGGGCGGGGCCGAGGACGACTCCGCCCTGGCTGCCGAGCGACTTGGACAGCGTGGCGGTCACGACCACGTCGTCGGCGCCCGCCAGGCCCGCCGCGTACGGGGCGCCACGGCCGCCGTCACCGAGGACGCCGAGGCCGTGCGCGTCGTCGACCAGCAGGCCGGCGCCGCGCTCCCGGCAGGCGGCGGCCAGTTCGGCCAGCGGGGCGGCGTCGCCGTCGACCGAGAAGACCGTGTCGGAGACGACGACCGCGCCGGCCGCGCTGTCCTCGTGGGTCTGCAGCGCCTTGCGCACCGCCTCCGGGTCGGCGTGCCCGACGACCTGGGTGGTGCCCCGGGCCAGCCGGCAGCCGTCGATGAGGGAGGCGTGGTTGCCCGCGTCGGAGACGATCAGCGAGCCGTGCGGAGCCAGCGCGGTGACCGCGGCGAGGTTGGCCGCGTAGCCGGAGGAGAAGACGAGTGCCGCCTCGAAACCGCAGAAGTCGGCGAGTTCGCGCTCCAGCTCGGTGTGGAGTTCCGTCGTACCGGTGACCAGTCGCGAACCGGTCGAGCCGCCGCCCCAGGTCCGCGCGGCCTGCGCCGCGCCCTCGGCAATGGCCGGATGGTGGGTCAGGCCCAGGTAGTCGTTGCTCGCGAGGTCCAGCAGCGGGGAGTCGGCCGGGCGCGGGCGCAGGGTCCGTACGAGTCCGGCGCGGCGGCGCAGCCGCGCCTGTTCGTCGATCCAGCCGAACGCCATGGCTCCTCCGGGGCTTTTGTAGGCAGTGAACAGACACTAGCCGGACGGCCCGCACCCCATGGTGTGGCAATACACACACGACGAAGTGTCCCTCTTGTTCAATCTCTCCTTGGCCGGGAGCGCTTCCGTAGGACAGGATCGGCTCTCATGGACCTGCTGAACACGCTGGTGGACAAGGGGCTTCGGCGCGAGCTGCCGACCCGCGAGGAAGCTCTGGCCGTCCTCGCCACTTCCGACGACGACGTGCTCGATGTGGTGGCCGCGGCCGGAAAGGTGCGCCGGCACTGGTTCGGCCGACGGGTGAAACTCAACTACCTCGTCAACTTGAAGTCCGGACTGTGTCCGGAGGACTGCTCGTACTGCTCCCAGCGGCTCGGTTCCAAGGCCGACATCCTGAAGTACACCTGGATCAAGCCGGACGAGGCCTCGCAGGCCGCGGCGGCCGGTCTGGCGGGTGGCGCCAAGCGGGTGTGCCTGGTGGCGTCCGGGCGCGGGCCGACCGACCGGGACGTGGACCGGGTCGCCGGCACCATCAAGGCGATCAAGGAGCAGAACGAGGGCGTCGAGGTGTGCGCCTGTCTCGGTCTGCTCTCCGAGGGCCAGGCGGAGCGGCTGCGCGAGGCGGGCGCGGACGCCTACAACCACAACCTGAACACGTCCGAGGCGACGTACGGGGACATCACGACCACGCACACGTACGCCGACCGGGTGGACACCGTGAACAAGGCGCACGCGGCCGGTCTGTCCGCGTGCTCCGGTCTGATCGCGGGCATGGGCGAGAGCGACGAGGACCTGGTCGACGTGGTCTTCTCGCTGCGCGAACTGGACCCGGACTCGGTGCCGGTGAACTTCCTGATCCCGATGGAGGGCACCCCGCTCGCCAAGGAGTGGCACCTCACCCCGCAGCGCTGTCTGCGGATCCTGGCGATGGTGCGGTTCGTGTGCCCGGACGTCGAGGTGCGCATCGCCGGCGGCCGCGAGGTCCATCTGCGCACCATGCAGCCCCTGGCCCTGAACCTGGCCAACTCGATCTTCCTCGGCGACTACCTCACCAGCGAGGGCCAGGCCGGCAAGGCCGACCTGGAGATGATCGCGGACGCCGGCTTCGAGGTGGAGGGCGCCGGCGAGGTGACCCTGCCCGAGCACCGGGCCGCCGCCGGCGGGGGCTGTGGTTCGCACGCCGGGACCGGCTGCGGCTCCCACCAGGACGGCGGCTGCGGGTCGCACGCGGACGGCGGCGTCTGCGGTACGGCGGCCCCGGCGCCCTCCGCCGAGCCCCGCACCGACCTGGTCGCCATGCGCCACCGCGGTGTCGGAACGGATCTCGCGCCCAATGCCTGACCTGCCCGTCTCCGAGCTGCTGGAGCTCGACCGGCGGCACGTCTGGCATCCGTACGGGCCCATGCCCGGCCGCGTCGAACCGCTCGTCGTCGAGTCGGCGAGCGGGGTGCGGCTGCGGCTCGCGGACGGCTCGGGCGAGCTGGTCGACGGCATGTCGTCCTGGTGGTCGGCCATCCACGGCTACAACCACCCGGTGCTCAACGAGGCCGCGCGCGAGCAGCTCGGCCGGATGAGCCATGTGATGTTCGGCGGGCTCACCCACGAGCCCGCCGTCCGGCTCACAAAGCACCTTGTCGACATGTCGCCCGACGGTCTGGAGCATGTCTTCCTCGCCGACTCCGGGTCGGTGTCGGTCGAGGTCGCGGCCAAGATGTGCCTGCAGTACTGGCGTTCACTGGGCCGCCCCGGCAAACAGCGGCTGCTGACCTGGCGCGGCGGCTATCACGGCGACACCTGGCAGCCCATGTCGGTGTGCGACCCCGAGGGCGGAATGCACGAGCTGTGGAGCGGTGTACTGCCGCGCCAGGTGTTCGTGGACGCGCCCCCGGTCGCGTACGAGGAGTCGTACGCGGAGCAGCTGCGCTCGGCGATCGAGCGGCACGCCGGTGAACTGGCCGCCGTGATCGTCGAGCCGGTGGTGCAGGGCGCGGGCGGGATGCGCTTCCACTCCCCCGCGTATCTGCGGGTGCTGCGGGAGGCGTGCGACGCGCATGACGTGCTGCTGGTGTTCGACGAGATCGCGACCGGGTTCGGCCGTACGGGCGCCCTGTTCGCGGCCGACCACGCGGCCGTGACGCCGGACGTGATGTGCGTGGGCAAGGCGCTGACCGGCGGCTATGTGACGATGGCGGCGACGCTGTGCACGTCCCGCGTGGCCGACGGCATCTCGCAGGGCGAGGTGCCGGTCCTGGCCCACGGTCCCACCTTCATGGGCAACCCTCTGGCCGCGTCCGTCGCCTGCGCCTCGATCGAGCTGCTGCTCGGCCAGGACTGGCTCGGCGAGGTCAAGCGGATCGAGACGGGTCTGCGGGACGGGCTGGCACCGGCGCTCGACCTTCCGGGCGTGCAGGACGTACGGGTCCTCGGCGCCATCGGGGTCGTGCAGCTGGACCACTCCGTCGACATGAAGGCGGCGACGGACGCGGCCGTGCGCGAGGGCGTGTGGCTGCGGCCGTTCCGCGATCTGATCTACACGATGCCGCCGTACGTCACCGGGGACGCCGACGTGGCACGGATCGCGCGCGCGGTGTGCGCGGCGGCGCGGGAGGGATGAGAACGGCATGACGATCCTGGTGATCACGGGTACCGGCACGGAGGTCGGCAAGACGGTCACGACCGCCGCGGTCGCCGCCTGCGCGCTCGCGGCCGGCCGGTCGGTGGCCGTGCTGAAGGCCGCGCAGACGGGCGTCGGGCCGGACGAGCCCGGAGACGCCGCCGAGGTCGCCCGGCTCGCGGGTGGTGTGACGGCGGCCGAAATCGCCCGCTATCCCGAGCCGTTGGCGCCGGGGACGGCGGCCCGGCGGGCCGGGATGACCCCGGTGCGCCCGCAGGACGTCGCCGAGGCAGCCGCCAAGCTGGCCGCCGAGCACGACCTGGTGCTGGTGGAGGGGGCGGGCGGGCTGCTCGTCCGCTTCGACCAGCAGGGCGGGACGCTGGCGGACGCGGCGGAGCTGCTGAAGGCACCGGTGCTGGTGGTGGCGTCGGCCGGCCTGGGCACGCTGAACTCGACGGAGTTGACCGCACATGAACTCCGGTCCCGTCGGCTCGACCTGGCCGGAATCGTGATCGGCAGCTGGCCCGGGTCCCCCGACCTCGCCTCCCGCTGCAACGTGGTGGACCTGCCGGACGTGGCGGGCGCGCCGCTGCTGGGGGCGCTGCCCGCCGGAGCGGGCTCGCTGCGGCCCTCCGGCTTCCGTACGAACGCGCCGAGTTGGCTCGCGCCGCGGCTGGACGGGGTCTGGGACGCGGAGGCGTTCCGGGGACGCGCGTGGCGAACCTCCGTCTGACCCCGCTCGGCCGCACCGGCACGGTGGACGACTTCGCGTCGCTCGTCGCCTTCCTCCTCTCGGACGACTCCGC